>CAMDDA010000241.1 GCA_945890755.1 Candidatus Kuenenia stuttgartensis
GCCGCGTCGGGAGCGGGAACCGGCCGGTCGAGCGCCGGATCGAAGGCGAAGAGAATGTCTGCCATGGGATGCACCCCATCCGTGGTTGGCGAGCGCCGGGTGCGGCGATCCGAAACCGTCTGCGGAACATATGGTTCCGCAGACGTGCCGTAGCCCAGGCAAGATGGGGGCAATGTAACGCCAGGCGGGCGGTTTCCGCCACGTCAAAAAGGCCGTCGACAAACCGGCTCGGGTGCTGGCTCAGGTCGAGAGCGGCGGGGGCGCTGCGTGGAATTCGGCCAGCAATCGTGCCGTCCAGGTCGTGTCGGCCGCAGGGCCACAGGCTGCGAGCACGCGACTCCGCAGCAGAACGCCCTTCTCGAGTTGGCGGGTGAAGAGCCGCCAGGCAAGCCGCAGGCGGCCCTGGTTCCAGGTCGCGTCGAGCCGGGGTGCGTCGTCTGGATGCGGAGCCACGAGCACGGCCGACCCGGTGGACCGCAGCGCGAGCACGGCTGTCGCCTGGGCGGGGAGCGTCTTGGCCGAAGTGAGTGCCGACCAGTCGTCCGCCTGCGACGCCGCGGCCAGCCACCGGACCTCGTCGGCTGCGATGTCAGCGATCACCGACACTGCCGGCTCGCTGTCGAGCAGCGACGTCTGGGCCGACGCGATCAGTTCCCAGGTGGCGATCGCATCCCGTGCGGCGATCGTGGCGTCGCAGGCATGCTGTCGCCACATGGCCGTCGCCCGCAGGTGCCGTGCATCGGCGGGCTCATACACCGCCGTGATATCGGGGCCGCGGAGCCAGTGATCGCTCGGGGGGCAATTCGCGGCGAGATCGAGGCCGAGCAGGTGATCGACGCTTCGCGGCGACGTCTCCGCCGAGATGGTCAGCCCTGCGGCCGGCCGGGAGAGATCGAGCGACACCTCGAGGCCGCCGCAGCGGGTCAGACTTTGCAGTCCGGTGAGCGTCCAATTGGCAGTGGCGGCGGTGGGCATGGGCGGGTTTTCGGCGATGCGAGGAGGGCGGGCAGACGTGCGGCAGCGGCATCTATTAAAAAGGTCTCGGCCCGAGATGGATAGTCGTGGGCTCCCACCCGGAGATGCGTATGTCGATCGCTGCAGGTTCCGCTCCCGATTCGCTCGCGGTCTGTATCGAAGCAGCTCGTGCCGCCGGAGAGGTGCTCCGCGAGTGGCGGGGAAGGTTCGCCGTGGCGCGGAAGGGCCCGCGGGACTTCGTGACGGAGGCAGATTTTGCAGCCCAGCGCGAGATCCGCCGGATCGTGGCCGATGCGTTTCCGGCGCACGGCTTCGTGGGAGAGGAGGCTGAGACAGGCGCCGGCCAGCCCGCCTCGGGCGAGCCCGGACACGCGGGGCACGGCCTGCGGTGGATCGTCGATCCGCTCGACGGCACCTCCAACTACGTGCACGACTTCCCCGCCTACTGCGTGTCGATCGCGCTGGCGGATGGCGACGACCTGCTCGTGGCCACGATCTACGACCCGGTTCGTGATGAGTGCTTCACGGCGCGGAAGGGGGGCGGCGCGTTTCTGGATGAGCGGCCGTTCCGAGTGCCCGACGTGACCGATCCGGCTGACGCGCTGGCTGCCGTCAGCTTCCCGCCGCATGTGGCGGCTGACTCGCCCGCCGTGGCGGACTTCCTCGCCGTGCTGCCGCATGTGCACACCGTGCGGCGAACCGGCTCAACGGCCCTCAATCTCGCCTACGTGGCCTGCGGACGGCTGCATGCGTTTTGGGTCCGCCGCATTTCCTGCTGGGACGTCGCCGCCGGACTTCTCATCGCCCGCGAGGCGGGGGCTGCCGTGGGACCGTGCAACGCGTCGGCTCGCCCGGGCGATGCGATTCCGCTGGATTCGCCGGGGCTGATCGCGGCCAGCACGCCGGCGGTTTTCGATGCGATCCGGGGGATGCTGCACGGGGGGATGTAGGCCCGTTGCTCCGCAACGGGCTGCAACTGGCCAGGTGAGGCTGGTACCGGGAACGCGGACTGCCCGTCACGGAGTGACGGGCCGACAGCTACCGGTCGTGACGGTTGTGCGGGCTGCGAAAACCGCGCAAGGCGGACGTTTTAGGAAGGGTTTTCCAGGGGCGCGGTAGGCTTGCGTTCCGGAGTGCTCGATGGCCCGCGTCGCCCCTTTCTGCTCTCGTCTCGTCGTCCTTCTACTCGGTGTCGTTGCCTGTGGGGCCACGGCAGCGGACGAGCCGACTGCTGCGCCGTCAGCGGTATCGCAGCCCGACGACGGTCCAGCGCCAGTTCCCCGGCGCCGGATCGATGAAGTGGGGCCGGAAATCTTTTATCTGGAAGATGACGGCGGCCGGCTCGTGCCGGTGCCAGGTTTCAGCTACCGCGACTTCGTCAAACTGTTTCGCATGCAGGAGGGCCTGCCCGGCGCCCTCCAGCCGCCCGCCGCGGTGCTCGAGAGGCTGCGGGTGCGGCTCGATCTCCAACAGGCGGCTCCAGGCGGCGGGCGCACCTGTCCGGCGGTGGTGGAATGCACGGTGCGACAGACGCGGGGCGGCTGGGTGCAACTGCCGATCGACCTCCAGGGCCTGCTCCTGTCGGGGACGACGAGTCATGACGGACCCGGTCGCCTGGTCGTCGATTCCGATGCCGCCCGCGGCGGCTACCGACTGTGGTTCGACGACGTGCCGGCGAAGGGGGCCGATGCGACCCACGTCGTCACCCTCGAGGGCAGCGTTGCCGTCGATGCGACTGCCGCCGCCCAGGCTGTGATGCTGCGGCTGCCCGCTGCCGTCGTCTCGACGGTCGAACTCGTGTCAGGCCTTGCAGCACCGTCCGTGAGCGTCCAGCCAACGCCGCCACAGCAGCGAGTCACGACGACGGCGACCGCCGACGGCAGCCTCACCGTGATCGCCGGCATGGTGGGTGACGTGCGGATCCGGCTCGCGGATCCGAGCGCCGCCCCACCGGCCTGGAATGGCGTGCCGGAGGCCGCTGTCGAAAGCCTCGTGCGGATCGACGGTCGACACGCCTTCACCGATGCCACCATTCGGCTGGCGAGTCTCGCTCCCGGGCTGCGCGTGGTGCGGATCGCATTGCCACCACGCACCCTCCTTCGCAACGTGCGGGCACCGGCGGCGATCGTCGCGCGGGGCGGCACCGACGCCGCGCCGACGGTGGACGTGGCGATCGACCCGGGCCGGAATGGTGAAGCCGTCGTCGATCTGCAGTGCGAGCGGCCCCTGGATCCCTCTGAGTCGCAGCCGTTCGAGGCTGCCGGTTTTGCGGTCGAACAGGTGGAGGCCTGGCGTCAGTGGGGCCGGGTGAGCCTCGTCGTCGAGGGGGAGTGGCGGGCCGAGTGGTCGCCGGGGCCCGGCATCCGGCGGGTCGATCCGCCGGCGTCCGCGCGACGGCAGGGCTTCGTGGCCGCCTTCGCCTACGACACGCAGCCGGCCTCGCTGCCCATCCGCGTCACGCCACGGCGGAGCCGCGTGGTGATCGAGCCCGACTACCGCTACACCGTCGGTGCCGCCCGGCTCGAACTGCTCGCGCGGCTGCGGGTGAATGCCAGCGGCGGGCCGGCTACATCGGTCGTCGTGGCGATCGATCCTGCCTGGACCGTCGATGAGGTGGGGCCGACCGGCGTCGTCGATGTCGGTGGTGTGACCGTGGAACGCGGCACTGTCACGATCCCGCTGTCGCAGGCGGTCACCGGCGACACGTCGATCGAACTCCGCGCGAGCCGCCTCATCGATCGCGACGCCACGCGGCTCACATGGAAACTGCCGGTGCCCCAGGCCAATCTGGTCGCCCCTGCGGCAGTCGTCGTGGAGGCCGACAGTGACATCGAAATCCTGCCCGATACCGCCGCCAGCATCGGCCTCGTGCGGCAGTCGGCGGCAGTCGTGCCGCGGGCCGGCTCGGATACGTCGGCGCTCGCGTATCGCCTCGATCTGCCACAGGGCACGTTTGCGGCCACCCGGCGGTTTCTCGAACGCCGCGTGACGGCGGCGGTGTCGACGCGGGTCGAGGTCGACGAGGCCGACATCGGTGTCACGCAGTCCGTGCGGCTCGACGTGGTGCACGTCCCGCTGCAGTACGTCGAACTGTGGGTGCCGGAGGTGGTCAACGACTCGGGGACGCTCGAGGTGCGGCAGGGCGCGACGCTGCTCGATCCGTTCATGGTGCCGGAGCCCGCAGCCGAACCGACGGTGGCCGCCACGTCGGCCGTCTGCCTGCGGGCCATTCTCTTCGAACCGTTGCTCGGGTCCGGGGATCTCGAGATCTCCTACCGCCTCCCCGCGCAGAGCGTTCCCGCTGAGTCCACCGTGGCGGTGGATGTGCCGCTGGTGCTCCCGGCCGTGGGGCGAATTGGCCGGCAGGTGGCGGTGGTGCAGGCCACCGACACGTTGACGGTCGATGTGCGGGGCGATGCCTGGCGGTCGGAGGCCGGTTCGGCAGACGCGCCGCGGACGTGGGGGGCGAGCAAGCCCCAGGAGATCCTGCCCTTGGCCATCGCCGGCCGACAGCGATCGGATGCGGTGGGCACCATCGTCGAGGCGGCATGGCTGCAGACACGTCTCCTCGCCGATCAGCGCGAGGATGTCGCGACGTATGTGATCGGCGGCAGTGGTGCCGCGGTCGGTGTGTCGCTGCCGGCATCCAGCGGCGCAGGCACTGAGGCGGCATCCTGCACCGCACGACTCGACGGCGGCATGATTCCCACGACGGAGCGAAAGGACGGAACGACCGTCGTCGAGGTGCCGGCAGCCCCGG
>CAMDDA010000242.1 GCA_945890755.1 Candidatus Kuenenia stuttgartensis
GCTCCGTTGCTCCGCAACGGGCTGCCCGTCACGGAGTGACGGGCCTACTTTCGTGGGCCGATGAGCTCGACGAGGTTACCGTCGGGATCGCGGACGCACGTCAGGTGCATGCCCGCCGGGGCAAGCGAGGCCGGCAGGGCGACGGGGCTCTTGGCGATCGGCTTGACGCCCAGTTTCGCGAGCCGGGCGAGGGCGGCGTCGGTGTCGGCCACGAAGATCGAGAGGTAACGGAAGCCGGTGTGGGAGTGGATGAACTCCGTGTCGCCGGTGCGGGGCGCCGTGCCGGCCACATGCATGAGTTTGAGCTTCGTGGCCGAGTCGCCCTCTCCCAGCACGAGCACGCGGATCGCGAGCGGCATGCCATCGGTGAGGCCGGCATCGGTCGCGAGCGTCGCCGGCACGTCGAATCCCTTCAATTCCGTGAAGCCGACGCCTTCCGTGTAGAACCGCACGCTCTTGTCGAGGTCGCTGACGACGCAGCCGAGGTCGATCGTCGAGCGGGTGAATGCCGAGTCGTCGGCCACGCAGGGCAGCGCCAGGCAGGAGGTGACCAGGACGGCGAGCACGCGATTCATGCGAAGGACTCCAAGGAAGTAGGCCTGTTGCTCCGCAACGGGCAGCCCGTCACGGAGTGACGGGCCTACGGGGAGAGGAGAATAGCCCGTCGCGGCGTGACGGGCCTACGGGGAGAGGAGAATAGCCCGTTGCGGAGTGACGGGCCTACGGGTGACCGGCCTACCACGACTAGTCGATGAAGCCGCTGAGTTCCTCGCTCCGGGCGGGGGCCTGCAGCTTGCGGACAGCCTTGGCCTCGATCTGCCGGATCCGCTCGCGGGTCACCTTGAAGATGTGGCCCACTTCCTCCAGCGTGTAGCTGTAGCCGTCGCCGAGACCGTAGCGGAGCTTGATGATCTCCCGCTCCCGGTACGACAGGCTCTTGAGCACCTTGGCGATCCGGTTGCGGAGCATCTCCTGGGCGGCACCCACGGCCGGGTTCTCGGCCCCCTGGTCGGGGAGGAGGTCACCGAAGTGGCTGTCCTCGCTGTTGCCCACCGGACGGTCGAGGCTGATCGGGTAGCGGCTCATCGCCGTCACGCGACGCGTCTCATCGACCGGCGTACCGGCCCGGGCGGCGATCTCCTCGATCGTCGGCTCGCGGCCGTACTCCTGGAGAAGTTGGCGGGCGACGTTTCGCACGCGGCTCATCGTCTCCACCATGTGCACCGGGATGCGGATGGTGCGGCTCTGATCGGCCACCGCGCGGGTGATCGCCTGCCGGATCCACCACGTGGCGTAGGTGCAGAACTTGAAGCCGCGGCGGTACTCGAACTTGTCGACCGCCCGCATCAGGCCGGCATTACCCTCCTGGATGAGGTCGAGGAAGGAGAGGCCGCGGTTGCGGTACTTCTTCGCGATCGACACCACGAGCCGCAGGTTGCCCTCGGAGAGGCCGCGCTTCGCCTGCTGATACTTGGCGAAGATCCGCTGGATCTCGTCCATCCGCCGCTTGAGGCTGCGGGGTGTCTCCTGGCAGGCCTTGAGGATCGAGCGGTACTCATCGACGAGTTGCTGCCGCGCGGAAGGGGGCTGCTTCGTCTTCTTGTGGGCGTCGATCTTCGACTTCAGCTCCTTGATCCGGGCGACGAATCCGTTGAGCGTGGGGATCATCGCCTCGATGCGCTGCGTCCGGAGACCAAGCTCCTCGATCAGCCGCACGCACCGCCGCCGCCGGTGGCCGAGCCGGGCCCAGGCCTCGCGCCGCTCCGCCATTTTCCGCTTCTTCGAGAGGGCGATCCGGTAGTCGGCTTTGTTCTGCTTGATGAGCACCTCGAGCGTCCGCAGGTTGTGCGGCAGCCGGCCGAGGATCTGCTCCTTCTCCAGCTTGTCGGTCACCGAGACCTGCACGGTGCGGTCGAACGGCAACTCGCCGCGGTGGACCCGCGACAAAACGCGGAATGCCTGCTCGCAGACATACTCGCACTCCAGCAGCTTGGCCCGGAACTGGGCCCGGGTCGTCTCGATCTGCCGCGCGAGGAAGATCTCCTGGGCGCGGGTGAGCAGCGGGATCTCGCCCATCTGCGTGAGGTACATCCGCACCGGATCGTCCGACCAATTTTCGACCTGCTCCGGGATCACGTCATCGCCGTCGGACGCCGCATCGAGTTCGGCCTCGGCGTCGATGTCGCCCTCCGCCAACACCGGCGCGTCGGTCTCGTCGACCAGCAGCTCGGCGTCGGCCTCCTCGGCGTCGACGACCTTCTCGGTCAGTTCTTCGACCTCCTGGGGATTGGAGACGACATCGTCTTCGAGTTCATCCAGTAGCGAGTCGTACAAGGCGATGCTCCTTCAAAGATGCTGAGAAACTGGCGATCCTGTGAAACTGACGTTAAAGCGGGGCGAATCGGGGAGCCGTGTCACACGCTGTCGCCGACCATGCGGCCGGCTTCGGCCAATCATTCGGCGAGCCGACAGTGTGATTCAAGGGGCCGGTAAGTCCAGCCTCACACGGGCGGGCCGGAAGGCGGTGGAAGCGGTGCAGGAGTGCGGGGTGCGTGATGGCATCACCGGGGGGCTTCCGTGAGGACGAAACATTATGCCGCTGCGACATCCCGAAGGCCAGTTTTTTTTCTGAAGAAAACGGATTTTTTTACCGAAAGCCGGGCCCGAATGGTAAAAGATTTCGCTGGGAGAGTTTGTGCCGCCAGCTGCGGGATTTCAGGCGAATCCCCCGGCACGGCCTGGCACGAGCGGGTGGCGGATCCGGCCAGATCTGCGAAGAACATGAAGCGATATCTGCTGCCATGCGGTTGTTCCGAGCGAATCGTGGTCACCGCCGGCCAGGCGGGTGACGAGGTGCAATGTCCAGCGTGTCACAGCCGGCTTGCCGTCCCTCGGCTGGGCGGATTGGCGGCACTCGAACAGGCCCCCGCTGAGCCGACGCCCCTGCGGCAGTGGACAGTCGGCCACGGCTGGGCACTTGCGGGCCTGCTCGTCGCTGCGGCAGCAGTCACCGCGGCGGCCGGCCTGCGGTCGTGGACGGTCGGAACGCCGCTGGTCCTCGATGGAGAGATTCGGGCCGCCGTCGCGGGCTCCGACATTGTGACGGTGCACCGGGCCTATCGCGACATGGCCCGCTCCGGCGTCTATCGGCCACCACTGCCCGACGAGGCTCGCAACCAGCGGATCGCCCGCTCAGCCGAGGTGTTTTCCTGGTTGCTCTGGGGAGTCGCAGCCAGCGCCGCCGCTGTCGCGGCCATCGCCTTCGGGATGGCGAACGGCCCGCGTCAGCGGGTCGTCGATGACGGCTGACCGGCTGCAGTCGGCTTCCGCTGGGGGCCGCCGAGGGCTTCGAGGCCGGCGGCCAGATTGGGAAACATCCCGCCGAGCGGCCGGCTCGTGGTCGCCGCTGCCTGCCTGCCAGTGTCCTGCTTTCCGCCGGCCTGCCGCCCGTTGCCCTGCCCAGTACCCTGGCCGGGCTGCGGCTGCTGCGGCCGCTTCATTCCGGAACGCTGGCCGGTGCTGCCGGGGCGATTCACCGGCTTCGTCGCGGTTTTGGTCGCCGGCGCGGTCTGCGGCCGTTGGGCAGCGGCAGGCGGCTGGGACACCGGCGGGGGCGCGAACGACGCATCGGCCTGGAGGGCGATCCGCTCCGGCACGACGAGATATCGGCCGGCAGCCTGCGGCGGCGTGGCAACTGGCGTGTCGCTCGTCCCTGGCTTGAGCACGCTCGCGCCCGCTTCGGGCTGTCGGGCCGGGCCGGTCGCGGGCAGCCCGCCGACGCCGGCCAACGGTCCGTCGAGATCCGAGGGGGGCGACGCCGGCACCGGTGCGTAGAGCGGTCCGGTGGCCGCGAGCAATGCGGGCCGAGCGAGCTCAGGCTGTTGATCGGCCACCGGCTCCGGCGCGTCGGCAAGCGTGGGCTCGGGGGCCGGCGTGGCCACGCGGCTCACCGGCTCCGTTGATGCAGTCGTGGTGTCTGTTTCAGTCGTGGTGCTGGATGCAGGTGGATCGATGCGGGCAGTGTCAGCCACCGCTGCGGCAGGCGGAGCGTCGGCCGGCTGGGGCGCGACGAATGTGTCGGCAGCGTCGGCCGCGGGGGCAGGCTGCGCTGCGACCGCCCTGACGGGAGCGGCTTCCACATCGGTGCGGCTGGCGGGCGGTGCGGTCGTGGCAGCGACTTCCGGTACGGCCGGGGCGGCAGGTGCCCAGAGATCGGCTTCGGGCGCGGCAGCAGCCTGCGTCGCCTGAGTGGCGGGCAGCGGGTTCGTGAACGATTGCTCCGCAGGTATCGCGGCCGACCGATCCGTGCCCTCGGCCGGCACGAGTTGCACCGAGAGCAGCGGCTGTCCCTCGCGGAGCGGATGCCGTAGCACCATGCCCTCGAACGTGTCGCGAGCCCGCAGGGCCGACGCCGGCAGCATCGCCCGCGGCCAGTCCTTCAGGGCCACGTCCCAGACCGTGATCGGCGCGCCCTGGGGCAGCGAGTGGAGCGCGACGAAGATCGGCTCGCACTCGACCTGCGGCCGTGTCTGGGCGAGGTGCACGTCGAGCATCCGGTTCACGCCAAACGCCACTGCGGCCCCGGCGACAAATGCCGTCGTGAACACGGTGACCCTGGAGGGCCGGTGCTTGCGGGGCTGATCCGCGCGGGAGGCTGAGGCAGTGTGCATGGGACGATCCCGGGTGACGGTCGCAACGCTTCGATCGTCGGCTGGA
>CAMDDA010000243.1 GCA_945890755.1 Candidatus Kuenenia stuttgartensis
CGAACGCGATCCGACATCGTTGATCGGGTCGCGGCGCTCCAGGCCTTTCATGCCGGCGTCCACAGCGATGACCCGGCGTTCGATCCGCACCCCGCCGGCGCCCGCAACGTACTCCGCGCGGCCGAGCAGCTCTTTCATCTGGTCGAGACGCCGCGGGTGGGCCGTGCGGCCGACCCGGCTGCGGCCGTGATGCTCGCCCTCTTCGAGGCGTTTCCGGATCGGCTCGCGCGGCTGCGGCCGGGCACCCAAGACCGAGGGACGCTCGTCGGGGGCAGGGGAGTGCGGCTCGACTCGTCGCGGCTGCGGGGGGAGCCGCTGTTCCTGGCGATCGACGTCGACGATGTCGGTGGCGAGGCGGCCGTGCGGCTGGCGTCGGCGGTGGAGCGGGGCTGGCTCGACCGCGAGCCGCTCGCGGCCGCCAACCTGCGGACGGCCGAGCAACTCGTCTACTCGCCGGCGCGGCGGCAGGTGGAGGCGAGGCTGCAGACCACTTGGATCGACCTCGTGCTCGACGAGACGCCCGTCGCGATCCGCGACACGGCCGCCGCGGCGGCGTTGCTCGGGCGGGAGGCCGCGCTCCAGCTCGATCGCATCATGCCCGGCCCCGACACGACCGCCGGCAGTCTGCTCGCCCGGGCCCGCTGGCTGGCGGAGACGCTGCCCGACCTTGGACTGCCGCCGCTCGATGCCGTCACGCTGAAGGACGTCGTCGGAGACCTTTGCCACGGCCTGCGGTCGCTCGACGAGCTCGCGCGGGCCGACTGGGTATCAGCGCTGCAGGGTCGGCTCGGCCACGGCCGCGTGACGGAGATCGATCGCCTGGCGCCCACGCACGTGGAACTGCCGAACGGCAAACGGCTCAAGCTGGCCTATGCGCCGGGCGGTCCACCGATCCTCGCGGCGCGGATTCAGGAGCTGTTCGGGGTTCGCGACACGCCTCGGGTGGCAGGGGGGCGGGTGCCGGTGCTTCTGCACCTGCTCGGGCCGAATCATCGGCCGCAGCAGGTGACGGCCGACCTCGCAGGCTTCTGGCAGACAACATATCCGCAGGTGAAGAAGGAACTCAGACGCCGGTATCCGAAGCACGCCTGGCCCGACGACCCGCTGCAGGCCCCATACAAGCCCTGAGCGCGAGCGAGGGGGTGGGGGTCGCGCGGCTTGTGGCACGATCCCCCGGCTTGCGCCCGGGGGCTTCTATGGGAGGCGGCTCGCGGCACACATACGCGTTGTTGTCAACCGCCACACCCTGTGTTTTTCCCGGTTCTTCTCCGACCCGCGACGGCCTGTGCGAGTTGTTTCACGGCTGCCGGCGGCGATTTCGCCAGTGAAAAAACCTGCGGCCTCGCGTCGATCTCCACCTCCGAAGCGATCTCGCGGACCGGCATCGAGCCCCCGCCGGTCCGCCTCGAGTCGGTCTGCCTCCGGTCCTTTTCTTGTATCCTCCCAGGAGCCCTCCCATGCAGCGCGTGTTGTTTGTGTTCGCGGTCGTGTCGACGATGGTCATCGGTTCGACGGCGTTTGCCTCGCAGGCCCGCAACGGCCAGGCCGCGGTCGGTGCCACCCGCAACGGCCCCGTCGCCAAGCTGATCGAACTCGAGCGCCGCAAGAACGAGTGGCTCCGCCAGAAGTTCGCCCGCTAGTTCGCCTCCGGCTCTCGGGCCGGAAGCGGCGGAGTGGGCCTGCACGGGCTTCGCTTCGTTACAATTCGGAAACCACGTCGCCGGGTCGGGCGGAAGCGCGTCGCGCCTCCCCCCGCCCGGCGGCTGTGTTTGTGAATCGTTGGGTTTCCGAATCAAGAACGAACGTGGCCACGGTTGCCTGCATGACCACCGACACCCACGCCTGGCTGGAAGGGCTGCGGGCGTTTGCCGCAACGCACCGCGAGCAGAAGCCGGTTGCTGCCGTCGATGTGAGCCCTGCTGCCTACGGCGCGGAGCGGGCCATTCTGGCCGCCGACCTGACCACGCGGCTCGCCACGCTCGGTGACCTTCTTGTCGCCCGCGCGACGGCAGCCCGGGGGGATGGTCAACGTGCCGATGGTGATCCAGCGGTCGTCGTCACGACCTCGCCCGTGGGCATCGCCGTGGTCGCCGACCTTCTCACCTCGCCGACACACGGCCTCCAGCCCCTGGCCACCGTCACGGCGGCCGTCACGGAGCTCGAATACCGGCTGTGGTGCATCCGCCACCCCGACGACGGGTCGCGGCTGCACCTCAATCTATGGAGCTGGGTGAAGACGAGCGTGCCGGAACAACGGTGGCACGAGTTCGCCCGCCATCCGCTCGCCGCTGGCGAGGCGTATTGGCTGCACCGCACAGGTGTGAGCGGCGCCGGCTCCGCGGATGCCCGGCACTGCCATCTCTGGAAGTGGAACGGCCGCCATGCGGCTCTGCTCCAGGCGTTCGTCAGGGAGCACTCTGTCAGCCAGCTCGAGCCACGGAGCGACCGCGACGGTGCCGACACAGGCGGCCGAGATTGAGGTTTTCGCCGCCAGGGGCTACCGTGTCGGAATCATTCCCCTTTTCGGCTGCAGGAAGCATGAAACCCCGGATTCTCGTCACGACCACGTCGTTCCAAGACACCCCCGGTGACCACCACGCGAAGCTCGCCGCCACCGGCTGGGAACTCGTCACCGCCCGCGGGCCGCTTTCCGAGGCCGACACGCTCGCCCTCGTTGGCGAGGTGGACGGCTACATCTGCGGCGACGACGCCGTCACACGGGCCGTGCTGGAGAAGGCCCGGCCCCGGCTGAAGGTGCTGTCGAAGTACGGCATCGGTGTGGACAAGATCGACGTAAAGAGCTGCACGGAGTTCGGCATTCCGCTCCTCTACACGCCGGGCGTCAACCACACGACCGTCGCGGAGCACGCCTTTCTGCTGCTGCTGGCCCTGGAAAAAAACCTGCTGTTCCACACCGACTCGACCCGGTCCGGCGGCTGGAAGCGACAGACCGGCCACGAGCTGCTCGAAAAAACGATCGGCATCGTGGGCATGGGGCGGATCGGCAAGGAGGTGGCACTGCGAGCGCTGGCTTTCGGGATGAAGCCAGTCGGCTACGACGTCTACTGGGACGAGGCCTTCGCCGCGCAGCACGGCATTCCGCGCGCGTCCTCGCTCGACGATCTCTTCGCCCAGGCCGACTACATCTCGCTCCACACCAATCTGACTGCCGAGACCCGTGACCTCGTGCGGGGCGAGACGATCGCGAAGATGAAGCCCGAGGTGATCATCCTCAACTGCGCCCGGGGCGAGATCGTGAACACCGCCGACATGGCGGCCGCCCTGAAGAGCGGCCGTGTGCGGGGCTACGGCACCGACGTGCTCGACGAGGAGCCGCCACCTGCCAGCCATCCGCTCACAAAGCTCCCCAACTGCATCGTCACGCCGCACGTCGGCTCGCGGACGCATGAGAGCGTTCAGCGGCAGGCCCTGGCGGCCGTCACCAACCTGATCAACGCGATGCACGGCGACAAGCCGCTCGCGCAGGTCAACCCTGAAGTCCCCGTGCGGAAGGTCGTCTGATGCCCGAAGCGTTTCACGTCGTTCCCGTCGCCGCCCACGAGGCGATCGTCCGCGGCGCCTATCTGAAGCGGGGCTTCGCCGCCGACGAGGCCGACCATGCCGTCCGGCTCGCCACCGCAGCCACGAAGCACGGCATTCGCACCCACAACGCGATCAAGGCCCTCCACCTCGATGAGCTGTTCGGCTCGAAGGCGGGGGGCTGCGTGCCGCAGGTGGCGGTCAGGAAGCTGCCGACGCGGTTCAAGGCGGCCGAAATCTGGGACGCCCAGAAGAAACTCGGTCAGGCCGTCGCCTGGGAGGCGATCGACACCTGCATGAAACTCGCCGACACCTATGGCACGGGCACGGTGTCGATCGACAATGCCTTTCATTATCTCTGGGGCGGCGGCTACGTGATGGAGGCCGCGAAGAAAGGCTACATCGCCTACACCAACTGCACGGCGTCGCTGGCGGAGGTGGTGCCGTTCCGCGGCAGGTTTCCCACGCTCGGCACGAATCCACACTCCTGGGGCTTTCCGACGCAGGGGGCCGTCGGCTTTCCGATCGTGATCGACTGGGCAACCAGCGTGATCGCGATGGGCCGGGTGCAGCAACTCAAGCGGGAAGGCAAGCCGCTGCCGCCGAACGCCGCGGTGGACAAGGACGGCCAGCCGACGACCGATCCCGACAAGGCGGTGTCGCTCATCCCGTTCGGCGACCACAAGGGCTACGGCCTGTCGCTGATCAACGAGATCATGGCCTCCTTCATTGGTGGGTCGCTTCCCACGATCCGTAGCCGTGCCCCCGTGACCGGCGAGAAGCAAAACTGCGCATTCTTCTTCCAGGTGATTCACCCCGACGCGATCTCCAGCGGCGTCTTCGCCCAGGGCCGCTCGCAGGCCGAAAACGTGAAGGCCGTCCTGGCCGACATCCTCGGCCACGGCAACGAGGGCTGTATGCTGCCGGGTCAACTCGAGGCCGAGGCTGCCGCCCGCAGCGACACGGCCGGCGGCCTGCTCTTCTCCAAGGCGGAGGTCGAGGCCCTCAATGAAATCGCCCACGAGGCGGGACTACCACACCTCTCGATCGACACATTACCTACCGCCTGACCGACACCAGATCTTTCCTCACCATGCGGGGAGGCGAAGGGGGTCGGCGAACGCTCGCGGAGCATTGGGCCGCCGCGG
>CAMDDA010000244.1 GCA_945890755.1 Candidatus Kuenenia stuttgartensis
CTACGCCTCCGCAACCGCACAGGGCGGGTCTGTTGGAGGGCAAAACCCTAACTTAAAAACTGGCGTCATTCATGGGGGCAGGTCACTCCACGGTCTGGTTCGCGCCATAGCGAAGTTCGACCAGCTGCCGCTGCGCGGGCGGCAGCCGCTTCAGGCACTCGTCGAGGGCCTCGCGGCGGCGATCAAGGTCGTGAAGCTTCTGCGAGGCGGTCGCAGCCAATTGATCTAACAGGTTCTCGTCAAAAATCAGAAGTTCGCGGTCGTAGCGGCGGACCATATTGAACGCCTTGTAGCGGGCAACCTGACTGGCCCATGCCCAAAAGTCGGTTCCCGGCTCGAACTCTCCAGCCTTCTCCCACAGCACCGCATTGACCTCTTGGAGAAGGTCGTCCACGTCGCTGGGGCGAACGAGCAGGCACCGCAACAGCCCCCTCAGCCGGGGCTGGTGCCGGGCAATCTCGGTAACCACCAGCGATTCGCGTTGTGGATCGGTCATGAAACGGTCTCCTGAAGGCAGATGTCGCCGCCAGGCGAAACGTCAACAATGGACACAAGGAAGCTTTATGAAGGCCTGAGGCGTGCCACACCCGGGCAGCCTATGTCCACCCTGCACGGACCGCACAGGGGGGCATCGAGGGGTGGTCGGCGACGGCATTTTTCCAGGCCACCGACCTCACCTCGCCGTACTCAGTTGAACGGCATGCCCGCTGCTGGGTTGTGCGAATTCGTCGAATCGACATCGGCATCCGAAGCCGCAGATCGATTGGCGGCTTTGGACAGTCGTCGGCGGGCGGAGCCGAGCTCGGCTCATATCTATCGACCCGCACCGCTCGGACGCGGGACGGCGATGGCCGCCTACACGCACGCGGCACGGTCCACCGTAGGCTCCGACCGGGATCACGGATTCCGCGGCTTGCGTCTGGCAGTCCGTGATTCATCGCTCCCTGTGGAGGGCGGTCGCGATGGCGTGCGCCCTCCGCGGGTCGCGGCTGCGGCCTCACCGCGGTTCGCGAAATCGTAGGCCCGCAGGATTGTCCCACGGCTGACCTTCATTTCCCGTGCGAGCCGATCGAAGCCCTCTCCCGCCTTGCGCCGCTGATCAACGTCAGGGGCGATTCTCTTGTACTTCGGAACGAACGGCTGCGACGGTTGCCGCTTCGGCCGCCGCCGGCCGTCGACTCGACTTGGCGGCCGCCCCCCTGTCCGGTGCAGATGGAGCGCGTCCCGAACGACCGCCGCCCCGATGCCGAGCGCGCGCGAGATCAGGTCGATGCCCGACCCCGCCTCGGCCATTTCGACGACCTGTGGCAGCACGACCGCGTATAGCGGAGTCTCGCGGAGCGGTACCACCATGTCGCGCGGACTGCGGGTAACAATTTTTTAGCATGGTCCAACGGTCACCATTTAGGAACTCCCACGTGATGACGGTTGGATCATGGTTTGCAGAGGCTGACCGCGGGGCCGCTGGAGGCGACTCGCCCGTTTTCCGCGTATAAGCTGAGACTTTCCGGAATAAATCCCATGTCCACCGTCCAGATCACGATTTCTGATGCCCTCGCCAAGGAGGCCGCCACCGAGGGCTTGCTTGATCCGGGCGCGTTCGAAGCGATCCTGCGCGAGCGACTTGCGGCAATTCGTGTCGGAAAGACGCAGGCCGCCCGGCAGAAGATGGTTCCAGCCGCTGTGCCGCCCATGGTGGCCAAAGAGATCGAAGCCGAGATCAAGGCGTATCGTGCGGAGCGGCGACGTGCGGCCGGTGCTTGACACCAGCCGTGGCTTCTCAGGCCTCATCGCGGTCTGCGGGGTACCTACTCAGGCGAGTAGCTCGTCGATCGCCTCGATGAGCCGAGGAATGTCGATCTGCACGGCATCCCACAGGACGCGATGGTCGATCAGGTCGTAGCCGTGGATGAGGTGATCTCGCGTGCCCGCGATGTCTTTCCAAGGAATATCATCCCGTCGCTGCTTGAGCTCGTTCGGAAGACGTCGTACACCCTCGCCAACAATTTCGATACATCGCTCCAGTGCCGCCGTCGCCTTCCAGTCCGCCAGAAGGGAATCAAGCGTGTGCGCGGCACACAATGCCCGGGCCTTTTCGGCCGCGTCGCGAATCTGAGCGAGCGTGATTCGCGGGTCACGACGGCTCATGAATCCTCATAGATCGTGACGGCTTCGCGGCGAACGGTCGGCTCAAGACGTGGGTCCAGTCGTGAGCAGAAGTCGACTTTCTGGCCGAGGATTCCTGCCAGCTCGTCGCCATATCCGAAGAAGCGAAATCCGATGCCGCGAATAGCCTCGGGCTTGAAATCGGCCAGGACGTCGATGTCGCTGCGAGCCGGATCGAAGTCATCGCGGAGCACGGAACCGAAAACGCTCAGGCGAACGATGCCCCGGTCGCGGCAGAAAGCCACCACGCGGTCACGGTCGAACTGGATTGGTAGTTTCTTGACGTCGGTAACCATTCGGTTGGTACCTCAGGCTTCGATCGAGCCCGTCGCTAAACGTGCGGAGAAGCGACCCATGGCCGGGCTGCCACGGCCGAGACGGCTGTGGCAGCCCAGACTGGCGATCTTACCTGTACCGCTCATGCGGCTCCATCGCGGTTTTTGGATGCTTTGCGCGCGGCCGCCCTGCGGTCGTAGGTGAGTGGAACGATCAACTCGGCGGGGCCAGCCGTGGGTGCAGGAGCAGCGCCCGGGCTTGCGTGAATCGAATCCCAGACCGGGACGGCGGTGATCGTGAACCGTGCGACCATCTGCGGGTTTTCGTATCCATCGACGTGTTGCTTTTGGATGACGACATCGCCCACGAGGGCCTTGAGCACCTGGGCCGCCACGCCCACGTCGCCCTGCAGCAGTTCGCGAAGCTTCCCGAGCGCGGCAACGACGTCCTTTTCCTTGACGCTCTTCACGTTCGGCCGCCGGCCGGCTCGCTGGAGCTGCTTCAGCTGCTCCCGCTTGGCCGCCAGCTGCCGGCCCATCTCCTCCGCCTTGGTGAGCACCGCGTCGAGGTGCGTGTCTTCGAGCTTGGCAAGTCGCTCGGTGAGCCGCTTGAGCTGCCGGTCTTCATTGGCGATCTCCCGCTCGAGCTTTTTCGTCGACGGAATCGGCTGCCGGGCAATCCAGGCCAGGTGCTTGTTCACATCGGCCGTCAGATCGGCGATGAAGTCGTCGGTAAAGAGCGTCGCCATGACAGTTCGAAGCACCGCCTGGTCGACGATCCAAGCCGACTTGTAACCCCGGTTCGTGCAGCCCTTGATGCCGCTCGAGGCGTTGATGCAGAAGAAGCTCTGATACTTCCCGACCGAGAGGCCCAGGATCATCGGGTGGCCGCAGCAGCCGCAGATCGGCCGAATGAGTACCTTCGGGTAGAGGTCCACGCGGTGGACCTTTTTCCGTGGATCCTTCGCCTTGCGACCAAAGGACTCGGCGCCGAGTCCGAGCTTCCGCTTGACGGCCTCTGTCAATTCGTCCGACAGAATCCGCAGGTGCGGTACGTCCCGCCAAATCCATTCCGACTCCGGCAACTGGATGACCTTCTTCTTGCCCGTGCGGCGGTCGGTCACCTGCTTGGTCTTGTGAAACACATCCTTGCCGACGAGTTTCTCGCGGCCGTAGTGCTGCCGTACCCGGCAGTCCGACCACGTCTGCTTGCCGCCCACCTTGTGCTCGTTGAAGAGCCTCGCCACGTCGATAACGCTCCTGCCCTCGTAGGCGATCATCTCGGCACCCCGCTGCGTCCACTCGGCCGCCTTGGGGTCGATCTCCACCGCCTTCTCGATCGTGTTCTTGTGGGTGATCACGAGGTTGCCGTTGGCATCCTTCACCTCCACGAGCCGGTAGCCGTCGCTGGCTCCGACGACCCGGACGCCGGTCGATTCGGCGAGTTCCCCGCGCTGCTGCCGGAACCGCTCCTCGAAGTCGTCGGCCATGGCCGCGATCGTGGTGGCGCTGGCATCCGGGACGGCGGCCGTGCCGATGAGCTCGGGCCAGAGCCGGGCCTGAACCTCGAGATAGGTGCGGGCCAGGTCCAGAAGGCCGCTCCGCTCGGGCATGCCGAAGTCGGCGCTCTGCACCCGCCCTCGACGGTGGGGCCGAGGGGCATCGCTCGAGCCGGGGAACGTGG
This sequence comes from Candidatus Kuenenia stuttgartensis, assembly GCA_945890755.1. Taxonomy (GTDB): domain Bacteria; phylum Planctomycetota; class Planctomycetia; order Pirellulales; family UBA1268; genus QWPN01. The sequence goes on from CAMDDA010000244.1 coordinate 4,126, forward strand.
GGCCGGACGAATAGGAAGAATCACCGCCGGCGCTACCGGCGTCGTTGTTGAAACCAATCATGGTGGAAACCTCGAAGGCGATGAATTGCCTCCGGGGTGGAGCAACGGGGCGGGCGTTAAGCCCGCCCCCGTCAGCTGCGTCCGCGACTACGCCGAGACGCCGATTGCTCCCGCACCGCATCCCCGTCGAACCAGATCTGGAACGGGAAGGGGAACGGGCAGAGATCGGCGGATTTCTCGGGCGTTTCGCGAATGTGCTGCCTCGTCAGGGAACGCACGGCCGGGGTCGCCCCGACTTGCCTTGTATAACCGTCCGGTCTCGGATGGTTGGCGGGGTGTTTGACGATCGGCCGGTGAGGGTCGCATGCCGCCCTACAGCGCGGACGGGGCGGTTGTTCCGCCGGCCCTCGCGGAAGGTGAGGCTGATGCGGATGCCGAGGTCCTGGACGAGCCGGTTCAACTCCTCGCGGGCCGCCGGATGAACGCAGACTGCCTCTATTCTGTCCGTGAGTGCCATGGCCTTCTTG
>CAMDDA010000245.1 GCA_945890755.1 Candidatus Kuenenia stuttgartensis
CGACCGGCTGCTCGTGGACCGTAGCCCGATCGTCGTCGGCATTCTCCACTCGCGGACCGGCCCGATGGCCGTGAGCGAAACCGCGATGATCGATGCCGAAGTTCTCGCCCTCGAGGAGATCAACCGAACGGGCGGCCTGCTCGGTCGACCGGTGCGCTGGGTCATCGCCGACGGCGCCTCCGACTGGCCCACGTTTGCCCGCGAGGCCGAGCGGCTCATCCGGGAAGAGCATGTATCCGTGATCTTCGGCTGCTGGACGAGCGCCTGCCGGAAGGGCGTGCTCCCCGTGGTCGAGGCTGCCGACCACCTGCTCGTCTATCCGATGGCCTACGAGGGCATGGAGCAGTCGCCCAACATCGTCTACACCGGCGCCGCCCCCAACCAGCAGATCACGCCGACCGTCCAGTGGTGTCACGACGTCCTCGGTGCCAGGCGGTTTTTCCTCGTCGGCTCCGACTACATCTGGCCGCGGTGCGTCAACGCGATCATCGGCGACCACCTCAAGGGCATCGGTGCCGAGGTCGTCGCTGAGGAATACATTCCGTTCGGCGGCACCGCGGTCGATGAACTCGTGAAGCGGATCGCAGCCGACAAACCCGACGTGATCCTGAGCAGCGTGGTCGGAGATTCGGCGATCGCATTTGCCCGGGGGCTGCGGGCGGCCGGCATCCGACCCGAGCAGACGCCGGTCGTGACCTTCGCCATCGGCGAAAACGAACTGGCCACGGCCACCGGCCTGGACATGGTGGGCGACTATGCCGCCTGGAACTATTTCCAGAGCATCGACCGCCCGGAGAACCGGGCGTTCGTCGCCGCTTTCCAGGCCGCCTACGGTGCCGACCGCACCACCTCAGACGTGATGGTGGCCGCGTATGACAGCGTGCGGCTCTGGGCTCAGGCTGTCCGCGAGGCGGGCACCGCCGACGTGCGGCAGGTCCGGAGCGCCATCCGGCACCAGAGCCTCGCCGCCCCTGAAGGCGTCATCGCCGTCGACCCCGAAACCCAGCACACCTGGCGACCCGTGTTCATCGGTCGCATCCGAGCCGACGGCCAGTTCGACATTGTCTGGTCGAGCCGCACCGCCGTCCGGCCGGTGCCGTTTCCACTCTCGCGATCGCGATCGGAATGGGAGCAACTCGTTGCCGACCTGTACCAAGGCTGGGGCGGTCGCTGGACCGGCCCGACGGCCACCGCATCCGCCACGCCGAGGAGCAGGCCATGAGCAGGCTCACCACGGATGATACGCCCCTCGAGCAGCCGCTCCGGCGTTCGATCGCCGGACGGCTCGTGTTCTGGTTTCTCGTGATCGCTCTTATCCCGTGCGCGATCCTCACCGCGATCACGGCCCGCATCGCCTCCACCGCCCTCGAAGGCTCGGTGCGGGCGAACCTCGTGCAGATCGCAGCGTCGAAGGCGGGAGAGATCGAAGCCTATACGGCAGAACGGGTCCGCGACGGCATGGCCTTGGCCCGCGGCCCCACGTTCGTCCGCGGGCTCGAGTCACTCGCCGCCATTCCGGCCTCCGATACAGGGGACGAACGGCAACGACTGACCGCCGCCGGAGCCGAGTTCACCGACTACTTCACCTACGTCGCGAAGGCGTTCGACTACGCACAACTGCTCCTCATCGACGCATCGGGCCGTGTGGTCTTCGCGGTCGACGACTCGATCCCGGTCGGCACACCGCTCCTCGCCGGCGGGCTTGCATCGTCGGAACTCGCGACCGGATTCGACCGGGCCCGCACGCTCCTCCAGGCCGATCTCGGTGGCTTTCAGGCCTACGGTCGCGCTGCCCAGCCCATCGCGTTCGTCACCTGCCCCATTTTCGCGGCGGATCGGGTGAGCGGCGTGCTGGCACTCGGCATCGGGCCGGAGCGAATCTGGAAAGCGCTCTCCGACCTTTCGGGCCTGGGCGACACCGGCGAGATCGTCGCCGGCCAGCTCACGGGCAATTCCGTGCTCGTGACGGTGCCGCTCCGCCATGCCCCCGGCGCCGCCTTCACGATGCAGGTGCCGCTCGGCAGCCCGGCCGCGATCGGCATGCAGCGGGCAGCCAACGGCGAGCGGGGCTACGGCCTCGTGAGCGACTACCGCGGCGAGCAGGCGGCGGCCGCCTGGACCTACCTGCCGAGCTTCCGCTGGGGCATGGTCGTGAAGCAGGACGCCGACGAGGCATTCGGCCTCGTGCGGTTCCAGCGGGCGGCGATCCTCGGACTCTCCCTCGCCACGATCGCGGGCGTGACGCTCGCGGCCCTCCTCGTGGCCCGCACGATCTCGAATCCGATCCGCACGGCGGTCGATGTGGCCAAGCAAGTTGCCGGTGGCGACCTCCGCGCCGAAGTCGCCGCGACCAGCGACGACGAAACCGGCGCCCTGCTCTCCGCCATCCAGACGATGACCGGCGACCTGCGTGGCCTGATCGGCCGCATCCAGCGGTCGAGCGTGGCCCTGATCTCGACGGCCACGGCGATCCAGGCCACGGCCACCGAGCAGCAGCAGGTGATCACCGACTACGGCGCCTCCACGAGTCAGGCCGTGGCTGCGGTCAAGCAGATTTCGGTGACGAGCCAGGAATTGCTTCGCACCATGACCGAGGTCAACGACATGGCGGCCCACACGGGCTCCATGGCCACCGAAGGCCGCGGCAGCCTCGCCGACATGGACGGCACGATGCGGCAACTCGCCGCCAGCACCTCGTCGTTCGGCGCCAAGCTCGCGGTGATCAGCGAACGGGCTGCGAACATCAACCTCGCCGTGACCACGATCACGAAGGTGGCCGACCAGACGAACCTGCTCTCGATCAACGCCGCCATCGAGGCCGAGAAGGCCGGCGAATACGGCCTCGGCTTCCTCGTGGTGGCCCGCGAGATTCGCCGGCTCGCCGATCAGACGGCCGTGGCCTCGCTCGACATCGAACGCATGGTGAAGGAGATGCAGAACAGCGTCTCCTCGGGCGTGATGGAAATGGACAAATTTGCGGAGCAGGTCCGTGCCGGCGTCCACGAGATCGGCGACGTTTCGACCAAGCTCGGTGACATCATCGGCGCCGTGCAGGGCATCTCCGGCCGGTTTGGACAGGTGACCGAGGGCATGCGGGCCCAGTCGCAGGGGGCCGAACAGATCCGCGAGGCCATGATCCGCCTCGCCGAAGGCGCCTCCCGCACGGCTTCGTCGCTCGATGACTTCAACAAGGCGACCGTCCATCTGCGTGAGGCGGTCGGCGATCTGAAGGAAGAGGTGTCTCGGTTTACCGTCTGACATCATGCAACTTCTCACTTTCACCGTCGCGGGACAGGACTACGCGGTCGAGTCGCGGAGGGTGGTCGAGGTGTTGCCCCTGGTGCCCGCGCGGCCGCTGCCCCGCATGCCCGACTACATGCGTGGGATCTTCACGTATCGCGGCGGCCTGGTGCCGCTCGTCGATCTCGGCCTGCGGCTTGCCGATCGCCCGCCGACAGAGCGGCTGAGCACGCGGGTGATCGTGGTCGATCTCGGGACGCCGGCGGGCTGCCCGCCGCGGCGGCTCGGGCTCGTTGCCGAAAACGTGATCTCGATCCGCTCAGCCGGGGATGCCGACGCGGCGTTGCCGGCGCTCGACCTGAAAGCGGCGCCGTTTCTGGGCCGCATCCTCCGACTCGGTGGCCGGACCGTGCAGCTGATCGAGGTCGATCGGCTCTTGCCCGACGAGCTGGCCACGGGGCTGTTTCCCGCTGCCGCGGAGGCCGGACCATGACGCGACCTCCGACTCTTCGCGACGCCGATGCGGCCATCGAGCAGGCCCTCGCCCGCTGGATCGGACTCGACGTCTCGACGATCGGCCGCCCCGCCGTGCAGCGGGCAGCCCAGAGCCGCATGGCCGCCCTCGGGCTCGACACGCCGGCCGCCTACGCGGCCCGGCTCGAGGCCGACCACCGAGAGCGCGACGCCCTCGTCGAGGAGGTGGTCGTCGCAGAGAGCTGGTTCTTCCGTGACCCGCAGGTGTTCGACTTCGTAGCCCGCTTCGCCCTCACGCTCGCCGCCCTGCCCGGACGGCTGCCCGTGAGAATCCTGTCGGCCCCTTGCGCCGGCGGTGAGGAGCCCTACTCGATCGCGATGGCGCTCCTCGAGGCGGGGCTCGTTCCCGGCCAGTTCAGGATCGATGCCGTGGACGTCAGCCGGGTCGCCCTCGCCCGCGCGGCCGCCGGCCGCTATTCGGCAAACGCCTTCCGCAATGCCGACCTCGCGTTTCGGGACCGCTGGTTCACGCCGCACACCGGTGGCAATCTGCTCGACGACCGCGTCCGTGCGCCGGTGACGTTCGCCCACGCCAACCTCCTCGACCCGGCGTTCCGCACGGACCGCGAGCCCTACGACGTCGTCTTCTGTCGCAACCTCCTGATCTACCTCGATGCCGAGGCCCGCGGCCGGGTCGAGAACCTGCTCGATTCACTGCTGCGACCCGACGGCCTGCTCGTGCTCGGTGCCGCTGAGCCGCCGATCCTGAAGGGGGATTGGATGCCTGCGGGCGCGGCGTCGGTGTTCGCGCTCCGCCGCGGCGTCCGCACCGGCCCCCGGCAGCCGGCCGCGGCTCCTGCAGCCCCACCACGTCGTGCCGCGGCGTCCCGTCGCCCGGG
>CAMDDA010000246.1 GCA_945890755.1 Candidatus Kuenenia stuttgartensis
GCGATCTCGGCCGCCGACACGCCCCACAGTCGGGTCGTGCGATCCCAGCCGCCGGTGACGAGCGATCCTCCGTCGGGATTGAAGGCGACGGCCCAGACCTGATCGCCATGTCCACGGAGCATCAGCACGGGCCGCCCTGAGGCCACATCCCACAACTGCACCGCGCCATCGGCCGACACGCCGGCGATTCGCGAGTCATCCGGCGAGAAGCCGCATTTCCAGATCTGCCTGGCCGGACCGGTGAGCACCGGTCCCGGCCGGCCGTCTCGGACCCGCCATAGCCGCACGGTGGCGTCGGAGCTCGCCGATGCGATCCACTGCCCGTCTGCCGACGTGGCCACCCAGTTGACCGGCGCCGTATGCCCCTCCCACTGCCCGAGCTGGCGTCCATCGATGGCATCCCAGACTCGCACAAGACGATCCTCGCAGGCGGTGACGAGCCGCCCGCCATCCGTCGTGAACACGGCACAGAACACCCGCCGTGGGTGTTTGAGCGGTCCACCGACCGCTTCCCCGGTTGCTGCATTCCAGAGTCGCACCATGCGGTCTTCGCCAGCCGTCGCCAGGTGGCTGCCGTCCGGAGACACCGCAACGGAATAGGCCCGTTTGGTGTGCGCGGCGATCGACACCCGCCGTGCATTCGCTGCCGTGTCCCAGATCGTGACGCACCCGTCGTCACTCGCGGCGGCCACCGTAGACGAGTTGGCAAGAAAGGCCACGCCGTTCACGCGACCGCCAGCCACTGACAATCGACCGCAGTCGGCGAGCGTGGCGGCATCCCGCAGCACGACGCTGCCGTCGTCGAGACCCGTGGCCAGCCGGCGCCCCTCGGGCGAGAACGCCGCCGTGAGCACGCGATCCGGCTCTGCGACAACGCTTGCCGGATCGCCCCTGCCATCCCAGATCCGCACCGTGCCGTCGGCCGAGCCCGTCGCGAGCTGGCCTCCGTCTGCCGTGGCGGACACGGTCCAGAGTGGGGCCGCGTGGCCATGCAGCTGCCGCGGCGGCTCAGGACTGGTCAGGTTCCAGATCCGCAGCACGTCGTCTGCCGCCGCCGTCGCCACCCGCTCGGTCGCGCCGACGAACACCGCAGCATTCACACGAAAGGGATGGGGTAGCCGTTGCCGCTCCGCGCCCGTTGTTGCGTCCCAGATCCGGGCCGTGCCGTCCTCCGACGCCGTGACGATCGCCGCTCCATCGGCCGAGAACGCGGCTGTAAACACCCGATCCGAGTGGCCTGAAAGCGTGCACTCGCATGCCCCTGAATCCGTGTCCCACACGCGGGCCGTGCGGTCCATCGACGCGGTGACCAGCCGGCGGCCATCCGCTGAAAACCGCCCGGCATACACGGTGCCCGCGTGATCCCGCAGCACCCGTCGTTCCTGCCAGGTCGCCGTGTCCCAGAGCCGCGCCGTGCGATCACGCGATGCCGATGCCAATGTGGCTCCATCGGGAGCGTACGCGACCGAGTAGACCGCTGACTCATGACCGAGGAGTTCGGCCTCGCATTCACCAGTCGATACGCTCCAGATTCGCACGCGGCCATCCGCCGCGGCCGATGCAAGCCGCTGGCCATCGGGCGAAACGGCGAGCGACCAGATCGCCCCATCGTGACTGCCGAGCACAACGCCCGCCATTTCCTCTGCCCCGGGCCGATGCAGCCGCACCCGCCCTGCGGCATCGCCGGCCGCAAGCCACGTGCCATCGGGTGACCAGGCTACCGCCGCGACGGTTCCCTCAGCGTCCGCAATCATCTCGCTGGCCTCGTCGAGCGAGGCATCGAGACAACGCAGTTCGATCGGCTCGTTTGCGGCCCCCGCAGCAGCGAGTTGTCGGGCATCTCCCACGAGCCGCCTCGCCTCCGCCACGTTGTCCCGCTCGCGAGCCTCGGCCGCGAGCAGGACCGTCGCGTTGTAAAGCTGCTGCCGCGCCGCGATCGCCTGCCGCTCCGCCTCCTGCCGCAGCCGACCCGCCCGCACCGAGGCGAGCGAGATGCCGACAACCGCGATCACAAGGGCCGCAACGGCCGCCACTCCACTCCCCGCCACCGCTCGATGCCGCCTGGCAAACCGTCGGGCCGACTCCCACGGGGTCGGCGGTCGGGCCAGGATCGGTCGATCATCGAGCCAGCGGGCCACATCGGCCTCGAGGCGGGCCGCCGACGGATACCGGTCAGCGGCATCGGCCTCGAGACAGGTGGACGCGATCACGCCGAGCGCTCGGGCATCGAGGCCGCTGCCGTCGGCGGCAGCCGCCGCCCGCGTGACGCGGGTGGACGTCGCTGCGGTGTTGCCGGTTACGATCCGCACGGAGTCCGTGTATGACCGGCCGCTCAGATCGTAGGGGAGACCTCGCGTCACCAGTTCGTGGAGCACGAGGCCGAGCGCATACACGTCGCTGCGGGCATCGACGTCGCTGCTGCCCACGATCTGCTCAGGGCTCATGTACTGCAGCGTGCCGACCAGTTCGCCCGCGCGGGTGGCACAGAGTGGCTCACTGGGGCCACTATCGGAGCTCGTGGAGAGAAGCCGCGCGACCCCAAAATCGATCACCTTCGGCATGCCATCGGAGCCGACGAGAATATTGGCCGGCTTGAGGTCACGGTGGATGACACCGCGGGTATGCGCATGGGCGACCGCCGCACAGACGGTGCCGAACAAGGCCACCCGCTCACGGATCGACAGGCCATGGTGGACGGCATAGACAGTGACCGACTCGGCATCAGGCACAAGCTCCATGACGTAGTAGGGCACCTCGCCGCCGTCCGTGTGGTGCATGCCGCAGGAGTGCACCTGGGCGATGTGCGGATGCCGCAGGCTGGCGAGCACGTCGATCTCCCTCGCGAATCGCCGGACGAAGTCGCCGGAGCCACGAGGCCGCATCAGCTTCACCGCCACCCTGCGCCGCGGCGCGTCCTGCCAGCCTTCGTAGACACAGCCCATGCCCCCCGCGGCCAGAAGCCGGCCGATCGTGACGTCTCCGATCCGGGCGCCCGGCTGTGGCCGGAAGACAGGGCCGAGGGCCGTGCGGTCTCCCAGCCCGAAGGAGTCGCTGACCCCGGTCAGCCCACCGCCCGACCGCTCAGCCTGACTGTACGACCGCAAAAAGCGGGAATCGGGCTGAGCTGCGGCGGAATCGCATGGCCGGTCCATGCCCAGCGTTATACAGGCTCCCATGATGGGTGGTTGCTCCACTCGCTGAGCGGCCACCAACGGTGCCGCGTTATGATGTACAGGTATTCATATAAACGAGCGCGGCAGCGGTCAGGGGCAAAAAAATCCGGGCCCCTCGTTTCCGCCCCTGAAAATCCCGGTAACTCGGCCCTCACGAGAACCGCACCATGGACGGCGATCAGCTCAACTCGGCCCTCGCCGCCTGCCTTGACCGCCTTGCGGCGGGCGACCTTCAGGCCCGCGACGAGATCATCGCCCTCTGCGCCGAGCGGCTGCGGATGCTGGCTCACCGCATGCTGACCCAGTTTCCCAACGTCCGCCGCTGGGACGACACCGACGACGTCTTTCAAAACGCGGCCATGCGGCTGCACCGGAGCCTGGGCCACCTGACCATCGAGTCTCCCCGCGAGCTCATGGCCCTCGCAGCGACGCAGCTCCACCGTGAACTCCTCGATCTCGCCCGGCATCACGCAGGGCCCTCGTCCTACGCGGCCAATCACGGCACGAACATCGTGCCTCGCGGCAACGCGCCAGGTCAGAGCCTCGTCCATCATGTGGACCGCATTCCCGCCGCCGATGATCACCTCGACCGCTGGTCGGCCTTTCACGAGGCGATCGCCCGGCTTCCGGGAGAGCAACGCGAGCTGTTTCACCTCGTCTGGCACCTTGGCGCCGACCAGAAAACGGTCGCCCGGCTCCTGGACTGCTCGGAGCGAACCGTGAAAACTCGTTGGCGGGAGGTTCGCGAGGCCGTGAAGGCAGCCCTCGACGGCCAGTCACCCGAATAGGTGCTATCTGCCCGCCGGGAGTGCCGCCGCATCGACGGCTTCGCGCAGTCGCTCGGGATCTTCCGCCGCGAGCGTCTCGAGCCGCCTGCGGGCCTCAGGCAGCGGGCAGGCCGTGAGATAGCCGACCACGGCCCGCCGCACGAGTGGATCGTCTCCCCCGAGTCGATCCCACAGCGCAGCCACGTCGTCCACCGCCACCCAGTGCCGATACCGCGAGAGATCAATCGCCGCATCAGCCGCCACGACGTCCGCGGCCAGCAGGCGACGAGTGGCCTCCGCCACGGCCCCGCGCGGAATCGTCTCGGCCAGACTCTCCCAGGCAAACCGCAACGCCGCCAGCACGTGCCGCTGGTCCACCGGCCGCGCCTGTGGGCCGAGCAGTCCGCGCCGCACCATGTACGCGAGCCCGGCGTCCCCCTCCGCAACGAGCACGCCGCCGAGCAGCCCGTCGAACCCGGCCCGAAAATCATCAGCAGGTGCCTCGATCGCCTCGTGCAGAGCGTGGATCGACTCGGCACGCTCGGCGGGCCGAGTGGCGGCCACGATTCCGAGTGCCAGTCCATAGAACCCGCGCCGTCGCTGATCGACCGCCCCATCCCGCACCCACGCCCGGAGCTTCTCGGCATCGAAGGCAGCCGCCGCGTC
>CAMDDA010000247.1 GCA_945890755.1 Candidatus Kuenenia stuttgartensis
GCCGCCACCGCTCGATCGCGCCGACGACCGCAGTCGCCGCCACCGTGACGAGCGAGATGCTCACGGCCGTCCGCGGATCGACGCCGATCCAATAGACGAGCAGCGGCACGGCGAAGATCGCACCACCGCCGCCCGTGAGGCCGAGTGACAGGCCGACGATGCCACCGGCCACCACCGACCCCGCCGCCGCCCACGCGGGGGGGGTCGTGGCCGCGACGGCGTCGATGGTAGCCAGTACTGTGGCGATCATGCGGGGAGCCGGGCCTCGTAGCCGCCGACCGCGTCGTGCACGGCATGGCGGCCGAACTTCTGCAGCAGGCTCGCGTCGTGCAGCTTCACGAGCTTGATCGTAAAGCCACCGGCCTTGGCGTCGGCACTTCCGACGCCCGTCAATCATATCGGATTATCACGACATGTCAATAAGTTTTTCGACGGGCAAACGATCCCCGTGAAGCCCGCGCCGCGAGCCGAGCGGGATGCGATCCACGTCGCGTGAGACCACGCGGATTCCCTGCGCTGCCGTGCCGGGCTTCCAAGCAACGGTGGGGGGCGGAGATGATGGGCGGATTCCGGCGGCGGCATTCCGGCCACCCGCAGCCCATCCCCGAGGAGTCTCGCATGCTCATCCGATCCTGTCGTGCCGTCGTCGTGGCGATCGCCGTTCTCGCTCTCGCTGCCGCCGCCGCCGCCGCTGCCGCCGAGCCGGCCGACCGAATCATCCACGGCGGGAGCATCGTCACGGTGAACTCCGCGCAGCCTGCCGCCGAGGCGGTCGCGATCCGTGGGGGCACGATCGTGGCGGTGGGAACCGAGACCGACGTGATGCGGCTCAAGGGGTCGGCCACGCAGGTGACCGACCTTGCCGGCCGCACGCTCGTGCCCGGCTTCGTCGACGGCCACAGCCATTTCTTCACGTGCGGCGAGGTGCAGGTTCAGGCCCTCTGCGCATCGCCGCCGGCCGGCACGTGCACGAGCGTCGCCGACGTGATCGCCAAACTCGAGCAGGTGCAGGAGCGGCAGAAGCTCGGGCCGGGGAAATTCGTGATCGGGTTTGGCTACGATCCCGAACTGCTCGCGGAGAAGCGGGCGCCGACGAAGCAGGAGCTCGACGCCGCCTTTCCCGACAATCCCGTGATCCTCGTGCACGTCTCGGGGCACGGGGCGATGCTCAACAGCAAGGCGCTCTCCTTCTATGGCATCACCGCCGCCACGCCCACGCCCGTCGGCGGCGTGATCGGCCGCGAAGCCGGCTCGCAGGAGCCCGACGGCCTGCTCTTCGAGACGGCGTTCCTGCCGATCTTCGCCAAGGTGCCGGGGCCGAACGACGACGAGCTGCTCCGGCTGATCACGACCGGTCAGGACCTCTATCTCCGCGAGGGCATCACGACGGCTCAGGAAGGGGCCACGATGAAGCACCAGCTCGACCTCCTGCGGATCATGGCCGACCGCGGCCTCCTCAAGCTCGACGTGATCGCGCTCCCGTTCATCACCGAGCTCGACAAGGTCTTCGCGAACGGGCCGCCCCGGGCCGAGAAGATCTACACGAATCGTCTGCGGATCGGCGGCGTGAAGATCGTGATGGACGGCTCGCCGCAGGGCCGCACGGCCGCGTTCACCACGCCCTACCTCACCGACGGTCCGGCCGGCCAAAAGGAGTGGAAGGGTGAGTTGTCGTTCCCGCAGCCGCTGCTCAACGAGATGGTGAAGAAGGTCTACGACGGCGGCGCACCACTCTTCGTCCACTGCAATGGCGACGCGGCGATCGACGCGCTGCTCGAGGCGCATCGGTTCGCCGCCGGCGACGACCCGGCCCGGCCGCGGGGCACGGTGGGCGTGCACTCGCAGTTCATCCGGCCCGACCAGCTCCAGAAATATGCCGCCTGGAAGATCACCCCGTCGTTCTTCACGCTGCACTGCTTCTATTTCGGCGACACCCACGTCGCCAACCGCGGCCAGTCACAGGCCGAGTCGATCAGCCCGCTGAAGTCAGCCCGGGCGCTCGGACTGCGGCCCAGCAATCACACCGACTTCAACGTCTCGCCCCTCGACCAGCTGTTCACGATCCACACGGCCGTGAACCGCACCACGCGGTCGGGCCGCGTGCTCGGGGCGAACGAGCGGGCGACACCGCTGGAGGCGCTCGAGGCGATCACGATCGATGGGGCTCGGCAGTACGGTGAGGAGGCCGCGAAGGGGTCGATCGAGGTCGGCAAGCTCGCCGATCTCGTGATCCTCTCGGGCAACCCGCTCACGGTCGAACCGGCTGCGATCAAGGACATCCGCGTCGAGGAAACGATCAAGGACGGCGTGACCGTGTGGCTACAGTAGGCCCGTTGCTCCGCAACGGGCAGTGCAGATAGCCCGTCACGGAGTGACGGGCCTACGGGATGGCGGCGGTGAGCTGCCGGGGCAGCTCGAAGCCCGGCGGGTTGCGCAGCGCGGCGAGGGCGGCGGGGCTCACGGTGCGGAGACCACGCAGCGAGAGGGTCACGCCCGTGTGCGTCGCGAGGATCGAGGCCACGCGATCGCTCAGGGTTTCGACGCGGTCGAGGGCGAGCAGCGGGTGCCGCACGAGTTCACGGGCCACGTCCTCGGAGAGCTGCCTGATGCCGTTCAGGGCGAGCCCACCGGCCCGGTGGGTGGCGAGGATCGCGGCCACCGCGGGCGTGATTACGGTCACACCGCCGATGAACAAGCCCGAGAGCCCCTCGATCCCGCGGAAGCCGGGCTGAGCGGCGAGCACGAGCGCCCGCGGCTCGTCGAGGCGGGTGAGGCCCGCAACCTCAAGCGGCCCCTGATGCTGCACCAGCGCGTACAGCCGCGGCAGGGGAATGTCGTCGGCAACGCGGATGAAGAGCGAGCCCACGTGGCGACCGAGGCTCTCGGCCACCACGTCGTCCACCGCGACGCCGCCGATATGCAGTTCGCCAACATGTGCCGCCAGATGCCGGGCCTGTCGCGGCGGAAGCCGTTCCAGGTTCGTGAGGCACAGATGCCCCGTGCGGCGGCCGAGCGCTTCGGCTGCGGCGGGCGAGAGCCGCTTCACGCCATGCAGGTGCAGCTTGCCGCGGTGCCGCGCGAGATGGACGGCCACGCGGGCCGGCAGCTGCGCGAGGCCGTCGAGCGACAGGTCGCCCCGGTGCTGGGAAAGGGCCGCGGCAGCGAGGGGCGTGAGCCGACGCACGCCGGCGAGATACAGCTCGTTGGCATGCCGGGCCAGCCCGAGGGCGATCTCGGGATCGAGCCGGGCCAGCCGGGCGAACGTGAGTTCGCCCCCGTGCTCGCCAAGCGAGCGGGCGGCGGCGGGCGACAGAGTGCGGAGCCGGTTGAACGACAGGCCGCCGGCGTGGTGCCGGCCGAGCTCCGCGGCGACGGCGTCGGTGATCGTCGTGAGCCCGTCGAGATAAAGGTGCCCACGGTGCCGCACGAGCTCGCGGGCCACCGAGAGCGGCAGCCTGCGAAGCCCGTGCAGGTAGAGGTGGGTCTTGTAGTGGCCGACGACGTGAGGCGAGCGATCGGTCTCGGGATGATCGAGCGACAGCCAGCCCCACGTCGCAGCCGCGATCGAGTCGTGCTCGTCCCAGGCGACACCCCGTTCGTCCGCCACCACCGGCCGCGCGAAGCGGACCACGAGCTGCCGCGCCCCGGCGGCGTCGAGATGCCGGATCGCGCCGGTCTCGTTCCGCAGGGATTGATCCTCGGTCGATGAACCCATCGTGGTGCTCCTGGTGACTGGTGGTGATGACTGGGACGCGTGGCTGGGATGCTCGATCACGAACGCCTGCCGGGGGCCTCGACGAACCGCCGCGTGATGGCACCCGGCGGCGGCGTCCAGATCGGCTCGATGCCGGCCGGGAGTGGTTCACACCGCACGAAGATTCGTCGGGGCGGGTCCTGGAAATACAACAACAGCGCCGGACAGAGCCAGCCTTCCATCCGATCGCCCACGACGTCGCCGGCATACCAGTTGCCGCCGGCCGGGTCGGGCCGCAGCCAGTGCAGCTCGGCGTCATGGCCGGCGAAGGGCCGGTCGGAGAACGACATCGCGAAGCCGCGGTCAGCCTGCGGGATGCCCTTCGCCCCGACCACACGGGAGATCATCTCCGTCATGCCGAGCACAAAGGCCTCTTCCTTGAGGCCGGTGCGTTCGTCGTCGAACACCCAGCAGTGGCCGTCGAGCAGGTAGGGGTGGAGCGTGAACACACGGGGAGCCTGGTCAGCCATGAGAAACCTCCTCGGAATCCGGTCAGGGACACGTGCAACGCCAGAACAGCGGCACCAAGAATCGAACCGCGCCGGTGGACACGTGGTCTACACGTGATCCTGGAGCGATCCGCTGCAACATTGTTTCGTGAGGGCCGACGCCCTCGCGCACATCCCGCCGACACCGGAGTGCCGGCGGAAGCACCGTTTGCCTTGCAGTGGCTCGGTTGCAGGCCCGCCGCCGAGGCGAGCCCAGACGCGTCGTGGGGGACGCGTCATTCCTGATGCACCGCCATTCTACCGGGGCGGTCAAGCGCGGCCCGGCGGCATGTCACGCCGTGACATGCTGTCTCTCCGGTCACGGCGTGACCGGG
>CAMDDA010000248.1 GCA_945890755.1 Candidatus Kuenenia stuttgartensis
CGTAGGTCCGTTGCTCCGCAACGGACAGCCCGTCACGGAGTGACGGGCCTACGGGGTGGAACAGCCGCGATCATGCGGCCAGGCGTGTGGCCTCGTCGCCACCCGCGGCCCCGTCGTCGGCCGCCGCCTCCGCCCGGGCCCCCGGCCGCAGCATCGTGAGCACGGCGGGCAGGAACACGAGCGAGGTGAGCGTGCAGGTCGTCACGCCGAGCGTGAGCACACGGCCGAGGCTTTCGAGCCCCTTGTGACTGGCCACCATCAGGGCCCCGAAGCCGAGCACGGTCGTGAGGGCATCCACGAGCACGGAGTTGGCCGTCGAGGCGCTGATCCGATAGGGGCCGGGGCGTTCGAGGGCGTCGTGCACGATGTGCACGCCGTAGTCCACGGCGATGCCGAGGATCAGCGGGATGCCGATCAGGTTCGCCGGATTGAGATCGATGCCCACGAGGCCCATCAGGCCGAGCATCTGGAGCATGCCCACGAACAGCGGCAGGATCGCGAGCACGGCATGGAGAATGCTCCCAAAGTCGAGCCAGAGCACGACCACGATCACCGCGAGCGAATACATCGCCGCCTGCTCGTAGCTCCGCTTCATCTCGAGCGAGGCTTCGTAGGCCTGAAGCGGATTGCCTGTGGCCTTCGGATCGACGCTCCGCACCTCGTGCACGAACTTCTTCAGGCTCTCGAAGTTCCAGATGTCGCCGCGGCCGTAGATCTTGAGCAGGTGCTTGCCGCTGGAGCCCACGAACCGATCGACGAGGCTCGGCGGCAGGTCGGCCAGCTGCGGCGGCTCCGGGTCGGCCACGCTCGCCAGGGCGTGCAGCCGGCTGAGCAGGTCGCCTGCGGCCCGCTGCTGAAACGTGGCCACCGCGCGGTAGCAGTCCTCTGGGGTGAGACGGCGGAGCGTGTCGCGGGTCCGCTCCAGATGCCAGGCGGTGCGCAGGCCGCCGGGCTGCTTGGCTGCCTCGGTGTGGGCCCAGGCGAGCGTCTCGCCGAGGGCGTCGAGGCGATCGACCGGAATCTCCGGCGGCCGCTCGGGCAACGTCGTGAGCCGGCTGCGAATCCGCTCGATCAGCGGCCGCTTGAGTTCCTCGTCCACCGGCAGGAGCGAGGCGATCTCATCGACCCGCTCCACGCTCGGCAGGGCCACGAGCTTCTTCTTGAGCTCGAGCAGTTCCTCTCGTGAGTCGGAGATCGAGAGGGCATACCAGACGCTCTGGTCGCACTCCTCGAGGAGTTTCTTCTCGACAGCCACGCTCTCCAGACCTTCGGCCTGCATGTTGAGCAGGTTGTGGTCGTAGGCCAGCTCGTGCAGGCCGCCCGCCACGGCCATCGTGCAGGCCATGCCGGCCAGGGCCACGAACTTCGGATATCGCGACACCGGGGCCAGCCATTCATGCACGGGCACCGGCACGGGGATCGTGCGGCCGAGCCGGCCCCGATCGACCCAGGCGATGACGGCCGGCAGCACGAGCAGTTCGGCCGCGCAGCAGAGAAGGATGCCACCGCCGGCGATCATGCCGAGTTCGGCCACGCCCACGAAGCTCGTGAGTGCCGCGCAAAAGAAGGCCACCGACGTCGTGATCGCACCGGTGAGGATCCCGGGGCCGACGGCGGCGCTGGTCTCCAGAAGCGCCTCGTCGTAGGGCAGTCCCTTCCGCCGGCTCTCGAGATACCGCCCCACGTAATACGTGCCGTAGTCGATGCCGACGCCGATCATCGTCACCGTGAACGTGACGCTGAGGATGTTGAGGTGGCCGACGCTGGCCGTGGCCCAGCCGAACGCCCAGGCCATCCCGATCACGAGCACGCCGTTGGCCATCAGTGCGTGCCGCACGCCGCCGAACCCGGCGATGATCACGACGGCCACCGCGGCGAGCGACAGGCCGCTGGCCCACATCATCGACTGCGCGCTCGACCGCATCTCGTCGTCTTCCATGATCGGCAGCCCGGTGAGACCGATCGTGGTGTCGGGATGCCGCGCGGCCACTTCGGCGATGATCCGCCGCAGTTCGTCGGTGGCGGCCGAGGCGCCGGCAAAGCCCCCCTCGGCCTTCACGAGCCGCAGGAGCACGAAGCCGAGCTTGCCGTCCTTGGCGAGCAGGTGCTCGCTCGAGAGATCGCGAAGCGTGGAGAGCGACTCGGGCATACCGGGCCAGGGCGACACATACTCCGTGTCGGCCGCATCGCCACGGAGCGGCGATTCGATGCCCGTGAGCAGCGCCTCGCTATACCGCTCGAGGAAGGAGACGGGCGACTCGCCGGCCGCGGCCGACGGAGCCCCGCCCGACACCATCTGCGCGGCGAGGCCGCCCACCATGGTGCCGACCTTGAGCTGGGCCCAGCCCCCTTCCAGGATCGGCTGCGTGCCCTCGATGAAGCGGTCGATCTCGGCGAGATCCGTCGGCGAGAGATAGTGGAGCCCCTTCGAGCGAATCCGGGAGAGGTCGACCTCGTGAAGGACCGAGCCGAAGAGTTCGCCGTTGCGGGCCGCCTCGCGCGACAACTCCTCGAGCACGGCGATCACGCGAGCCCGCGACTCCCCCTGCACGACGACGACGGCATCGTCATCCTCGCCAAACTCGCGGATGTAGTCGATCCAAAGCTTGTTGTATTCGCTTTCGGGATCGAGCAGATCGACGCGGCTCACCTTGTAGCCGAGATGCTGAGAGGTCCAGACGCCGGCGGCCACGGCGGAGAGCACCGCGGCCACGACGATCACCAGCGGCGCCCGCAGACATAGCCGCGTCCAGGCGACGAGGCCGCGGCCCAGCAGCCCGTGCGGCCTGACGGCCGGCGGCCGGGGCGGATCGCCGTTGGCTGGCTCGTCGGGGGCGGGGTCGTGGAGGTGGAGCATGATGCCGAGGGGCGGCGGGGAGCGGCCGCGGGTGGTGAATCAGGGGGGGGATGGTAGGGAGCCTGCGCCGCCGGGCCAAGACCGGCAGCGGGGGAACTGGCGGCCCTGAGAGGCTGGGGAGTTAGGGAAACGGCCCGCCGCCAAAACCACGGTTTTTCGGCGGCAGCGGGGCGGATTCACTGGCCCGAAAGGTCCCCGCAGGCCGAACAATCCTCCTGTCGATTCACGTTTCGGGGGGGGTACGGATGAGGCAGCAACAGAGCCTGCTGCGGGCCTTCGCGCTCGTGGCTTGGAGCGGAGCAGCGGGGTGTGGCGGCGGCATCTCCTCCCCTGCCGATGGTGCGGAACAGTCGGCGATCGCCGACCTCGACGCCTCACTGGCCGAGGCGGGCTCGTCGAGCCGCGAATCACGGGTGCGGGCGATGCAGGCGATCCCGCTCGATCGCATGCCGGCTGCCAACCGCGACGTCGCCGAGGCCTGCCTGCGGGCGACGACACTCTTTCGGCGACTGCCCGTCGAGACGGTCACCTGTGATGGTGAACTCCTCGACTTTCTGCTCACGAAGCCCGAGGCACTCGTGGACGTCTGGCGGGTGCTCGGCATCAGCCGGCTGTCGCTCGATCCGGCGGGCGTGGGGCAGTGGCGGCTCGCCGATGGCTACGGCACGGTCGGCGTCGTGAAGTTGCTCCATCGCGACCGCACGGCCGACGGGGGAGTGCTCGTGTTCCATGGTCGAGGTGGCTACACCGGTTCGCTCTCACCGCGACGGCTCACCGGGCAGTGCCTCGTCGTGGTGCGGCATTCAGCGCTCGAGCCCGACATGGCCGGCCGCGAGCGGCAGGCCGTGCAGATCGACGCCTTCCTCGACGTCGACGGCCTCGGACTCGAGATCGTGACGCGGGCGCTGCATCCGCTCATCGTGCATTCGGCCGCGGCGAATCTCCGCGAGATCTGCCTCTTCGTGTCGCAGTTCTCGGCCGCGGCGACCCGCAATCCCGCCGGCATCGCCCGGCTCGCCGCCCGCATGCCGCGGACCGATCCCGCGGATCGCCGCGCCCTCGCCCAGCTCGCCGCCGGCAACCGGGGCACGCCCGCGGATCACACGGAGCGGCGTGACGCCGCCGGCTTCGAGACCGAACTCGCCGCCCGTTGGATGCCGGCGCCCGCAAACAAGCCCTGAGCGCGAGCGCGGGGATCGAGGGAGGCGTCGTCCCACCAGTCGCGATCCCCCGGCTTGCGCCTGGGGGCTTCTATTGAACCGCGGGGATCCCGTCACGACCTCACTGCGTCGTGTCGCCACCCGCGCCCGTCGGCATCGGCACCGAGGCGATCCGCGTGCGGGCCTCGGAGGCCACGAGGTATGGCCGCTTGTATTCGGGCATGTAGCCCTTCGCCCCGCGGACGCTCACCTGCTGCCCCACGAGCGGCGCGAGGTTGACGCCCGGCTGCGGCGTGATGAACACGAGCACGTTGTTCTGGCCATCGACGAGCGCCCACCGCGGTGCATCGGGCCGACGCGAGATCACGGTGGCCAGGCGACCGGTCGTCTCGACCTGATCGGGGGGCGTCCACGTCGGCTGGCCACCCGCTGGCTGGCCGCCGGGCAGCACGCCCGGCCGCACGGGCCGCGATCCCAGCGCCGACAGGCTCGACCACATGCCGCCGAGCTGCAGGCCCGAGGCGGCGGCGGGCTGATCGGCGGCGAGCGCTTTCTGCCG
>CAMDDA010000249.1 GCA_945890755.1 Candidatus Kuenenia stuttgartensis
TCGAGCAGGATGAAGCCGTGCAGGGCCCCCGGCTGCTCGGTGCGGAGATGGTCGGCGAGCGAGGCGACGTGCGTCTCCACGCGGTCCACCATCGCCTTCACCGTCTCGTAGTTTTCCCGCTTGAGGTAGTCGGGGAGCGCCTTGCGACCCTCATGGTCGTACCGCCGGCCGAAGGCCTGCCAGGCGAAGTAGTTGTCGTCGAGCGGAAAGCCGCAGGCGAGCCGCTTCACCCGGCCCTTGTACATGTCGAACAGTTTCTGGCCGTCCCCATCCTGCTCCTCGAGCATTGCCGCATGCTGACTCGGAGGGATGCCAAGGCTGTAGACCGCCACGGGCTGCCGGCCCATCCACCGCACCAGCCGATTCTCGAACAGCGGGCCGAATGTGTCCTCGAAGATTCGCTCTTGCTCGTGGAGCGTCTTGGCCGCCAGCAGCCGGGCCGGATCCCGCCGCATCTTGCGGGCGATGCCGTGTACGACGCGGAAGAACTGGCCGAGCTTGGCCCGTTCGTAGAGGCCGGTCTTGAAGTAGTTGATCCGGTGGGGCCCCATCTTTTTCCCCGGCCAGTCACTCGACTCCCAGAATCCGATCGTGAGCGGATCGAGGTGCGGCCGGATGTACTTCCGATAGTTCGCGATGTTGTCGGCGTGCTTGCCGTGGCCGAAGAAGTTGTAGAACGCCTCGTAGTCGGGCAGGTGTTTGACGGCGGCGAGCTTCAGCCGCGTGAGTGCCATGTGGTTGGCGTTGAGATCGACGGCGACGATCCGCTTCGGCTTGTGAACCAGATAGTTGAGCACATTGCAGCCGCCGCTCGAGATGGTCAGCAGGCTCGAATCCGGGCCGAGGCCGAGGGCCTGGGCATCCACCCGCGGGTCTTCCCAGATCTGGTTGTAGACGAAGCCGCGGAACCAGAGTGTGAACAGCCGCTCCAGCACGCCCCGCTTGCTGGTGACGCTGTGATGATGCACCGCCTTGCGGAGGCGGTGGGTGTTGTCGTGGGGGGCGGCGGTCGGCATGGCGGTGCTCGCAGGGGCGGGCGGCACAGGGGCCGCGGATCGTGGGTTTCGCGGCATATAATGTAGCCGCGACGCACCGCTGCCGTCGATGCCGTGGCGATCAGCGGGGGGCGGGCGGCGGGGCCACCCGATCGATTTCGGCCGTGAGCCGGGCGATGACCGCCGTGAGATCGCGGCCCAGTTCCACGACCCGCTGCTCGGCCTCGGTGCGTGCGGCAACGACCTGCCGGAGTTGCTGTTCGAAGGCCCCCGCCAGCCGCGTGGCCTCCGCGGCATCACGCTTCCACGATTCGAGATCCTCGCGGAGCTGACCGGCGACATCGTTGGCCTGCGTGACGCCGGCGGTCACGCTCTCGAACGACGTCGTGAGCTGCCGCTCGGCCCGGGCCAACTCGGCCACCTCGCCGCGCAGCCGCTCGGCGAGGCCCGCCACGCCGTCGGTCCGGATGCCGGGGGCGCCTGCCTCAGCCTCGGGAATCGGTGTTCCATGCAGCCGCGCCAGCGCGTCGGAGAGCGGCCGGCGACGTATCAGCTTGACGAGCTTGGCTTTCCCGCCCTTCTGCAGCTCCAGTGCCGTCGCCAGGTCGATTTCCGCCTGTTCGCCCACCTCGTAGTCCCGCTTGATTCCGTCGGATTCCGCAGACTCCTCGTCGCCGGTGCCCGGTGCCGCAAACGTATGTGGTGCCGTGAACTCGACCACGCCCCAGTAGGTGCCCGGCAGATCGTTCCCCTGCTCCACCCTGCTCGTGACGGCCGCCCATTCATCTTCGGGGACGACGTCCTCGTGCGTCTTGAAGCTCTCGACGAACTCGGTGACGAGCCGTCCCACGGCGTCGTCTCGCTTGAACGTGGCCTCGACCTGCTCGAACGGCGTCTTCGCCGGCTCGGGCATCACGCCCTCCACCGCGGCCTCCGCCTCCGGCGCTGTCCGATAGAAGGCCAGCCAGCGATCGACGGGCAGATCTTCGAATACGGCCACGGCATCGTGGCGACCGGCGAGTGCCTCCGCGTCTGCCTTGTCGGGGGGCGCTGTGTGGGCCACGGTGAGCGTCCAGCGCTTCGTGCCGTCGTCATACTTCACGGCGGTGACGCGGAACTCGCCGAGATACCGGCCCCCATCCTCGAGCTTGGCCATGTCGAACACGAACAGGTGCGCGCCGGGCTGCAGTGGCTCTGATTTGTCGTCGTTGCCCTCCGCGGGCAGGTCGATCTGCCCGGTCGAGGTGGCGTCCTTCGGCGGTGCGAACGAGGCGTTCTCCCAGCCGGGGCTGCGCCAGGTCTCGACGCGGGAGAGCGCCCGCAGCTGGCGGTCGCGTTTGGCCTCGAGCGCGGTGAGCGACAGCTGCCCCTCGATCGGCGCGAGGCCGCCGCTCGGGCTCGGCTGGACCGCATCCCGGGCACGGGCGATGTTCGTCTCGTACCGCTGCACGGATCGCATCCAGCCGCGATCACGGTCGGCGACGCGGGCCGCGAGATACAGGTAGGCGGTCGCTGCCACGAGCACGAGAAACGCGGCGGCCACGGTGCCCCAGTTCCACCGCTTGTGGCCGAGGCCGACGGCGATGAGCCCGACGAGCACCAGCAGGCCGATCGCCGCCAGCACCACGATATTCATGCGTTTTCGCGCTCCGGCGACGCGGGCTCCGCGGCGGGCTCTCCGACACGAACTCCACGGGGTCGAGATGCGGCTGAGTATACGCCGCAGCGCATCGCCCCCCGGGCCTCAAATCGTGCTCTCGCCCGGCTGATCTTGAGTGGGGCTTCGCCCCGCGTTGCATCCCGCCTGCGCGTCGCCGGGGGCGCGTCGCCCGTGGGCGACACGCGAGACCGGCTCGGCACCGGGGCCGAGCCCGCCGTTCACGCCTCCAGCGGCTGAAATCAGCAGGTTCGGCCCTTTCGGCACCGGCCCGCAGGGTCTTCGGCACCGGAAATGCTTCCCTGACCGGCACAGGCTCCCAACAGCCCGCCCGTGGCCGAACGCCGGCCGCTGCCCAGCCCTCCCCGAGGCCGCTTCGCATGATCCAGTCCGCCCACCCCGCCCTCCGCTCGAAGCCCGCGGCCAAGCCGGGACGCAGTCGCCGCTCGACCGCCGTCGTGGACGATCCCGTGCGGCTCTACCTGCTGCAGATGGGGGGCATGCCGCTGCTCTCGCGGGAGACCGAAGTGTCGAGTGCGCGGCGGATCGAGCAGTGGCGACGGAAGTTTCGCCGCACGCTCCTCGCCAACGACTTCGTGCTCGCCGGCGCCGTGCAGCTCCTGGAGCGGGTGCAGGCGGGTACGATTCGGCTCGATCGCACGATCGAGGTGTCGGTGACGAACACGGCCGAGAAGAAGCGGATCCTCAAGCGGCTCGGGCCCAATCTGCAGACGCTGCGGCAGATCGAGCAGGAGAAGCGAAAGCTCTTCCGCGTTGCGATGTCACGGTCGACACCGCTCGATCAGCGCCGGGCGGCCTGGCAGCGGCTGGTGCGGCAGCGCAACAAGGCCGTGCGGCTCGTCGAGGAGATGAACCTCCGCATCCAGCGGCTCTATCCGCTGCTCAAGGAGCTGCGGGCGAAGGGGGCTCGGCTCGACTCGCTCGCTCATCAGGACGGCAGTGAGTCGGCCGCGGAGCAGCGGCGGATCCTGCTCGGCACCCGGGAAAGCCGGCGGACGCTCGCGCGGCGGCTCGCACGGCTCGACGACCTCCAGCGGCGGTACGATGCCGCCAAGCGGGATCTCGCCGAAGGCAATCTCAGGCTCGTGATCTCGATCGCCAAGCGGTATCGCAACCGCGGGCTCTCGTTCCTCGACCTGATCCAGGAGGGCAACTCCGGCCTCATGCGGGCCGTCGACAAGTTCGAACACGCGCGGGGCTTCAAGTTTTCGACCTACGCCACCTGGTGGATCCGGCAGGCGATCACCCGGGCCATCGCCGACCAGAGCCGCACGATCCGTGTGCCCGTGCACATGGTCGATCTGATGACGAAGCTGCGGAATATTGCCAAGACGCTCGTGCAGGAACTGGGCCGCGAGCCGCTGGTCGAGGAGCTGGCCGCGCGGGCCGGCGTGTCGCTCGACGAGGCGGAGTGCGTCTGGCGGATGTCGCGGCGGACGGCGTCGCTCGACCAGCCGCTGGGCGATTCCGAGGACGGCTCCGTGGGCGAGTTCGTCCGCGATCAGCGGGAGATCGACCCGCTCTGCGACGTCAATCGTCAGGCCCTGCGGTCGAGCGTGGCCAAGGCGCTCGAAGGCCTGTCGTATCGCGAGCGGGAGATCATCCGGCTGCGGTTCGGCCTGGCCGACGGCTACGCCTACACGCTCGAAGAAGTAGGCACGATCTTCGACGTGACGCGGGAGCGGGTGCGGCAGATCGAGGCGAAGGCCGTCGAGAAGCTACGTCAGCCCGGCCTGGACGTCGATCTCTCGGGATTCGTCGATGACGCCCTCGTGGAGCGGGCGCGGGCGACGTCCGCCGCCCTCCAGCGGGCCCGCGCGAAGGCGGCCGCCCGCTTGGAGGAGCCGGAGACCGAACTGGCCTCGTGTTGAGCTCGTAGGCC
>CAMDDA010000250.1 GCA_945890755.1 Candidatus Kuenenia stuttgartensis
CCCCGTGCGGGGGAGCAGGACGGCATCGACTACCACTTCATCCCCCTCGACGACTTCGAGCGGCGGCGGGCTGCGGGGGAGTTTCTCGAGTGCTGCCGGGTCTACGGCCGGCAGCACTGGTACGGCACGCTCGTGAGCGAAGTGGCCCCCCGGCTGGCCGCCGGATCGTGGGTCGTGCTGGAGATCGACGTCGAGGGTACACTTTCCATTCTCGCCCGGTATCCTGAAGCGATCACGATCTTCGTCGAGCCATCCCACCCCGACCAACTGGCCGAACGGCTGCTGGGTCGGGGCACGGAATCGCCGGAGGCGATGGCCCGACGGCTCGAGGTGGCCCGCCGCGAATTACTCGAGGCCCACCGCTACCGCCATCGCGTCGTCAACGAGGATCCCGACGAAGCCCTGGCGGCGATCAAACGCATCCTGTTCGACGCCGGCCTGTCCGCTCCACCATCCCACCCGTCCCGCCTCGCCTCCCCGAAAACACAGGAAGCCCACACATGATCGAAGACCTCCGCGAAGAAGAGATCGTCAACAAGGTCGGCGGCCGGTTCAAGCTCTCGACGCTGATCCAGAAGCGGCTCGTGGCTCTCAACGCCGGCAGCCGGCCGCTGGTGGACGTGGCCACCGACGACAAGATGCAGATCGTGATCGAAGAGATCAAGCAAGACAAAATCTTCCTCGACACGTCGATGAATCTGCGGATCACCGGCGAGTCGCCCGAAGCCGGCGGCCCGCTCGATTTCGACGCCTCGATCCTGTGATTACGCCCGCGGACGTCGCGGCAGCAGAGAGATGCGCATGGTCGAGGGTCGCGAAATCATCGTTGGCGTGTCGGGCGGGATCGCGGCCTACAAGGCGGCGGCGTTGACGAGCCTGCTCGTGCAGGAGGGGGCCCACGTCACGGCCGTACTCACGGCGAATGCCCTCGAGTTCGTCGGCGCAGCGACGTTCGCGGCCCTGACTGGCCGCCCCGTGGCGTCGCGGTCGTTCGACCCCGCGGCCTTCCCGCTCGGGGCCCACATCGAACTGGCCGCCCGGGCCGATCTGGTCGTCGTGGCCCCGGCCACCGCCGACGTGCTGGCGAAAGCCGCGTCGGGAGCGGCCGACGACCTGCTCACCACACTGCTCCTGTGTGCCGAATGCCCGGTGCTCATGGCCCCCGCCATGAACGCGGCAATGTGGGCGAAGCCCGCGGTGCAGCGAAACGTGGTCCAACTCCAGGCCGACGGCGTGTCCATCGTCCAGCCGGGCACTGGCTGGCTGTCCTGCCGGCAGACCGGGGCCGGCCGCATGGCCGAACCCGACGAAATCGTGGCCTCGATCGCCGCGGCCCTCGCCCGCCGTCCACCGCACTCCCGCCCCTGATGCGATGGCGAGAATTCTGCTCACCGCCGGACCGACGCGGGCATACATCGACGACGTGCGGTATCTGACCAACGCCTCGAGTGGCCGGATGGCGAAGGCCGTTGCCGAGGCGGCCCTGGCCCTGGGCCATGACGTCACGATCGTGAGCGGGCCGGTGCACGTCGAGTATCCGCGCCGGGCCCGCGTGGTCCCGGTCGTCACCACGGCCGAGATGCTCGCGGCATGCCTTCGTGAGTTGCCCGCCTGCGACGGTGTCATCGCGGCGGCGGCCCCGTGTGACTTCGAGCCGGTGAAGCGGCAGCCTGGCAAGATCCCGCGTCAGGGCACCAGGCTCGGGCTCGAGCTCAAGCCCACCACCGACATCATCGCCACGCTCGCCCGCCGCGAGCGGCCGGGGCAGTGGTTCGTGGCCTTCGCCCTGGAGCCGGGGGCCGACCCCGAGCGGGCCTTCGCGAAGATCACCGCCAAGAAGTGCGACCTCATCGTCGTCAACGACGTGACGGCGCTCGAGGCGGAGAAGAATGCCGTGGCCGTCTACGACGCCCGACACGAGCACGTCGGGGCGAAGCAGGGCACGAAGCGGGCCGTGGCCAACTGGCTCGTGCGGCTGATCGACAAGCGGCTGGTCGCACCGGCCGGCCGGAATTCCGTATAACTCCGCCGGCCGTCCGTTCGTCCTCCTGCGAGGCTCCCGCCATGATCACCGTCGCCGTCTTGGGTGCCACCGGCTACACGGCTCTCGAGGCCATCAAGATCCTGCTCCGCCATCCGGAGGCGAAGATCGTCGCCGTGACGAGCCGGCAGGAGGGGAAGACGCCGGTCTCGAGCGTCCACCCGAGTCTCGTTGGCCGGCTCGACCTGCCACTCGAGGATCTCTCGCCGGAGGAGGTCGGCACGCGGGCTCAGTGCGTGTTCGGCTGCCTGCCGCACTGCGCGAGCGCCGAGATCCTCCCGCGGGTGGTGGCCGCGGGGGCGAAGGTCGTCGACTTCAGCGCCGACTACCGCCTCGACGACGCCGCCACCTACCTCGAGTGGTATGGCCACGAGCATCCCGACGCCGCTCGCCTCGGTCAGACGGTCTACGGCCTGCCCGAGCTGTTTCGTGACCGGATCAAGGGGCAGTCGCTCGTGGCCAACCCCGGCTGTTACTCGACGTCGGCGATCCTGCCGCTGGCGCCGCTCGTGAAGAGCGGCCTGTTTCAGCTCGACGACATCATCATCGACTCCAAGAGCGGCGTGAGCGGAGCGGGGCGGCAGCCCAAGCTCATGACGCACTTCCCCGAGTGCAACGAAAGCATGTCGGCCTACAACGTGGGCCGGCATCGGCACACGCCGGAGATCGAGCAGGTGATCGCCCGCCACGCCGGCCCGCGGCCGAATGTCATCTTTACGCCGCAGCTCGCCCCGATGGACCGCGGTATCCTCTCGACGATCTACATCCGCCCGAAGCAGGCGGTCACCGAAGGCCAGGTGATGCAGCTCCTCCGCGACGCCTACGCCTCCGAGCGGTTCGTCCGCGTGGTGGACCACCTGCCCGGCACGAAGGACACGGTGGACACCAACTTCTGCGACATCACGGCCCGCGTCGTCCGCGACCGCGTGCTCCTGATCAGCTGCCTCGACAATCTCGTCAAGGGTGCCGCCGGCGCGGCTGTTCAGAACTTCAACGTCCTGTTCGACCTCCCGGAGCACGCCGGGCTTTTGTGAGATCCCCCGGCTCGCGCCTGGGGGCTTGTATGACACTGATCCCCCGGCTTGCGCCTGGGGGCTTGTATTGAGATCACACGACACGCTGGCGACATCGCATGAGCATCACCGACACGCCCGTCCGACTGCCGATTCCTCCCCTGCCCCGCGGCTTCCGCATGGGGGGCGTTCATGCCGGCATCAAGCGGAATGCCTCGCGTGAGGACGTCACGCTCGTCGTGTCGGATGCTCCGGCCACGGGGGCCGGCGTCTACACCACGAATCTCGTCTTTGCGGCGCCGGTGGCCTACGACCGGTCGCTGACGCCCGGCCGAAACTTCCGGGCGATCGTGTTGAACTCCGGCAACGCCAATGCCTGCACCGGTGCCCGCGGCCTCGACGACGCCCGCGCGATGGCCGCGGCGGCCGGCGCGGCCGTGAAGGCGGAGGCGGACGAGGTGCTCGTGCTCTCGACGGGGATCATCGGCGAGTTCCTGCCGCTGGCGAAGATCGAGGCGGGAATCGCGAACGTGTCGTCCCGGCTCGGCGACTGCGACGAGGCGGCCGTGGCCGCGGCCCGCGGCATGATGACGACCGACACGCGGCCCAAGCTGGCAGGCGCCACGTTCACTGCCGCCGGTACCCAGCACACCGTGTTTGGGATGGCGAAGGGGGCGGCGATGATCGGCCCGAAGCTGGCCACGATGCTCGGCGTGGTGCTCACCGACGCCGCGATCGAGCCCGACGACGCCCAGCGGCTCCTGCGGGAAGCCTGCGAAGAGACGTTCAACTGCGTGAGTGTGGACGGCCACATGAGCACAAATGACACGGTGCTGCTGCTGGCGAATGGGGCGGCCGGAGGCAGCACGCTGCACGGCGCCGGGCTGGAAGCGTTCGCCGCCGCCCTGAAGGCCACGTGCGAATCGCTGGCCCGCGAGATTGCCGACGACGGCGAAGGTGCGACGCATGTGCTCGTGGTGGAGGTGACCGGCTGCCGGTCGCGGGACGAGGCCCGGCAGATCGCCCGCACGATCGCCGACAGCCCGCTGGTGAAGACGGCGGTGCATGGCGCCGACCCCAACTGGGGCCGGATCGTGTCGGCGGCGGGCTACTCAGGCGTGGCGTTCGACCCGCTGAAACTCCGACTGCGGGTCAACGGCACACTGCTCTTCGAGGCCGGGACGCCAGTGCCGTTCGACGCCGACGCCGTGTCCGCGTCGATCAAAAACGCCCGCGACACGCTCATCCAGGTCGATCTCGACTCGGGGCCCGGCTCGATCCGATTCTTTTCGAGCGACCTCACAGCCGAGTATGTCCACCTCAACGCCGACTACCACACGTAGGCCCTCCCCGTGGGCCCGTTGCTCCGCAACGGGCAGTGCAGTCGAGCCTCCCCGTAGGCCCGTTGCTCCGCAACGGGCAGTGCAGTCGAGCCTCCCCGTAGGCCCGTTGCTCCGCAACGGGCAGTGCATTTAGC
>CAMDDA010000251.1 GCA_945890755.1 Candidatus Kuenenia stuttgartensis
CCCGGCGATGCGGCCGTCCGCTACCTGCTCGCGCTGCAGCTCGTGCGGCGGCGGGTGCTGCGGATCGTCGAAGCGGGGGCGGCCACCGAACCCACGACCGAACTCGTGCTGGCCTGTCGCCGCCGCGATCGCGAGTACCGCGTGCGGCCGGTGACCGCCGCCGAGGCTGCCGCGCCGGGCACGGGTGAGCGGCTCACCGCGCTACTCTGGTCGGGGGAGGCTGCCTGATGCCTGCCGTCCCGCGGCCCTCCGCACTCGCGCATTCCAGGCTCGTCGCCTTCGCGCTCGTCGTCGCCTGCTGCGCCTCGAGCGGCGCGTCGTGTCCGAACGTGCTCCGCGGCTACCAGATCGGCACGATGCCACTGCCGCGGGCGCTGCCGCCGCAGCCGACGCTCGATCAGGTGATCGCGGCGGTGCACGACAACACGGCTCGCGTGCGGAGCGTGTCGGCGCCGCAGGCGGTGCTCGTGGTGCCGGGCGTGCCGCGGCTCTCCGCCCGCGTGGCCTGCGAGCCGCCGCGGCGGTTCCGCCTGCAGGCTCAGACGGCGATCACCGGCCCCGAGCTCGACATCGGCAGCAACGACGACCTGTTCTGGCTCTGGCTGCGGCAGCACACGCCGCCGATCACCGCCTTCTGCCGTCACGACCAATACGCCCAGTCGAAGGCGCGGCAGCTGTTGCCGATTCGGGCCGACTGGATGCCGGAGCTGCTGGGCCTCGTGAACTTCCGCCCGGAGGATGCCCACGAGGGGCCGTTTCCCATGCCGGATGGCCGGATCGAGATCCGCAGCCGGATCCGTGACGCCGAGGGAGAGCTGCTCAAGTCGACGATCCTCGACGCCACGACCGGTCTCGTGGCCGAGCAGCATCTCTTCACGCCGGCGGGCGAGCGGCTCGCGAGCGTGCGGACGACGCGGCATCGGGTCGATCCCGCGTCGGGCGCGGCCTTGCCGCACGTCGTCGAAGTGTCGTGGCCAACGGCCAAGGTCGACTTCAAACTGGAGTTGGCGTCGGTGACGGCGAACCTGCCCACGGCCGATCCGGCCCAGCTCTGGCAGATGCCGGCCTATCCGGGCTATGAGCCCGTCGATCTCGCCGACCCGTCGGTCACGCTCGGTCCGCCAGCCGCATCGCCATGATGATCACGCTCGCATCTTCGCCTTGGCACGGGAGAGGGCGGGGCCGATCGAGCCGAGGGGCATGCCGGTGAGTCGGCTGATTTCGCCGTAGCTGCGGCCTTCGAGATGATGCAGCCGCACGAGTTTCGCCTCGTCGGTGTCGAGTCGCTGAAGGAGCGCCTCGACGTGCTCGCGATCGACCGCCCGGGCGAGATCATCCCGCGGAGTCGCCGCTGAATCGATGGTCGCCGGCAGGCCGGTGACATGGCCCGACTCCAGCCGACGCACGAGGGCCCGTGCCACGACCCGCCGGGCGATCACGGTGAGATAGGTCGGCAGACTCGCCCGGCCGGCGAAACCCCGCAGCAGGGCGGCGTCATTGCGGACGCAGGTGAGGAAAATCTCGGCCACGAGGTCGTCGCGGTCGGCCGGCGCGAGGGGCGTCCGCCGCTGCACCGCCGTCCGCTCGGCGACATGCACGAACAGCCCGCCAAATCGGCCGATGAACTCGTGCCAGCCGGCTGGGTCGCCCGCCAGGCAGGCCGCCAGCAGCCGCTGCTCGTCGGGCGTCGCCAGGGGGGCGGGGGGAGCGGCTGGCGGCGTCATCGGCTCGTTCACGGCTCACCGCTCCTTCTATTCCTCCATGATAGGAGCCGCGGCCGACGGCCTCCAAGGCCGCCGCCACGCCGATTCAGGAAATGGCGGTCATCCGGCCGACATTCAGTTCGTTGACAGCATTCCAGGAGGCACCTAGGATGCCGCGCAGTGTCGAACTCGGCCGTCAAGGTCGACCGATCTTGCCGAGTCCGCACGCCCGAAACCGTCGCCCCACCGTCCGATCCGAATCCTCGTTATTGGAGTCTCCCCGACCATGACGCACGTCGTTGCCGAACCCTGCTTCGCCTGCAAGTACACCGATTGCGTGGTCGTCTGCCCCGTGGAGTGCTTCTACGAGGGGGACAAGATGGTCTACATCCATCCGGATGAGTGCATCGACTGCGAGGCGTGCGTGCCCGAGTGCCCGGTCGAGGCGATCTTCCACGAAGACAACCTCCCCGCCGAGTGGAAGGACTTCACGGCCCTCAATGCCGAGATGTCCCCGCAACTCCCGGTGATCACCGAGAAGAAAGACCCGCTCTGCTGAGGCGAGTGAGTCGCCGGACGTTCGACCGCCACTGTTCGGATCACCGGCGCGGTGATTCGCCGCTTGCTTGGAAGCCCGCAGCGCGAGCTGAGGGAATTCGTGTGGCCGTCACGTCAGGTCGGCGAGCCAATACGCTGTTTCGACGAAGCTCTTCCAACTCGCATACTTCGGGTTGCCGAGCTTGATCGTGAGCAGCGGGTTGCGCCTCGGCTTGGCCGGCTGCCGGATCAGCTGCATGCGGGCCTCCTGCGGAGTGCGGCCTCCCTTGCGGACGTTGCAGGCCACGCAGGCGCAGACGATGTTTTCCCAGCTCGCCAGGCCGCCGCGGCTGCGGGGCACCACGTGATCGAGCGAGAGTTCGCTCATGGGAAAGTGGCGGCCGCAGTATTGGCAGAGGTTGCCGTCGCGGGCGAAGACGTTGCGGCGGTTGAACCGCAGGCCCTGCCGTGGGCTCCGGTCACAGCCCACGAGACGGATCACTCGCGGAGCCTGGAGTTCGTAGCCCACGGCTCGCACCCAGTCCTGGTCCGGCCGGCGAAACGCCGCCTGCATGGCCGAGAGTTCCCGCCATGAATCGAGCGAATAGGCGGCGAACTGGCCCTCTTCGATGTGCACCACCTCCGCGAGTTCGCGAAACAGGAGCGTGATCGCCCGGCGCACGTTCGTGATGTGAACGGCGACAAACGAGCGGTTGAGCACCAGCACGCTGAGGCCCAGCGTGCTCGGCGCCGCCTGCGACGGCAGTGCGAGTGTGGACATTGCGACTCCATCATCCGGGCCGCACCGGCAGTGCGGCTCGTGCGAACCTCCGTAGCTTAACGCAGCCCCGTCAACTGCCGCAAACTCCGGCCGGCGCACGGTCCGAACTCCCTGAATCCGTAGTGGAGCGTGCGCTGCGAAAAAACCGCCACATGGACAGTCGCAACGCTTGCCTTGGCCGGTGAATCGAGTCACACTCAGGCCCAGCGAACTCGCGGTTGGGACGGCGGACGCCGCGGTTGATGCCCGCCCCCTTCACACGCCCGGAGACCCAGATGCTTCACTATTCGTGCGACCTGTGCAAACGCATGATCGACCCCCATACCGACGTGCGGCATGTCGTGAAGATCGAGGTGTTCGCCGCGATCGAGGATCAGGAGTGCTGCGGTGAGGCCGACGTGCTTGCCGCCGATGCCGACCACCTCGACGAGGTCGAGGAACTGCTCGACCGCATCGAAGAAGACGAGTGCGACGATCTCGACGACGCCCGCTCGATGCGGTTCGATCTCTGCGAGCAATGCCGGCGGAGATTCGTCCGCAACCCGCTGGGCGTCTCCTCGGGCAAGAAGCTCGACTTCAGCCAGAACTGACGGCCAGTGCTCGGAAGCCCGAAGCGCGAGCGGCGAGTATCCGCGTGGTGCTTGGAAGCCCGACGCGCAAGCGAAGGGAATCCGCGTGGCTTCGCATGATGCTGACCGCATGCCCTTGGCTCGCGCCTCGGGCTTCAGGGGCAGCGGCGCACCGATCCTCTCGCCTTCCAGCTGCTTCTCGTAGGCCCGTCACTCCGTGACGGGCAGCCCGTTGCGGAGCAACGGGCCTACGGTGTCGTCGATACCGGAGGGGTTGCCCATGCCCCAGGAGCCGCCATCGAGCGAGCGAAGGACAGGATGTCCGTAGCGAGCGTCCGGCGACGGGGCGTGGGCAACCCCGACACACGCGAGACTTCGTCGAACGCAAGTGTGGGCCGGAGAAGACGGCCGCCGGTTTTCCCGATGCGTGAAGTCGGCTAGATTTCGGGCCCCGTTCACGCACCCGAGGAGCACTTGCACTCATGGCCGGAAAGACGCTGAAGATCGCTGCGATCCCTGGAGACGGCACCGGGCCGGAAGTCACGGCCGAGGCCATGAAGGTGCTGGCGGCGGTCGCGAAGCTGGAGGGATTCACCTACGACGTCGAGACGCTCGACTGGGGCGGCGACCGGTATCTCAAGACGGGTGAGATCATTCCCGAGGGCGGCCTCGATCTCTTGCGCTCGAAAGACGCGATCTTCCTGGGCGCGATCGGCCATCCGGGGGTCGCCCCGGGCATCCTCGAGAAGGGGCTGCTGCTCGACCTGCGGTTCAAGCTCGACCAATACATCAACCTCCGGCCCGTGAAGCTACTGCCCGGCGTGGAGACGCCGCTGGCCGGCCGCGGCCCGAAGGATATCGATTTCGTCGTCGTCCGCGAGAACACCGAAGACCTCTACTGCGGCGTCGGCGGCTATCTCAAGAAGGGCACGCCAG
>CAMDDA010000252.1 GCA_945890755.1 Candidatus Kuenenia stuttgartensis
CGGACAGCATGGTGGGCCGGCTGGGGGGCGGCAAAAGTCGCGTCGCGGGCGAGGATACGCCCCGATTGCTCCGCGAGCGTGCGCCGACCCCCGAGCCTCCCGCTTTTTGAGCCGCAGGAAGCGGCGACCGGCGGCCCAGGAAACCCTTGGCGTTTCCTGCGGTCGCCCGAGTGGAAAAAGGCCATGGAAGGCTTTTTCCACGCACATGTTAGAGCGACACGCCCAGCTTCGACGCGTGGAGGCGGATGATCCGCTCGAAGGCCGGAAACGGATACTTCTTTCCGCGGTTGATCGCGTAGGCGTAGGCGGAGTCGACGTACTTCTCGGGAAGCTTGCCCCGCTGCACGAGTTCGGCCACGTGTTCGCAGAAGGCGACGTCACCCGGTGCTTTCACCCTGAGGCCGGTCTTGAGCTGCTCTGCCAGGCCCGAAACCTCCACTGCCATGGCCGCGGCCATCCAGGCGACACAGACGACCACCAGGCTCACTCGGACGCGGCGAAACATGGAACAGCCTCCTCGCGGGGGCGGGGAGGGTCGCAGCCGGGAGCGACTGGCGTCAATCCCGGATGGGGCGGCTTACGGCAGGCTGGCGGCCTGATCGGCCGTCGGAGTGACCGCCGCGCCTTCGTCGGCCGGTGCTTCCACATGGGCCTGCACGGTCACCACGGGCACGGCTCCCTCGCCGAGATCGGTGGCGATCTTGAGTTCCCGCTCCACCTTGCCGGCCGCGTCGCCGGCCTGGAAGGTCACCGGGAGAATGTGCACGCGGGCGGCCGTCGTCTTGGGCTCACAGGTGAGGCAGCCGTCGGAGCAGAAGACACCCGTGATCTTGAACTCCCGGTTGGCCCGGATCACCACGTTCTTGGTCACCGACTCGCCGACGGGCACGGCACCCAGGGCGAGCAGCTGCGGACTCACAGTGACCTCCGCCACCACTCGGCCCTCCACGTCCATCGGGATTTGGGTGGCTCGCGGGTCGTTGGTGACCAGAATCAATTGACCTTTGACGTAGCCCGCCGGCGTGGTGGGTTTGAGGCGGGCCACGAGTTCGTAGACCGTCTTGGAGCCGGTGTTGACGGGCTTCGAGAGGCTGACTTCAAAGTTGGCGTTGGCGCTCCGGACATCCTTGATCTCCCAGGGGCTGCTGCCGATGTGGGTGACCCGGATCTGTCGCTCAGCACCTTTGCCGAGATCGACGTTGCCGAGATCGATGAACGGTGGATCGAAGGTCACGTCGCCGCGGATGTTGCCTGCCACGCGGAGCTGAACCTCCGCGTAGTAGGGCTTGTCGAACGTGACAGTCAGCGTTGCCCCGTGCTGACCGAGAAATGTTCGGGTGTTGAAGGTGGCCACGACCTCGGCGGTCTCGTGGGTCTTGAGATCGTGCTTGGTGACCGTGGGAGCGGTGCAGCCGCAGCTGCTACGGACGCCGACGACGTGGAGGTCTTCTTCGTAGATGTTGCGGAATACGAACCGATATTCAGTCTTCGAGCCCTTGGCCACGGTGCCGAAGTTGTGGCTCGTCACGGTGAACATCTTGCGGGCCCACTCCTGGGACTCACACGGCGTGGCCGCCGTCATGCTGGCGGCCACGATCAACGCCAGCCGCGTGATCCGGCGGCGGCTGAAAAAAATTCCGTCCATGCAAAACCCTGCGAGAACGCGGCGGACCAAACACATCGATGAAGGTACGTTTGTCATGGAAGGAGCGTCAACGACAGCGGGAGGGGATGGCGACGACGAGCACCTCCGGCGAGCCGGATCGCTCCGGGGCGAACCGGGCGGCGAGGGGGCGACGGAGTGTCCCTCAAGTATCTCGCGGAGCGGAGTCCGGAGTCACGGTCTCGGCCGCATTTTTTCCGGGAAATTCAGGTGTTGGGTCGGCATGACCGATACAGCCCTTGCTGTTTGGGCGTCGCCATGTTGTTTCGGGATAGAATGCGGACGCTCGACGGCCTCCGGTCGGGCGGCCAGCGGGGCCGTCGCGGAGGTGTCGGTACCGGCTGCCAGGTCGGCGCCGAGAGTCGGGCAGACACCGGGGGCGTACCGGTTTCGACCGGATGACAGAGGTACGGATTGCGTGTCGTGGTTGGTCGGCAGGCCACGCAAAAAGTCGACCAAGCTTCAATTGCCGAAGCTCAGTTCTCTCTGGCTGCTTAATTAAGTAGCCCCGAGCGATGGCCCCAGTCGGAAGGGCCTCCCAATCGGTCGCCAAATCCGACTCGCCCCGGTCCACCGCCTGGTACGGCTGGGGCTAAAAAAGTTCCGGGCTGGTCTGTGACGAACCCTGTCGGCCGGGGACGCGCGGACGAGACTTAAATAGACCGGATACACACGTAGACGTTCGTATCAAAGCATCACGGGACGCGGGTTCGACTCCCGCCGCCTCCATGCCCCGGTTGTGCAGGGGATCGCAGGATGCTGCGAGACCCCGCCCAGCCGGGGCTTTTTCATGCGCGGACGGTTCGGGCTGCGAGTCACAACACCGACTCGCGGGAACGTGCTGCGCCGCTTTGTGCGCCTGTTTGCTGCCGGCGACCGCGGCACGCTCGAAGTCGGCGTCCGTGACATCCACGTAGTGCCTCATTGCCACGGCGACCGTGTTGCCCAGCCACTTGGCGACCACGGCAAGCGGGTACTCGCGGGCCAGGTCGGTTTCGCAGCTCGCCCGCATCGAATGCCAGAGCCGCGTCCACTGCGGCACCTTGGCCCGCTTGATGATTTTTTCGAGCGTCGAACGCAGGTTGCAGCCGGCCCACCCGTGCTTGCCGTGGGCGCGACGACGGTACTCCTCGGCGAAGACGTACTCCGCACCCTCCGGCGCTTGATCCCATGCCTCCTCGAGATACGGCCGCACGTCGGCGAACAGCGGGATCACGCGGTAGCCCCGGCCGGCCAGGTGTTCGAGTTTCGGGCAGGGAACCGTGATTCGGCCGCGATCCCAGTCGATGTCCTGCCACCGCAGGCTCATGGCTTCGCTGGGCACGCGCAAGCCCGCGAAACGCGAGAGGGCGATCAAAAGCCGCCAATATTGATTCGGCGCGTGGTCGATTACCCGGCGCACGTCGGCCGCCTCGACGTAGGCGCGGCGCTCGGAGGCGTCGCCGGGCCGATGGCGCACGTACTCAAAGGGATTTTCCGCCAGGAGCGTCTTCCGCTTGGCGTGGTCAAACATCAGCCGTGCGTGCTGGAGCCGCTTGTGGATCGTGGTGGCCCGCAGCCCGTCGCCGATCATCCGTTGGCGGTATTCCTCGGCTTTTTCCGGAGTCACCTCGGAGATCGGCAAGCCAGTGCCGAGGAGGGCCGTCAGGCCGTCAACGACCTGCTGCCAGGCGCGGACGCTCGCCACCTTGTATTCCGGTTTCCGTGCTTCGAGCCATCCGGCCAGGAACGGCCCGACGGTCACCGTCGCGGTTGCCGCTCGCCGATCAGCGAGGCCGGCCCGCACCAGCCGCTCGTGGAGCTTGAGGGGAAGTTCCGTCAGCCAAGCGGCCAGGTCACGGCCGTGGGGCTCCCCGGCCGCGAGATCGCTCACCAGGGCCTCGACGCGGCGGTGCCACGATTCGGCGGTCTTCACGGGCACCTTCCCGAGCCGAACGCGTTTCCGGCTGCCGTCGGGGACTACGACCTCGATGCGGAACGAGCCGTTGGGGTCTTTGACGAGTGATGCCATGCGTGTGTCCTCGCAAGTTTGGTTGGTCACTCTACCGCGAGTGGCGCGATTGCAGGTGGCCGAGTTTCAAGAACGTGGTCATCTGGGGGCTCAGGATTCCGGGAACGCATACAAACCCGGAGTTTTGCCCAGGAAGTCCAGAGGGCCGTGTGCCGTTGCTCGTGGCTCGGTGGGCTCGAGACTCTCGGGCGCGTCGCCTTCGGGCGGCAGCTTCCACCACCACGGGCCGGGGTTGGCGGGGCGATACGCCTCGACCCCAAGGCTCTGCTTGGCGCGAATCAGGGTTTTCTTCGAGCCGCCCTCGCCGTTCGTCCACGATTCGATGATGTCGGCGGTTGGCCGGGGTCCGGCAGCGAGAATGCTGCACAGCCAGTCCGTGGCCTCGTCGCGCCGCTGGGGCGCAGGGCCGGGCTTCGAGCGTGAACCGTTCCCTCCGGCGCGGCGCTCGCGGGCCAGGGCATCGTCGGCCGTCATCGCCACGGGCTCACGCTCCCAGGAAAGACGCGCGGGCTCGCCTTGAATCGTGAACGCCAGGCCTGTCGGCTCACCCGCCAGATTTTGCCCGCCGGGCAGGAAGAGCCGTCGCGACTTGTTCTCGCGATCCCGACTCATGTGCCACACGGCGCGGGCGATACCCACAAACCCGCGCGAGCCAAGAGTCTGCTCGTCGGCATTCGTACCCGGCGCTTTCCGGGTGTGACACACAACCAGCACGGCCGTGTCGTATTTCTCAGCCAGCCGCGCCACCGGCGCCAGCACTGCCCGGACCTCGTTGTCTCGATGGGCATCCGTCCCGCTG
>CAMDDA010000253.1 GCA_945890755.1 Candidatus Kuenenia stuttgartensis
GGAGCATCATTTTCATGCCGGCATCGTTGATCGCCGTGCGAAACACCCGCAGGTTGTTCTCGACGAACAGTTCCGACACGGTGGCCTTGCAATCATGGCGGAATCGCGCGGAGAGGTCGTCATCCCCGATCACGCGGCCGGCGAGCACGGGCAGCCAGGGGAGCGGCGAATAGCCACGGCGTTTCTCGAACTCGGCGGCGAAGCTTGCGGTCCAGTCCTGATTCCCGGCCTCGTAGCTGTCGAACGTCACGTGCCGCAGCGACCGGCCTACGAGCGGGCCGAGATGCTCTTTCAGCGGTTGCAGCACCTGCTCGATGTGAAACTGCGCTGCCGACGCGCTGAGCTTATCGCACTCCGGCGCGTTCACTCCCGGCGGCACCGGATGGCACGCCTTGCCGGCCGGCACGTATCCGAAGCGGTAGATCGTCCAGTCGCCGGGTGGCGGCGTCCATTCGATCGTGCCGTCGGCTGCCATCGCCGTCGACAGATCGTGAAAGGCTTTACGATCGGCGGCAGGCCCGTCGGGGATGGCGATCACCGCGATGTCGCGATAGAGCTTGGCCTTCGTGTCAGGATGGGGCAGCCTGCCGGCGAAGGGCTTGCGGGCTGCCGCGGTGCCGTCGGCCGGGATCGTGGTTTCGCTCCACACGAGCTTTTGCATTTCCCTGTCGGGCGTGATCCACGGGCCGCCGCTCGCCGAGTAGCCCACGCAGTTGTGGATCCCGAGATTCAGCCCCAGCCGGTCGGCCTCGCGGGCCGCGTGCTCGACGAGTGCCCACCATTCCGGGCTGCGATAGGCGTTGTTCGGCCAGACGTCCGGTCGTGGGAGCGTGCGGGCAACGGCGTGGAGGTTGAAGATCGTAGCGCCGCCAATGCCGGAGGCAGCCATCGCTTCGAGGTCTTTCGTGATGCCGTCACGGCTCACGAACGGCCCCATCCAGTGCCACCACACATGCGTGCGGGCGGGAGGCGGCGGGGCGAGGAACGCCCCGTCGAGAGCATCGGCCGGCTTTGGGTTCGCGGGCTGGGCTGGGGCATCGTTCGCGGCGTCGATCCCCGCTTGAATTGCTGTTTGGATCGCGTCGGCCACGGCCTTCGAGAGGATGGCGTTGCCCTGTGGGTTGTAGTGGACGTTGCCCTTGGCGACGGTCAGCGTATCGATGTCGTCGACCACGAGCGCGTAGAGATCGTTGAAGGCGAAACCATGCTTTTTACAGAGCCGGCGGGCCACTTCGTTGATGCGGATGATGCCAGGGTTGTACTCCGGGTTGAGGCTGACGCCGGGCTCTTTGCTTGGCACGGGCGTCGTCGCTGCCCAGACGATCCGGCCTCGGCCGACGGTCTTCTTCAGTTCCGTGAAGTAGTCGTCGAGTTGCTTTTCGAACTCCTCGGGAGGCACGGCGATGTCGCCGTGCAGGCCGTGATTGATGTGGAGCACGGCCAGTTCGTCGGTGGCGATACCCCAGAGTGGCCGGGGGCCGGCGAGCGCCCCTTTCACGTTGTGCGGCACCGTGATCGGCACGAGGTTCACCTTCCCCGCCAGGTGCTTCTGTACGCCGTCCTTGTAGCCCGAGTGGATCGAGTCGCCCATCGTCATCACCCAGGGCAGCGTGGGATCGCTCACGGGGAAGATGTCGATCTGCTGGATGAAGGATTTACCCCCAGGCGGCGGGCTGCGACGCGACCAGACAATCGCAGTGCCCGGCATGTGCGACCAACACATGGTCATCGTGTCGGTGCGAAACGTGGGCGCGGGGACGCCACTCGGGCCTGTAAGCGAGTGCGGATGATTGCGGTTCCATGACCATCCGTACCGAACGGCGTTAGGTACAGACACGTGCGGGTGCGCAACCACGATCGTGCCGTCGCGCACGGTGCCCGTGGCCCACACCCAGTGGGTCGTCGGGCTGTAGATCGTGAAGCCGTCGATCACGGTGCCCGCCGCGGGCAGGAGTGCGGGGTCGTTCACCGTCAGCACGGCCGCCCCATCGCGAAACGCGGCGGACATGATCACGGGTGCCACGGGTACGGGCTTGTTCTCGGCGAGGCCCTGCGCGACCGGGGCAAGTCGCTCGGCGAACCGATCCGGCTCGAGCCGCGAGCCATGGGCCCAGAGTTCGTAGAGATCGTGAAACGGGACGACGGCTACGCCGGGCAGCATCGCGACCGGGCGGAGGGCGTCGGCCAGTTCTGACCAGGCGAGATGCCCTTCGCCCATCCGCGCACCGGGCCACATGCCGAGGCAGACGACGGGGAGATCGGGCTGCGCGAATGCCGTACGCCAGGCGGGGATCGCCCGCTCCATGATCGGCGCGACGGCGGCTGGATTGCCGAGATTGCCGGTGCCGGGGGCGAACACGATGCCCGCGAGCCTGGCCGGGGCCAGCGGCGCGAGCATGCCGTTCCACACCCGCGACGGTCCCTGGAGATTCTCTGCGGTCGGCGGCCGCGGCGGCACGTCCGACGCCTGCTTCGCCTGCTCCCGCTTCTCATAGAACCAGACGTCGTATTCGCCCGGTGTGTCGGGCACATCGCCGCCGCCGCGACGTTTCCAGGCGCCGAGTTGCTCGGCGAATCGTCGCTTATGGGCGCTCAGCATCATGCCGTCAGTGAACCGCTTCTTCAGTTCGTCGGCCCATGGGAGCGTGTCGATCACGTCCGGCGGCGCCCAGGCTTCGACGATGTCGCCGTCGAACGAGTCGCCGCCCGCGCGGTTGTAGATCTCGGAGGCTGCGAGAATCACGCCGACCGGTCGGTCGGGCTTCAGGGCGTGGAGCCGGCGTGCGAACGCGGCGGGGAGCGAGTTGGCCACCGCGTCGGCGGGCACCGCCTGCCACTGACCCTGGACGTCGGTGTGCGGTGCATCCGCCACGCGATACGGCATGACGAGCATCCGCACCGGAGTGCCTTCGTCGGCCGCGAGGTCGCCGAGACCAGCCGGACGTTGGAGCAGGTCGGGGCTGCCCGTCACGAGCCAAACATCGCCGACCATCACGGATGAGCGATGCACGTCGTCGCCGCACTTCACTTCGAGCGAAAAAGGCCCGCCGGGAGCAAGGGCTGGCAGATCAGCCTGCCAGCGGTCGTTCTGATCCGCGACCGCAGCAGCCGACTTACTCTGGACGCTGACGGTGATGGTCGTTCCCGCTGGGGCCGTGCCGAAGATCGGCGTCGCCGCTCCGTGCTGGATCACCGCGCCGGGGCCGAAGAGGCTCGAGAGGGTGAATTCACCCGCGCAGAGCGGCTGAGCCAAAAAAAACGCGAGCCCCGCCAGGAGCGGGCCGATGAGGTTGCAACGCATGGTGGAGATTCAAGGAATAGCGAAGTCGATCACGTTGGTACCAAGTTTCACCTCGGCCGTGAGCGGCGTCGTCTGGGGCGAGGCGTAGGTCTCAGGCACGAGCCAGGCCACCGGGCCGGAGGCGTGAACACCTTCGGCGGCGTCGGTCGCAGAGCCATTCGCCGGGGGCTTCGGTCCGAAGCCTTGCGTGTAGGCCTCGATCGTGACTTGGTGCGGCCCGATGACCGCGCCATCGCCGGTGGTGAACGTGGTGATCGTAAACCGGCCGTCGCTGCCAATCGGCCCGACTCCCATCCGGCCCTTCTCCGGCAGGAATGAGACGATCCCTTGCGTCACGGGCTTGCCACCCCGCGTCACCGCTCCGGACACAGGCGCGACGGTGGGCA
The DNA here is from genome assembly GCA_945890755.1 of Candidatus Kuenenia stuttgartensis. GTDB lineage: Bacteria > Planctomycetota > Planctomycetia > Pirellulales > UBA1268 > QWPN01. The sequence goes on from CAMDDA010000253.1 coordinate 3,688, forward strand.
GTGACCGGCCACAGCCGACAACAAGACCCAGCATGGCAGCCAACGACAACATGGCCGCGGCGAACGGCACGACTTGCCTGCCGTGGGGGCCAGAGAGATCAGTAGTCATCGCTCGAGAACGACTCCCTTCCGGCGAAGGTCGAGAGTGGACGGTACACGTTGACGGTGTCGATCGTGTCGGCGACGAATGCGGTGTGGCCGTCGGCGAAGACGAAGTTGGCTCCGCCTGGATGCTGGCTGCCGAATGGGTCTTCGTTCTGCTTGAAGAGCGTCGGATCCATGTTGATCGCGTACTGCGTCGAGCGGAGCCTGCTCCCCACCTGGGCGTCACCGAGCCTGATTTGCGGACTGCTGGCGATTTCATTCCATGGGCAACTGGTGCCGGCAACAGACCACGAGACAAGTGTGGAGCGGACGTCATTATTCTCGCCGATCGCCAGGGTGTTCGACGTGCCGTCACGCACCTTCGCCGCCTTCAGCCAGCGGTTGATCATGAACATCCCGTCGGTGTAGATGTTGCCATTGCTGCCGCCGGCGATGGCGCCACTTTTGCCGCCCATCACCCCCGCATACGAGAGCCGCGTCGTCAGGCCCGCTCCCGAACGAGATTCCGTCGGGCATTGGAACAGCAGAATCGCCTGTCTCGCCGCCGGGTTGGTCCACGTCGGTCCCCAGCCCACGCTGGGGGATGCCGTCGCATCGTAGAGATCCTTCATCGCCTTG
>CAMDDA010000254.1 GCA_945890755.1 Candidatus Kuenenia stuttgartensis
CGATGCCGCCGATCCAGGACGACAAGCTCGTGCACGTGGGGCTCTGGCCTCACACTCGCGAAGGCGACTGGTGCGGCGAATGGCAGGCACACGTCCATGAGGAGTTCCCGTAGGCCATGCCCGCCCATGCCCTGGCTGCAAAATGAAAAACCCCCGCAGGGTGCGACGCCTGCGGGGGCAGTCTCTGATTCCGTAGGCACGCGTGACTACGGCAGGATGACGGCATCGATGACGTGGATCACGCCATTCTTCGCCTTGATGTCGGTCTTGACGACATTGGCCAACCCGGTCGCCGTGCCGACCTTCACGCCCCCTTCCGTCGATACCCTGACCACCTTGCCACCGGCGGTCTTGGCTTCCGTAAGCTTCACGACATCAGCGGCGTAGACATTGCCCGGAACGACGTGCAGCAGGAGGATCTCCTTGAGCTTCTCCTTGTTCTCCGGCTTCAAGAGGTTCTCGACCGTCCCGGCCGGGAGCTTGGCGAAGGCCTCGTCGGTCGGAGCGAAGACCGTGAACGGGCCATCGCCCTTGAGGGTCGCCACGAGTTCGGCCGCACCGAGGGCTGCCGCCAGTGTCTTGAACGTGCCCGCCCCCACGGCGGTGTCGACGATGTCCTTCGGAACCTCGGCGTATGCGACCTGCCGGACATCGTGGCTGGCGACCACGCGCTCGTGTACGACCGCATGCTGCACCACCTGAGAGCGGTGGGACCGAGTGACCGCATTTTGTGCAGATCCCTTGCAGGGCGCTGCGAATCCGACCGAGGCCACCGAGGCCGTCGCACAAGCAACCGTCAGGAGTGTCAGGGCGCTGAAAACACGCATATCGAATCTCCAGGAAGGAATGGCGTGAAGAGAAAACCGGCAAGATGACCGGTGGAACCTTAGGCACGAATTGCCGCAGGGCAAGTGGGCGGCGTGAACACGTCGCGGTTCATAAGCTCCGATGATGTCGACACGCTGCGTGGACGCTTACCGCGACAGACGTCCGGTGCCGATCAGTTCGAGCTTCGTTTGCCGGGGCAGCCGTTTGATGGCCGCTTCGCGTTTGAGGGCCGCTGATTTCGATCGTCGAACTTCTTGGTACGCCAGCCGTACGGGAAGCCTGCTCCGCGTGTACTTGGAGGCCTTGCCCGCAGCGTGCACCTTCAACCGCTTGGGCAGGTCGTTCGTGATGCCCGTGTAAAGCGAGCCATCGCGGCAGCCAAGTATGTAGACAGTCCAGGGCATGGGGGCTCCCGCCCGGCGGGGCGTCGGGATCGATCTGTGCATCGCTGACTAGCCTGACGGCCCGACAGGTTGCTGGCTAGGCGACGCTTTTTTCGGTGGGCTTCATTTGCCGATATCAGGCACATGCCGCCGCCGACCTTCCTCCCTGGACCTGCCCCGCGAACCGTGCGTACGCACGCCGGGCAGACGCTGCCCGTGCCGGCCGGCTGGATCCTGCTCCCGCCTGGTGACGCCGCCCTCACGCGGCGGGTGAAGGCTGCCGGGGACCATTGGCTCGTGCAGGAGAAAGTCGGCCGCAAGATGTTCTCCCGCGGAGTCTGGGCCCCGCAGGACACCGTCGAGAGGATCCAGCACCAACTCGCCGCCGAGCGGTCGACTGAGGCGTACTCTCGCCGTCGGGAGGCCGATGGCCGACGGCGAGACGCCGAGCAGACAGCCTACGTCGAAGACTTCCAGGCGGCGGTGGTGTCTTTTCTGGCGTTCCACGAACGGCATCTTGAACTGGCCCAGAAGCTGGCCCGGGCGATCGCCGCCCATGCGACGCCTGTCGGCAGTGGCACCGTGGCTCGCACGAAGCGGATTCCGATCGACCGGCGGGCGGAGGCGGCCGTCATCGCATGGATGCGGCATCAGACGACGGGCTACGACTCGATGAAGATTCCCCGCGTGAGGGGCAAACGCCGGGAAGTGAGGCGCATGCTGGCCCAGCGGTCGCAGGAACTCTTGCGCGCGTATCGCCGGGGAGAGTCGATTGCGCCTGGATGCCCTCTGGCCAACGCGGCACGGCGGCAGGCCCATTGAGTTTTGAATGCGGCCGTCACGCAGGCCTTGCCCAGGCTGTGCAGATTGCCGAGTCGACGGTCGCGTCGTCGCGAATCTGGTCATCGCGAGTGGAGGCTCCGCCGCCGGCCTGTTACAAGTCTGGCCCACTTGCGGACCGCCCTGATGCCAAGCCCTCATCCATGCCCACCGCTCCGTTCGGCCTGCGTGGGTTTCGCCTCCGCGATTGCGATCATCGCCCTGTCGACAGGCTGTGGCACGACCCGCTGGAGTGACTCGAAGCGGACGGCCACCGAGCAGTTGCTGATCTCCGATGCCGTCGAGCGGGCGGTGATGCAGGTCGACATGCGTCCGCTCGCCGGGCAGACGGTGTTTCTCGATACGACGATGCTCGACGACGTGCAGGACGGCAAGTATCTCACCAGCGCGCTAAGGCATCAGGTTCTCGCCTCCGGCTGCCGGCTGGCTGCGGATCGCGACGCGGCGGCGGTCGTGGTCGAGGCCCGGGCGGGGGCGATCGGTACGGATCGCAACGACCTGCTCTTTGGCATCCCGGCGACCAGCGTGCAAGTCGCGGGCAATGGCACGGCGATTCCTGAAATGGCCCTCTTCAAGCGGACGGATCAGCGGGGCGTGGCCGAGGTGAATCTCTTCGCCTATGAGCGGGCCAGTGGCCGGCCGGTCTGGCAGAGCGGGATCGCGAGGATCAACAGCAACACCCGCGACCGCTGGATGTTCGGCACCGGGCCGTTCCAAGACGGCGACATCTACGACCGTGTCGAGTTCGCCGGTGAACGCATCCGCTCCCCTTGGAAACGCCGGGAAGGCGATGACGAGGCGACTGCGTCGGCAGTCGCCACGCAGACCGACCTGCGCACCGCCAAGACCTTCGCCACACTCGCGGTGCCTGGCACCCCCGATGCCAAGCGGCCCGTGGTTGCCGATGATCGGCCTGCCGATGTGCCCCCCGTGCGGTAGGCCGGTCGCTCCGCGACGACATCAGCGCATGGACTTTCCCGATCTCGCGCCGTGGTTCGACAGCCCGTCCGACGGCTACGATGAGCTGCCGACAGGCGATCACGAGACCCCGTACGACGAGTAATCGCCATGCATCCATCGAGACGGCCATTCAGATGACGCTGCAGGGCGACGACTTTGACCGACTCGAAAGGCTGATCTACCGGCCGGTGTCCACTCGTCCCGATTGGCTGAAAGCCTGGCGAAACGAGGCCAACTATCTGTTGTTTCTCGCCCGCCGGGCGAGCGACGACGAAGACGACGAACTGCTCGAAGAACTCGAAGCGCAGGCCCGCGACATGGCCGACATGGTCGAGGCCCGGTTCAGGGCCGAGGGCCTGTGAGCAGCCCGCTGCCAGGCGCTTCAGCGTCGGTTGCGACCCGGCTGTTCCCGCTGCAGCGTACCGGTGCCGAACTTTTCGGAGCGGCTGCTGGAGCCGTCGGACCAGTTCGTGATCGTGCCGCTGCCGAACTTCTGCGTCTGGCCCGTCACCGTGCGGCCGTCGCGTCCAGTCTCGGTCGTCAGCGTGCCCGAGCCGAACGGCTGCGTCCGCGACGTGGTGCCGTCGGACCACCGCGTGATCGTGCCGTTGCCGAACTTCTGGGTGTGTCCGGTGATCGTCCGGCCGTCACGGGTGCGTTCGGTCGTCAGCGAGCCCGACCCAAACGCCTGGGTCCGGCTGCTCGATCCATCGGACCGATTCGTGAGCGTGCCGTCGCCGAAGTGTTGCGTCTGCCCCGTGCGCGGCTGGCCGACGCTCGACCGCGGCGGTCGCGGGTCGGCGGCTTCGGCGGCTGCAGCCGCGAGGAGCCAGGCCAGGGCGACGGACCTGGTCAGCCCGCGGAGTGACCAGGTCATGCGGAATCCGTCATGCACGGTTCGCGGGATCGACATCGCAGCACCTCGATGGGAAGGAGGGGAGGAACCTCGAGCCGTTGCGGCTGAAGCCGGCACTATTCTATCGGCTCGCAAGGAGGCCGTCCCGCGAGGGGAGGGGTAGCCCGTTCGCGGCTTGCGCCGCGGGATCCCCTCGCTTGCGCTCAGGGCTTGTATGAGACGACCCGCTCGCCTCCACAAAAGCCCCCAGGCGCGAGCCGGGGGATTCCTGCCCATTCCCATACAAGCCCCCAGGCGCGAGCCGGGGGATTCCTGCCCATTCCCATACAAGCCCCCAGGCGCAAGCCGGGGGATTCATCGCTGGAGATCAGGCCTGGCCTCCTTCGAGCAACGGCTAGGTGCGGTCGATGACGAGCGGGTCGTGGGAGCGAATGTTGCCGATCCGGAGCGACGCCTTGCCGGAGAGCAGGTCGTCCACCACTTCGCCCACGACGCCGGCC
>CAMDDA010000255.1 GCA_945890755.1 Candidatus Kuenenia stuttgartensis
CGGCGGGAACCAGAAAGCACTCCCCGTCGTGCCGCGGCGCCGATTGCAGGGCTTGAGCCGTGCTGAGCGAGGGCTTCACAACGTCGTCGCGAAACACGTTCTGTGAATCGAGTGGATGGGCCAGCGGCGCGACGGATGCCGTGTCGATCTCCTCGAGTTGCGACACGAAGCCCACGATCTTGGTGAGTTCGCCCGTCAGGCTGTCGAGTTCCGCCTCGGAAAGCGCGAGCCGCGACAGCAGGCCGACCTTCGCGACGTCCTGTCGGGAAAGGCTCATGGCGGTCCTATGGACGGGCACGCGGACCCGACGGCACCGCCTCTTCGGCGACCGGCTTGGCGGTGGCCTTGTCGGCGGTGGGCAGGCGGAACGGCTTTTGCTTGACGAGCTTCGTGACGCTGCCCCCCTTGATGCACTGCGTGCAGACGAGGAGGGTCGAGTTGGTGCCGTTGCCCACGGTCACGCGAATCCGCTGGAGGTTCGGCTTGAACTTCCGCTTCGTGATGCCGGTGATCTTTGTACCGACACCGCCAAGGTACTTCGCCTTACCGCGGATCGTGACCTGGTTACCGATCGAGAAACCTTTGCCGCAAACCTGACAGGAACGTGCCACGGGATCACTCAGCGGAGGGCGGAAATACGAGGCTAGAGGGCTATATAAAAGCCAGCACTCAACCAGCCCCGAACCGGGGCCGGCGAGCTCCTAAGAATACAGACCGGTGGGTTTCCGGCAAGGGCAGCCTACAATCCCGCCGATGCCCGTTTTCGACTACCGATTCACCGTCGCCGCCCCGCTCGCTGCCGTGCGGGATTTTCACCGCGACACGTCGGCCCTCAAGCGGCTCACGCCCCCGCCCACGTTCGTACAGCTCCACTCGATCGAGCCGCTCGCCGAGGGCTCCGTGTCGCGGTTCACGCTCTGGGTGGGCCCCCTGCCCCTGCGGTGGAAGGCTGTGCATCGGGGCGTGACCGACCGCGGCTTCACCGACGTGCAGGCCGAGGGGCCGGCCGCGAAGTGGGAGCACACCCATTCGTTCGTGCCGCTCGACGACCACACGACCGAGATCCGCGAGCACATCGAATATGAGCACAAGCCGGGCTTCTGGGGCGTGGTCACCCGGATCCTGTTCTCGAAGCCCAACCTCTCGCTGATGTTCACCTACCGCATGCTCGTCACGCGGTGGTTCCTGCGGCGATCGTAGGCCCGTTTCTCCGCAACGGGCTGCCCGTCACGGTGTGACGGGCCTACGGTGAGTGTCGCGCCTACGGCTCCTCAGAAGTCTGCCATTCCACACGGCTGAACTCGGGGAGCGGTCCGTCCCAGCCCGGGGTTCTCGCCGGCTTCTCTTCGGAGTGAAAGCCGCAGAGTCCCAGGACGTCGAGTTGGGCCCATGACGTGAGCGGACCAAGCTTCTCGTCCGTGGGTACGAAGTCCGCGGGAGTGAGCCGGAGCGTCTGTGGCTCGGGGCTGCCCGGCACTTCGCGAGTGCAGGTGAACGTACGCCGGCGGCCGCGCTCGCCACGCCATTCATTCTCGACGACCGCGACCGTCAGCGTGTTCGTGCGGGGCATCGAAAGCGTGATGGCTAGTACCATGCCGTCGGGCCCCCGCCATGCGGGATCGGTGATCTTGCGGGTCCAGTGCTGCCAGTGCACGGGGTTGCCGGGATTCAGCCGATACCAGTCGCGCCAGCCGTGGGAAAAATCGTCGATCAGAAGACCGCCCGAGCTATTCCCGGATCGCACGGCCAACGCCTGCTCCCGCATGCCCGCAGCCTTAAGTTCGGCCGGTGTGGCCGAGCAGATATCGCTGCTCAGGCATACCTCGCGCACAAGATCGCCGTTGCCCGGCAACGCCTTCATCGACACCGGCTCCGGCAGCGTGTGATAGACGTTCGCGAAGGCGAAGAGCGGCCGCGCGGTCGATTCGAGCGGCAGAGCCGCCGTGAACGACGCGGTCTCGCGGATGACGCTGGCGCTCCGCCAAAACCGGGCCGTCCTTCAGGAACTGATCAAGCCAGAGCGGCATCGTCACGGCCACTTCGGGGGCGAGCCGGTGGTTGAAGTGCGGCGTCCAGGAATATCGCAGCGGCTGGCCCGGGATCAGGGCGTTGGTGCGGTAGACGTCGTCCATCCAGCCGTGGAAGTCGTTCGTGGCGCTGCGGTGCATCACCGGGCAGCGGATCCGCGGCGCATAGCTCTCGAACGAGATCGTGCGACGAAAGAGATCTACGTGTCCCTGCACGCGGTCCTGTGGCGGCACGGGCCCGCCAAGCTCTTCATGAACACCGGCTTTCAGGCGCCGGGGCGGCCCTCGCTCGGCGCGTGGGTGACCTACGGCATCGGTTCGCCGTCAAAAGATCTGCCCGGCTTCGTGGTGCTCCAGAGCGGGCCACGCGGGCCCCGGGGGGGCAGCGCGCTCTGGTCGAGCGGCTTCCTGCCGACGAGCTATCAGGGCGTGCCCTTCCGCGGCCAGGGCGACGCGATCCTCGACCTCGAATCGCCACACGGCGTGACGTCGGACCGGCAGCGGCAGTTTTTCGATCTCGTGCGCCGGCTCAACGAAGACCGGCTCACCGCCACGGCCGACCCCGAGATCCAGACGCGAATCAACGCCTACGAGATGGCCTACCGAATGCAGTCGAGCGCGCCGGAGCTGATGGACATCGGCCAGGAATCGCAGGCCACGCTCGACGCGTATGGCGTGACGCCCGGAAAGGGGTCGTTTGCCAACAACTGCCTGCTCGCGCGACGGCTCGTGGAGCGGGGCGTGCGGTTCGTGCAGCTCTACCATACGAATTGGGACCACCACGGCGGCCCGGAAAATCTCGAAGGCGCGCTCGAGCAGGTCGTTCGCGAGGTCGATCAGCCCGCGGCGGCGCTCGTGAAGGATCTCGAGGCCCGCGGCCTGCTCGACGACACGCTCGTGATCTGGGGCGGCGAGTTTGGCCGCACGCCGATGGGCGAGATGCGGGCGACGGTCGGCCGCGACCACCACGTGGAGGGCTTCACGATGTGGTTTGCCGGCGGCGGCACGAAGCCCGGCGCGATCATCGGGGCGACCGACGAGCTGGGCCTCGGGGTGACGGAGCACAAGGTGCACGTGCACGACCTCAACGCCACGATCCTCCACCTGCTCGGGTTCGACCACGAGCGGCTCACCTACCGCTTCCAGGGCCGGGATTTCCGCCTCACCGACGTCCACGGCGAGGTGGTCGAGGCGATGGTGGCGTAGGGCAGTCCCCGGGCTCCCGCGCGGGGACTGTTGTCGGACATGAAGCCCCCGGTGGGAACCGGGGGACCGCGCCACCCATGATCCCGTCGCTTCCGCCCTGTTGGCTGCCGCGATGCAAATGTACAATTGCGCGAGAAAGGGAGCATCTGCTTAATGAGTGCCAAGCCAGGGCGTCGCGAACTCGAACTGACGGCCGTCGACCGGCGATCGCTGGTCGTGTCTGACCGCGCGGCGTCGCGGCGCATGACCCCCGAGGAGCGACTCGACGCGGTTGAGATGCTGCGTCTTCAGGCCGGAAAGTTTCTCTATGACTACCCATCCCGACTTCGAAGACTTCTTACGGTTACTCGAAGCCCATTGCGTTGACTACATGATCGTCGGGGGGTACGCCGTGGCATACCACGGTTACCCTCGGTTTACAAAAGATATCGACATCTTCTTCTCGGATGATCCGGCAAACCTCACGCGACTCCAGGAGGCGCTCGTGGAGTTTGGATTCGGTGTGGCGAGCGTGCCGCTGGAAACGCTCGCACAACCAGACTGCATGCTCGTGATCGGCAACGAGCCGGTCAGAATCGACCTCATGAACCGCATCGCGGGAGTGGCTTTCGCCGAAGCCAGGACAGGCGCGGTCCGCGGCCGCTATGGAAGCGTCGCCGTCACGTTCATCGGCAAGTCGGACCTGCTCCACAACAAGCGTTCCACCGGTCGACAGCGGGATCTCGGTGACGTCGAGGAACTGTCGTGACGAAGGATAGTCCGGCCAATGGCACTTCCGCAACCATGTCGATAGGCATTTCCGAGCCGATGGGCGGCTGGTGAGGCTGGTGCCGCGTTTTCTGGCACCTGATCAGCTGCACCCGGAACGGCTGCCCTGCCCCTGAAGTGGCGTTTTCTGCCGTCGGCGCGGAGGCTCTCCGAGTTCGGCCGCTTGGGGGCTTTGGTTTGACCTCGCGGCCGACACCGCTCAGAGGCTGTGGATGTCGATCACGGGCAACTCGTCGGGCGACACCGGTGGTGGCTCGAGCGGTTCGCCGAGGTGTGTCAGGATCTTTCGGATCGGGCCCGGCTGGGTGATGAACGCAATCAGCCGGATGTCGCCGCCGCA
>CAMDDA010000256.1 GCA_945890755.1 Candidatus Kuenenia stuttgartensis
AGAGTTGGCGGACCATATCAGTTGAGTATGAGACGTCAAAATCCGCCGGCGGCGAGCACGTGCCCCCGGCCGGCGATTTGGACGAGTTGGCGTCGCGCGAGCTATCTCGGCTGGCCGAGTGTGACGTCGAGGGACACTTCCGCGCCGGCGCGGATCACGACCACTTTCACCGTCTCGCCCCCCTTGTGCTTGCGGAGGGCGCTGTCGAAGTCCTCGAGGCCGGTGATCGCGCTCTCGCCGATCCGGACGATCAGATCACCTCCCTGCAGGCCCCCCTTGGCGGCCGGGGAGTCCTTCGTCACGCCCGAGATCGCATAGCCTTTGCCCGGCTTGCCGAAGTCGGGAATGCTGCCGAAGTACGGCCGGTCGCCGCCGCCGCGGGCGAACATCGTCGAGGCCACCTCGATGTAGGCCGGCTTCTCGGGCGAGGTGGCGAGTTCCCGCACGATGTCGGCCACGAGGCCGGCGATCCGCACCATGCCGTCGTAGTTGATCTTGTCGGCCGTGTCGGTGGGCCGATGGTAGTCGGCGTGCGACCCGGTGAAGAGATGGAGCACGGGAATCTTCTTGGCATAGAAGCTGGAGTGGTCGCTCGGCCCGAAGCCGCCGGCCTCCTTCGCCACGCCGAAACCGCGGGCCGCAACGAGCCGATCGACGAGCTGCTCGAGGCCGGTGCCCGTGCCCGTGCCGTGCACGATGATCTTGTCGTCCACCAGCCGGCCGACCATGTCGAGGTTCACCATGGCCACGGTGTCGGCCAACGGCACGGCCGGATTCGCCGCGTAGTGCCCGCTGCCCAAGAGCCCCCGCTCCTCACCGGAGAACGCCGCGAAGAGCACGCTCCGCGGCAGCGGCCCGGCCTCCTCGAGCTGCCGCGCAACCTCGACGAGCAGGGCCGTGCCACTGGCGTTGTCGTCGGCCCCGTGGTGGATCGCCTTCTCCCCCGGAGCGGCTGAATTCGACCCGCCGTAGCCAAGGTGGTCGTAGTGGGCACCGAGCACCACCGTCTCCCGCGGGTCGATCGCGGGCTGGTCGCCGGCGGCCGCAGCCCCGGCGCCGGGCAGGATCGCCAGCACGTTGCGGCCCTGCGTCTCCGTGCGATCGATCACGATCCGGCCCTTGATTCGCCAGCCGTCGAGCGTCGCGCTTGCCGGCACGAGCTTCTCGTCGATGCCCTGCTGGATCGCGGACAGATCGCGGCCCAACGACCGCTTGACCACGTCGTCGATCACGTGCCGCTTCACGTGCAGGATCGGCAGCGACCGCTTTTCGGAGCCCTCGCCGGCCCGGGTGAACGACATCAGCCCGTCACCTTCCGCGACGTCGTTGCAGAAGACGATGCCGCCCGCCTCGTGTTCCGATGCGTTGGCCACCTTGCGGGCCAGCGCCGCATGCTGCGAGGCCTGGTTGCCGTCGAACACGCTGTGCGGATTGTCCTTCTGTGGCTCCTGCCGGAGCACGATCACCGCCGCACCTTTTCCACGATCGGGCAGCGACGCGTAGTCGTCGTAGCCTTCCTTCGGAGCCGTGATGCCGAAGCCGCCGAAGGCCAACGGCAGATCGAAGGCTCCGGAGCCGCCGGCGGCCAGGGGCGTGAAGTCTTCACCGAGTGTCAGCTCGATCCGCTGCGGCGTGCCCGATGCATCTGGGGGGCCGACGATCTCGGCGGTGTTGTCGGCCACCGACCCGAGCGTGGCCTCGAGCGTCATCGCGAACGGCTGGAACGGCTCCTCACCGATCACCGTGGTATCGAGGCCGAGGGCGGCGAATTGGCGGGCGACCCAATCGGCCGCAGCGGCGATGCCGGCCGTGCCCGGACCGCGGCCCTCGCGGTCGGGCGCCGCCAGCCAGGTGACCGCCTCCCGCAGTCGCTCGCGGGTCGGCATGTCGGCAGGACCGAGCTCCGCCGGCGCCGGCACGGGCCGCGACTCCTCGGCCACCGCACCGCCGCACAGTGCCGCGACCACCATTCCGGCAACCCCGATCCCGACGACCATGGGCCGCACCCACCGCCCGCCGCTCCGAGTCCGTCCGCCGCCTTGATTCATGCCATGACTCCACGCTGACCTACACCGCCGGATGGCGGATTCACTGCATTCTAACCGTGGCTTTGCGGCCGGCGCGTCGTGTGCCAGAATCGGGCCGTCGATGCCGTATCACGAGTGGGAGTCAGAGCATTGCCGGCGCTGTTTGTCATCCAAGGACGGAACCGCGGGGCCCGCTATGATCTGGCCGACGTCGAAGGGGCGGTGAGCATCGGCCGCGAGGCCGGCAACGCGATCCGCCTGGAGGACAACGAGGTGTCGCGGCGGCACGCCGAGGTGCGCCGCGTCGGCGACCTGTTCGTGGTGGGCGACCTCAAAAGCTCCAACGGCACGTTCGTCAACGACCGCAAGATCGAGCGAGCCGAGCTGGTCAGCGGTGACCGGATCCGGGTGGGTCGCACCGTGTTCGCCTACGCCCGCGATGCCGACGCCGAGCAGGCGATCCGGCTGGTGGACATCGTGCCGCCGACGAGCGAGATAGACGGCTCCCGGATCGTGCGGTCGATGCGAGACGACGACTCGATCGCCATGGCAGCCCCCGAGGAGGGGCAGGGCCGTTGGCTGGCGCGGGCCCGCAGCAACGTGCAGGTGATGTATCGCACGGCGCTCGCCGTGAGCCATACCCTCGACATCGACGAACTCCTGGGGCGGATTCTCCAGCTCGTGTCGGAGTGGGTGGAGGCCGATCGCGGCTGCATCATGCTGGTCGATCCCGAGACCCGCGACCTGCGGATCAAGGCCCGCCGCGACCGCACCGCCGCCGATCCCGGCTCGATGGCGATCAGCCGCACGATCCTCGACTACGTGATGGAGCGCCGGGAGGGCGTGCTCACGAGCGACGCTCAGGAGGACGACCGCTTCGCCTCGGGCGGCAGCGTGGTGCGCACGGGCGTGCGGGAGGCGATCTGCGTGCCGATGCAGGGCCGCTACGACGTGGTCGGCGTGATCTACGTCGATACGATCACGCCGCTCGCCGAGGTGGTCGGCGGCGGGCACCGGCGGTTTACCGACGAGCACCTCAAGCTCATGATCGCCATCGGCCATCAGGCGGCGCTCGCCGTGGAAGACACCACCTACTACTCGGCGATGGTGCAGTCGGAGCGGCTGGCCGCGGTGGGCCAGACGATCGCCGCGCTCTCGCACCACATCAAGAACATCCTGCAGGGCCTCCGTGGCGGCAGCTACCTCGTGGAGATGGGGCTGGAGAACGAGGATCATGCCGTGCTCCAGAAGGGCTGGGATATCGTGCGGCGGAATCAACACAAGATTCAGTCGCTCGTGATGGACATGCTCTCCTTCAGCAAGGACCGCGAGCCCGAGTTCGTGGAGACCGACCTCGCCGGCCTCGTGGCCGACGTGGTGGAGACGGTGCAGCAGCGGGCGGACGAGGCGGGCGTGACGATTCGTCGCGAGGTGCCGGAGGACTTCCCCCGAGTGATGCTCGACCCCGAGGCGGTGTCGCGGGCGGTCCTCAACGTGGTGACCAACGCGGTCGACGCAGCGGAGGAGCGGCCCGACGGCGTGGTGACGATTCGGGCGGCGGTGGACGCCGCAGCGACGCTCGTGCGGATCACCGTTGCCGACAACGGCCCGGGCATGTCGGCCGAAACGCTGGCGGAAATCTTCAACCTGTTCGTCTCGACGAAGGGGTCCCGCGGCACCGGTCTCGGCCTGACGGTGAGTCGCAAGATCCTTCGCGAGCACGGCGGTGACATCCACGCCGAGAGCATCGAGGGCGAGGGCAGCACGTTCACGCTCGAATTACCGCTTCGGCTCCCCGGCGACGCCGCGGCCCCGGGTTCCGACGTCGTACGGTAGGCCGGCGCACGGGCCGAGAGACACCACCCCGACGCCGTGAGGGGCTGCCCATGCCCCGAGAGCCGGCGTATGCCGCCGAGCGGAGCCAGGATGGCGGAGCGAAGGCGGCATTCGAGCGAGCGAAAGGCAGGGATGCCCGGAGCGAGCGTCCGGCGACGGGGCGTGGGCAGCCCCTCACCGCATGACGCGAAAGGCGTCGAGCAGCCGCTGCATGTCGGCGGCGAGCGGGGCGGCGAACTCCAGCCGCGCGGTCGTTTCCGGATGATCGAGGCGGAGCCGGGCCGCATGCAGCGCCTGCCGTTCGATGAGCGGCGGCCCCGGGGGCAGGCCGAGGAAGCCAGGCTCGATCTGCGTGCGGCCGCTGTAGAGCCCGTCGGCGAGCACGGGGCAGCCGATCGCCGCCATGTGTACTCGGATCTGATGCGTCCGTCCCGTCTTCGGCGTCA
>CAMDDA010000257.1 GCA_945890755.1 Candidatus Kuenenia stuttgartensis
ATTTTTTCACCTTGTAATTCATTCACAACCGCTTGCACTCTACTTCCTCTCATTCCGACGCAAGCTCCTACTGGATCTATAGATTTATCTTTTGATGTAACACAAATTTTTGCTCTGCTTCCTGGGTCTCTTGCTACCGATTTAATCTCCAGTCAGGGGCATGCGGCCCCAGATGGGCCACGCGGTCGCCACGGCGGACACCCTCGGCCTCGAAGTGTTCGGCAAGCTCGACGGCCGCGGCGGCGATCTCGCCCCAGGTCCACGACCGTGTCGGTTCGAGGCCGTCGACGACAGCAGGTCGCTCTCGGGCGTCGGCCACTCGCGCGGCGAGCAGATCGACGAGCGAATCGCACGCTGCGGGACGGTCGAGGGTCGGCTGCGGCGGGGCGAGCGAAGGCTGCATGGGGGCATTTCAGCAGGAAATGCGGCCCACTTGAAGTGGGCCACCTGGGTCCCCGTAGGCCCGTCACTCCTCCGTAGGCCCGTCACTCCGTGACGGGCACAGCCCGTTGTTTCGCGTAGGCCCGTCACTCCGTGACGGGCTGCCCGTTGCGGAGCAACGGGCCTACAGACGTGGACGTGACTACAGCCCGAACGCGCGTGGCTGGCCGGTGGCTTCGAGCACCGCGAGCCAGAGGTCGCCGTCGGGAGCCACCTCGTTGCGATGACTCACCGTGAGCGGCATCGGGATGTGGACGAACCGGCCGTGCCAGCGGCCCACCACGCACTCCGTGCGGCCCGCCATCGCGGCATGCACCGCGTTCTGCGCGAGTCGCAGGCAGTAGACGCTGTCGTAGGCATTCGACGCCACGCTGCGGATCAGATAGCTGGGGTCGATGTATTTGAGATTGACCTCCGTGTTCGCGGCGGCGAAGTGCTCCGCGATCCGCTGCCGCAGGAAGAGGCCGACGTCGTCGAGCCGGCGGTTGCCCGACGCATCCCGGGCGTCGCCTCCCGTGCCGCAGAGATGCTGGCCGGCGCCCTCGGCCACCACGATCACCGCGTGACCCCGGCTGCGTACGCGGTCGAGCAGATGGGCGAGGAAGCCGTTCGGGCCGTCGAGTGAAAACGGCACCTCGGGAATGAGCACGTAGTTGGCATCGGGCTCGGCCAGCGACGCGTAGCAGGCAATGAAGCCGGAGTGGCGGCCCATGAGCTTCACGAGGCCGACGCCATTCGGCGCCGCCTTGGCCTCGACGTGGGCCGCGCGGATCGCGGCCGTCGCCTCGGCGAAGGCCGTCTGGAAGCCGAAGCTCTGGTCGATGTACGGGATGTCGTTGTCGATCGTCTTGGGCACGCCGACGACGGCGATCTTCAGCCCTCGCTCCTCGATCACGCGGGCGATCTGCATCGCCCCGCGGAGCGTGCCGTCACCACCGATGACGAACAGCACGGAAAGGTGCATCCGCTCCAGGCAGTCCACGATCTCGCCCGGATCCTGCGCTCCACGCGACGTGCCGAGGATCGTGCCGCCGACTTCGTCGATGTCGCTCACCGCGTCGGGCGTGAAGTCGACCACGTCGTGGCCATATTTCGGGATGAAGCCCTGATAGCCGTTGCGAAAGCCGACGATCCGCTGCACCTCGTAGTGAAACGAGAGTTCCATCACGAGGCCGCGGATCACATCGTTGATGCCCGGGCAGAGGCCGCCGCAGGTGACGATGCCCACGCGGGTCTTCGCCGGCTCGAAGAAGATCTTCCGCCGCGGGCCGGCGGGCTCGAACCCGGGCAGCTCCTCGAGCGGCACGCCCGCCTCGCGGATGAGCGTGGTCGTGTCGTGGAAGAGCACGCGGTCTTCCTCGGCGACGTAGTGAGGCGTCGTGCGGCGGTTTGCCACGTGCTCCTGGAGCGGCGAGGCGATCCGGCATTCCCCCAGCGACTTCACGGCCAGATCGGCGGCGTTCATGGGCGGGTGTCCGAGGGAGGCGGAGCGGACAGGGGAGGGCCGGCAGTGTAGCACGGAGCGCCCGTAGGCCCGTCACGGGAGGCGAGGGGGTCGGTGCACGCTCGAGGAGCGTTGGACCGAGTCTGCGAGGTCCCGCGACGCGACGGGCACCGCCCCCGAGCCGGCGCATAGCCCGTTGCGGAGCGACGGGACTACGACGGAGCAACGGGCCTGCGGCCACAAGTGACGCGACGGCAAGCGGTTAGGGCCCTGGCCGCACGGAGCCGGCATGCCCCGCGGCAGTTGGCATGGAGCGGCGGCCGTGCCCATGGGTAGACTCCGCGGCGGTTTCGGCCCTGCTGTCCTCGAGGCGACCCCTGATGCATGCCCGCTTGCCCCGTTCACGTTCATCCGTTCGCCTCCTCGCGCGGGCCCTTGCCCTGACCGTGATCACGGTCGCGGCCATCGCGGCGCCGGTTGCCGCCCAGCTGCCCGCGGACCGGCTCGTGCAGCTTGCCGACGAGGCCACCAACGCCGCCGCAACCTTCCAGCCGCCATCCGCTGCCGCCCTCGATGCCGCCGCCGGCAATCTTCGCCAGGCCCTCCGCCCGCTCGACACCCTGCTCGCCCGCAGCAAGAGCGGCGCCGATTGGCGGGAGTATCTCGATTGGCCCACGCTCGAGGCCCAAGCCGCCTCGGGCGCCGCTGCCGATCCTGCCGCGTTGCGAAAACTTGTCGATGGCTTGAGTGCCACCGAAACGGGCCTCGATATGCCCGACTTCGTACGGGTGCGGAAGGCGGCCACTCGCTATGCCGAGGCAGCCGATGCGGCCCGCGGCGCCGGCGCCGATCGCTTTGCCCAGCGGCTCGAGTCGCTCTCGACCGCCCTGCGGAAGGCCGCCGAGACCGGTTCCGCCGCCGACCTCGCCAGCGTGGCCCCGACGCTCGAACGGCTCTCGCTCGCTGAGCAGTCGCCGACTCTCATCCGTTCGGTGCGGTCGAGCTTCAGCCGGCCCAACATGCTGTTCGCCGTGCATGAGAACCTGTTCGCCGAGGCCGTGAATCGCCCGGTCGATCAGGTGACGCCGATCGACGAGACCGTACTCGGCACCCGCGTCCGCGGCACCGGCCACACGACCGGCACGTTCCGTCTCGACTTCGTGCCTGCCCACGATCGGGCCGCATTCGATCTCGTACTCGCTGCACGGGCGCTCTCCACCACCCGCGGCTCGCAAGGCCCGGTGACGGTGTGCACTCAAGGCACGACCGACCTCATGGCCCGCCGCAGGATCTTCCTCACGGAGCATTCCGTTTCCGCATCGCCCGTCGAGGCCTCGGCCGACGCGCATACCGACGTGACCGGGATCGGCGTCAACAAGAAATTCGGCAAGAACCTGATCCGGCGGATCGCCACCAAGAAGATCGCCGAAACGAAACCCAAGGCCGAGGCGATCGCCGAAGGGCGGGCCCGCGACCGGCTGCGGCAGAAGTTCACCGAGCAGACGGAGCCGGCGCTCGCCCAGTTCCGTGAGCAGTTTCAGTCGCGGGTGCGCGGGCCGCTCGAGGCTCGTGGACTCTATCCCGAAATGCTGCACCTCAACACGACCGACTCCGAGCTCATGGTGACGGCCCGCAAGTCGCTCGCCAACCAACTCGCGGCCGTGAGCCTGCCGCCTTCGCTCGGCTCGAGCAATCTGCTCACCGCGCGGGTGCATGAGTCGGCCGTGAACAACGTGCTCGAGCAGAAGTTCAGTGGCCGGATCCTCCGTCAGGCCGATGTCGACGCCATGGCGAAGGAGATGAAGGGGAGCATGCCCGAGTCGCTCGGCAACGACCCCGATCAGCCGCCATGGGAGGTGACGTTCGCCAAGCAACAGCCGATCAGCGTCTCCACGGCCGACGGCCGCATGAAGCTGATGGTTCGCGGCGACAAGTTCGTGTCGGGAGACCGTGAGTTTCCCGGCATGGATATCTGGGCCACCTACGCGATCGGCCACGCCCCACAGGGAATCATGCTCGTCCGCGAGGGGGACGTGCAGATCTATCCGCCCGGCTTCGTGCCCGGCGGCGGCGAGAAGCTGAGCCCGGCCGAAACATCGCTGCGGCGGATTCTCCAGCGGAGGTTCGACAAGCTCTTCAAGTCGGAGATCGAGATCCCCGATCTGCCACTCCAGGGTGAACTCGCCGCCGCGGGCCCGCTGCCGCTCAACGAACTCGTCGCCCGTCGGGACGGCTGGATCGCCGCCGGCTGGCGGAAGAAGGACCCGGTCGTGCAGGAGACGATCACCGGCGAAACGGTGATCGGCGAGACGATCGTCCGCGAGGCGTCGTTCGTGCGGTGAGTGCGGGTGCGTTCCGGCGTAGGCCCGTCACTCCGTGACGGGCAGCCCGTTGACCCCCCGTAGGCCCG
>CAMDDA010000258.1 GCA_945890755.1 Candidatus Kuenenia stuttgartensis
TCAAGTGGCTCTTGCGGAGTGCATCAGCGAGGACCGTCGAGTCGCTCTGGTCGCTGTGCGGTGAACTGCTCGACCGGTTCACTGAGGCCGAGTGCCGCAACTGCTTCAAGCATTGCGGCTACCGCTACACGTAGGCAGGATGCGCTCTATGCGCCCGGAACGCGAGTCCTCTTCAAGGAGCCAGTCGTCATGTGTCGATGCTTTTTGAGTACGTCAGAGATCCATTCGTTCCTGCTGATGCCGCTGGCGTGGCTGCTGATTGCGTCAGGAGCGGTTGCTGCCGATGTGGTGGTCGTGGAGCCGGGTGACGATCTGCAAGGGGTGATCATTCGTGGCCGCGGGGCGCCGCGGCCGTTCGTGGTGGAACTGGCGGCGGGGCGGCATGAACTCTCTCAGCCGCTCATTCTCACGGAAGCCGACTCCGGGCTCACGCTGCGGGGGGCGGAGGCAGGGGCCGCCCTGCTCGTCGGCTCGGTGACGATCAAGGAGTGGACGGCCGTTTCTGGACGCGTGGGTCTATTTGAGGCTCCGCTGCCTGAGAGGCTCCATGAGCGGCCGCCGCATCATCTCTTTCTTGATGGTGAGATGGCGACCCGGGCGCGGACGCCGAACACCGGCTGGCTCGAGACCCCCGGCACGCTGGCTCTCGAGCCCCCCTTTACGCTTACGATCCCGCGTGAGCATTCCGTCACGAATTGGACACCGGAAGACGGTATCTGGATCGTCGGACTTCAGAAATGGGCTGGATTCAAGTTTCCAGTGCATGACGTTGATGTGACTGCCAACGCCGTCAAACTCAACGGCAAGCTGCATGCTCACCGCCAGGAGAAGAAAGCAAACCGTTTCTGGATCGAGAATGATCAGGCGTCACTCGACACGCCCGGGGAATGGCGGATCGATCCCCGGCGGGATGTTGTCCAGGTGCTCTCCCCGACCGGTGAGATGCCTGGGCCCGGTAGCGTTACGATCCCGATTCTGTCGGAACTGATTCGGCTCGAAAACTGCCATAACGTCGCGATTCGGAATCTTCAGGTCGGTGAGGTTGACGACGACCTTCCCGTAGTGGGTGAGGTCGATGGGCAGGCCGCCGCAGTTCGTCGAGGTGCCCTCCGGCTGATTGGAGCCCGACAGGTCACGATTGCCGATTGCCAGTTTCGCGGGCTCGGTGGCTATGCCATCGATCTTGGCCGCGGATCACAGCAGTGCCGGATTACCCGGTGTGAACTTAGAAATCTTGGTGCCGGCGGCGTGCGAATCGGTGAGACGCGTCCGAATGACGACCCAGCCGCGGTGGTGAGCGGGCATGAGATCGAAGGCTGCACGATCCATGATTACGGAAAAACCTATCTGGGGGCGGTGGGGTTGATCGTTTTCCAGGCATCCGGGAACCGGCTGGTCCGCAATGAGGTGCACCACGGCAACTACACGGCGGTCTCAGTTGGCTGGACGTGGGGCTACCGTGAATCTCCCTGTCACCACAATCTGATCGAGGAAAACACTCTGCACCATATCGGTAACGATCTGCTGAGCGACATGGGAGGCGTCTATTTGCTCGGGCCCCAGCCGGGGACCATCGTTCGCCGCAACCGCATCCACGACATTTTCTGTCATGATTACGGCGGCTGGGGCCTCTACACCGATGAGGGTTCGAGCGGAATTGTCCTCGAAGAAAATATCGTTTGGAACTGCCAGTCCGCCGGCTTCCATCAGCACTACGGCCGTGACAATACCGTCCGCAACAATCTGTTTGTCGATTGCGGAGAGGGAGGCCTGCGGCGGAGCCGTGACGAGTCACACCGGTCATTCACGTTCGAGCACAACGTGATCGTCTGCCGGGAGCCGCGATTCGTCGGCGGGAACTGGAAGCATGGCGAGACGATTCTGCGCAACAATCTCTACTTCTCGCCGGGCGGTGGCTCACCGACCTGGAATGGCCGTTCTCTGGCCGACTGGCAGGCGGCGGGGCATGATCTCGGTTCCCGGATGGCCGATCCGAAGCTGATCGACTCAGCCCACCCCGATTTTGGCCTGCAGGCCGACTCGCCCGCGGTGGAGATGGGAATTCGAATTCCGGTGCTGGCACGTCTCGCCGGAAGCTCGTCGGACCTGCCCTCAGGCAGCCCATGAATCCACGTGCCATTTCACGCTGGCTCGCCAAGGAAGTTGCGGGGCTCACGTTTGCCCAGCCGACAGTGTGCGTTTACAACCCGCTGGTCTACGCCCGCCGACCGCATGAAGCCTATCTGCAGCACTACGCCAAGAAGGAGCCAGAGGCGCTGCTGATCGGGATGAACCCGGGGCCCTGGGGCATGGCGCAGACCGGCGTGCGTGACCATTTTTTCATCACCAACTACTGTCCGCTCGTTTTCATGGAGGCATCGGGTCGCAATCGCACCCCCGACAAGCTTCCAGCGGAAGAACGGGAGCCACTGTTCGCCGCGTGCGACCCTGGGTCGGGCCTGGCCGCGGCCGAAAGTCTACGCGGCCGGACGCCACTGGCATCGTCGCGCTCACGCCGTTTGAGTTCCTCGACAGGCTCGCCAATCTCGTCCCGCCGCCGCGGAACCACCGGCATCGCTACCACGGGGTGTTTGCGCCGAATCACAAGCTCAGGCGGGCCGTCACGGCGCTCGCGATCGGGAACATCGGCAAGCGGGGCGACGCCGCGACCCGCGGGCATGGGGGCGTCGGTCACGGCACGGAAGGATGCTGCGACGCGAACCACGCGACGCTAAAGCCCCGCTCGCACGACACCTCACGACGCCAAAGGCCAAGCTCATGGCTCGGGTGGGCGAGGAGTTTCCGCTCGAACCGCCGCCAATCGCAGCCGCGCGGGGCCCTCCGACCGACTGGGACGAACTCGTGCAGGCCCACGACGACCGCGACGTCTTTCAAGCCTCGCCCGACAACCTGCCCGTGATCGACATCCACAGCCTCTGACCGGTGCCGGACACGAGGCATCAACGCAGACGCCACGCGGCCCGACTCGGAGAGACTCCGCGCACAAACCAGAAAACCGCCACTCCGGAGAGGGAGGGCAGGCGGATTGGGAAGCACCTGGTGCGGGCCGGGACACAGGAGCACCCGACTCACGAGCCGCTCATCAGTCGGGCGACGCGTGCGGAAGTGCCATTGGCCGGGCTATCCTTCATGGCAGGCATGGCGTTCATCGTCACGGGCCGAGGGCGGGCGGGGGCTTCGCCGAGTCCGCAGTATATTCTGTCGGAAATCTCGCATCATGCCCGAACTCCCCTCCCGGTTCCGCGTTTTTTCCCACGCCGTGCAGCTCCGCTGCCCGCGGTGCGGAATCGGGCAGCTCTTTCACGACTGGTTCCGCATGCACGATGCCTGCCCGCACTGTGGCTTCTCCTACGAGCGGGAGCCGGGCTTCTATCTCGGGTCGATCTATCTGAACTACGGTGCCACGGTGATCCTCACCGGCGCCCTCTATGCAATCTTGGTGATGGCCCTGGGTCTCTCGAATGAAACGACGCTGGCCGTCTGTCTCGCTGCCGCCGTGCTCTGCCCGATCCTCTTCTTCCGCCACGCGCGAAGTTTCCTCCTCGCCCTCGACAGTTCGGTCAATCAGGACCAGGCACGCAGTGCGGAGGAAATCCACACGGGTTCCGCGCCCACGGCAACCTTAAGCAAGGGCAAGCTGGCCTCACTCGCCTCCGATGACGGCCGGGCGGGCTGCGCGATGGGGGTGGCCCTCGCGATGATTCTCCTCTTCGGCCTCGGCATGGCGGCCGTCACGCTCTACTTCGCGACCACCACCAGCACGCAGATGGAACCCGGCGACGGGCTGGGCTGAAGCAGTCGCAGCTTCGTGCAAACCACCAACTGTGTCGGCATCACGTCTCAAACTCGGACTTCGCCACACTGACCTGCCCCCCTTAAACGGCACCGCTTTCAGAGAGAGAATCTGGGGGTGGAGCAAACCAAGGGAGGCAATCAATGCCACGCCGAAAGAAGGAATTGGCTGAGCAGATCATCCCCGAGCTTCGAGAGGTCGAGGCGGGGAGAGGCAAGACCGTCCTGGAGCCGGCTCACTTCGAACCGGACGTTCGCAAGCGGAAGAAGGCCAGGATGGCTTCGCCCGCGTGAAGTCAGATTCTCACACACCTCGGCGAGCCGCTCGAGCCTCCGCCCGTCTCGCCCGCCCGCGGCCCGCCCACCGACTGGGCCGAGCTCGTCCAGGCCCATGACGAACGCGATGCGATTCAATCGTCGCCCGACGATGTGCCCGCGATCGA
>CAMDDA010000259.1 GCA_945890755.1 Candidatus Kuenenia stuttgartensis
ATCCACAGGAAGCCCCCGGCGGAAGCCCGGGGACCGATCCCCAGGAAGCCCCCGGCGGAAGCCCGGGGACCGATCCACAGGAAGCCCCCGGCGGAAGCCGGGGGACCAATTCACAGGAAGCCCCCGGCGGAAGCCGGGGGACCAATTCACAGGAAGCCCCCGGCGGAAGCCGGGGGACCCGCGTCTCATGATCCCGTCGCTTCCGCTCCGGGCTTCTTTTCGGCGGCGTGGCCTCACGCTCGTCGAGATGCTGGTGGTGATCGCGATCATCGGCCTCTTGGTCGGCATGCTCCTGCCGGCCGTGCAGACGGCCCGCGAGTCGGCCCGCCGCACGGCCTGCGGCAACAAGATCCGGCAGATCGGCTTGGCAATGCAGGCTCACCACAGTTCGAATGGGGCTTTTCCTGCGGGGATCGTCTTGAGCAAGGAACTCACCGCCGATGGCAATGCCCAAGGCGGGTTGGGGAGTTGGCGGTTCAACGGCGGCAGCCCGGCCTGGGGGGCGATGATCCTGCCGTATCTGGAGCAGACGGAGGTCTACAATCGGCTGGCGTTCACACAGCCGACCTGGAATCGCTTTTTCTATCCCGAAGAGACCACCCTGACTCCGATGTCCCTCCCGGGCACGGCGATCGTCTCCTCCGCGACCGCGGTCAGCGCCCAGCCGCTTGCAGGCTATTCCTGCCCGTCCGACCAGCTCAAGCAGACGGGGCTTGCCGGCAACATGGGGCCGTCGAACTACGTTGGGAACTACGGCGTGCCCACATTGACGACGGCGAATTCCATGAACGGCATCGCGGGGCAACGCACCGGTCCGCCGCTGCCCAACCGGACGGGCGTGCTCTATCACGGTTCGGCGATCACCACCGCGCACATTCGCGACGGCACGAGCACGACGTTTCTCGTCGGCGAGGTGAGCACGCTGCAACGCGGGTACAACGGTGACGGAGACTTCATGAACATGCAGGGAGCGGGCGTTTGGCCCGCCCTGCCGAATCAGCTCAAGGTGGACGAGTACGTCCTCCGCCAGTGCGATGCCGCCCATCCGCTCAACAGCCAGTTTCCCGACGACTGGATCCTGAACGCCAACGGCGGCATCGATGAGTGCGACGGCTTCGGCAGCCGCCATCCCGGCGGGGCGAATTTCGTGATGTGCGACTCGTCGGTGCGGTTCCTCAGCGACACGATCGACTCCGCCACGTCGCCCCTGGGCACGTATCAGCGGTTGAGCCACCGCAACGACGGCCTTTCGATCAGCGGAGACTATTGATGAGCCCCGACTCGTTTTCTCAGACGGGTCCCGTCGCTTCCGCTCCGGGCTTCATGAGCGGTGTCGAGCGCGCTCGCCCAACGCCAGGAAGCCCCCGGCGGAAGCCGGGGGACCTGCATCGCATCGCGCTTCTCTGCCTCCCCGGGATCATCGCCGCGGCGTTCGCCGGCTGCGGCCCTCGCGGGCCGGAGCGGTTTCAGCTCGCGGGAACGGTGACGTTCGCCGGCAAGCCTGTCCCGAGCGGCCTGATTCGGTTCGAGCCCGATGCGTCGCGGGGCAACCATGGGCCGGTCGGGTATGCCGCGATCAAGGACGGCCGCTACACGACGGACACGAAGGGGTGCAAAGGAGCCCTCGAGGGCCCGCTCGTGGTCTTCATGACCGGCGGACCGGCCCCCGATCCGAAGGTCGAGATGCCTACCATGTGGTTCTGTGACTACGCGAGTTCGATCACGCTCGAGCCCAAGGGCGGCGCGGCCACATTCGACTTCGACGTGCCGACCTCGGCTTCCGCGCGGTAGTCGGCGTCTCTGGGTGACGGACTGCCGGTGCGGTCATCTCAGCAGCGTACGTTACTCACCGTTCCGGTGCGGTCCGGTTCCCGGAGCCCTGTTCCTCCACCAACGCGATTTCCGCGGTGGGATCGATCCGCAGCCTCCAGGTCTGCGTCTGCCGATTCCCGTTCGTCCATGTCCATTCGACGCGGACGCTCCCGTCGCCGGCGTCGGCCAGCGGCTCGATCTTCGGTGGTTCGTCGATGGGGCCGTTCATGCTCAGCCCCCAGAGGGTCACGACACGCTTCAAGCGGTGCAACGGGTCGCCGGAAAGCCGCAGCCCCCAACGGATCGCCGGATTCTCTTTGGGGAACGAGAGGTCGGTTCGCTCGATCGTTCCACCAGCCTCCAGCGGCACGAGCCGAACGGAGAACGTCCGCTCCGGATAGGAGAGATCCAGGCCGCTCATCGGGCCTGCGGTCGGCAGCTGCGTCACTTGGCCGGTCGGTCGGATGATCTGCAGATGGTCTTCGTAGGCATCCCACGATGCGGGCACGACCGGCATGATCCGCACCACGACCGCATCACCGCCGTGCTGGATCGACCAGGTGCGGCCGACCGGCACGGGCTTCGCGCGGATGCTCAGGGCGTTGCTGAGGTAGGCCGAGTGCTGCTCGAGCGCCGGAAGGCCGCGTTCGCGATCCCCTTCCTGCGCGTAAAACCGCAGAAAGCCCCAGTCGCTGCCGTTCCGCACAAACGCCACCGGCATCGTCTGCCACGAGAGCCCAGATGTCTCGCGATCGGTGTTGGGCAGGATCGGGTAGCGGCTGAGCGTGCCGAGCATCATGTCGGGCTCGGCCCGGCAGATGGCTTCACCGCCGCCGCCGGTCGCGATCCGGATGTCTGGCTTCGGGGCGGCACGGGGCGGCATCTTCGCATGCCAGTCGAGGTCGTAGAGCAGCGGGTTGGAAAACCCGGTTTTGATCGGCGGAGCCGCCGACCCGGGCTCTGGCGGCACCATGTGACGCGGATCGGCGCCACCGGCGGCCCGCACCCGTTCGCGGAAGTTCACGTGAACCGGCATCGCATCGAAGGCGTAACTGCGGATCGTCGGCACGCGCGGCCGGTTGCTGTAGGCGTCTTCGATCGCCAGCAGTTCATCGAGCAGCCCCTGATACTCGGTGCGCAGGTCGTCGGGCAGCATCTTGGAGAGCAGGAGGAGGATCGACAGTTGTTCGATCACGACGCCGCAGTAGCCGTCGCTGAGATGTTCTCCCCACCCCCAGTGCCCATCCCGCCACTCCCGAGCCGCCTGGTGCATGATCGTCGCCAGCTTTGCCTGGCCGGCCGTGTCGCCCGCCTTCTCGGTGAGCAGCCAGGCATAGACGAGGTCGGCCATGTATTTGTTCGGATAGATGGTCGTGAGCTTCGGCGCCTGGCCGTCGAACCAGACCTTGAGGTCCTTCAATATGGCGGTGAGCAAGGTCCGACTTTCGGCATCGAGTTGATCGCCGTAGGCGAAGTCCAAGACGATCAGCGGGCCGCCGATAAAGAATGCGGCGTTGGTGTCGACCGGTTCGGTCTCCTCCCAATACCAGCGGAAGCAGCCGAATTTTGGTCCGGGCGTTTGCCACTGCATCTCCCGCAGCGCCTGGAGCACCCGCAGGCAGGGCACGGTGGCGAGCGTTCTTCGCTGCGCGGCGTCGAGCAGGCGATTGGCGGCGATGGTGCCATTGTGGACCTGCGGCAGATCCGCCACCGGCCGCGTGTGGCCCGGGCCGCGGCGGATCCAGAGCCCGACCGCCTCGTCCCAATCCTTCGGCGGAGCAGCACGGGCGGTGGTGCCTTCGGCGGCCTGCGCGGCGGCCCCGAGCGACAGACCGGCCACGACCAGGATGGCCAGAACCTGGATCGTCAGAACCCGGCTCCAACTCACTGTCGAAAAGTCGGTCAACCACATCGTGGGAAATGCACCATTCGCATCGGGGGAACTCCGGAAAATATGACGCTACCCCCTCGAAACTGACCCTCGCCGCGGAGGTGTATCGTCACCGGAAGGCGGAGCATCCGCTCGGCTCCCGTCTCTGCAGCGAAGCCTTGGCGGGGCCTTTCCAGCCACGCGTTGACGGCGGCACAATACGCCTGTACACTGCATGCGGAGGTTGGCGGATTCTCCCGATTCGCCCTCCCCGACCCTCCGCGACCACTCCTGCCATGAGCATCGTCGATCGGCCGCTTCCAGTTTTGCCGGCTTCATCGCCATCGCCCGCTACTGCGGCGCCGGCTGCCTTTTCGCAGCCGGGGCCGATCACGCTTGCGATGTACGACAGGATGATCACCGCCGGCGTGTTCGACCCGGCGAAGTCGCAGTCGCTCGAGCTCATCGGAGGAGGCCTGCACATGATGTCGCCGATCGGAGATCGCCATGCCGACGCGGTGGATTGGCTGGTTCGCTGGAGCGTGGTCG
>CAMDDA010000260.1 GCA_945890755.1 Candidatus Kuenenia stuttgartensis
CGGATGGCTGGCCGGTAAAAAGCGAAAACGAGCAGGATGCTCGTGTTTCGCGTGCGGCCAGCCCGGATGGCTGGCCGGTAAAAGCGAAAACGAGCAGGATGCTCGTGTTTCGCGTGCGGCCAGCCCGGATGGCTGGCCGGTAAAAGCGAAAACGAGCAGGATGCTCGTGTTTCGCGTGTATTTAGCGGCGTTTGGGGGGCGTGAACTTGATCTTCTTGATCAGGTCGATCGTCGTGCCGTCGGCCTGGGGCACGCCCGATACCGCCGACACAGCGTTCACGACGTTCACGTACTTGAGGTTGTAGTCGCAGTCGAGTTCGACCTCGGTCTTGTCGGCATTCGATCCCGGGCCGGTGCCCACGAGGTCGATCACCTTGCGGCGGAGTTGCTCGAAATCAGGCACACCCTGGCCGTTCATCGTGATGCCGGCGAGTTTGCCGTCGAAGTCGGCCCGCATCTTCACCTGCACGGGCGGCACTGCATCTTCCGAGGCGGCGCCGGAGCTCACGCCGAGCGGCATCCGAATCTGGAAATCACCCTCGGAGATCACCGTCTTGAGTGTGAGCATGAAGAAGGTGATCAGCTGAAAGACGCAGTCGATCATCGGCGTCATGTCGATGCTGATCTTGTCGGGGAGTTTTTCCCGCTCGCCGGCCATGCCGCACCTACTTCTTTCTGCTCTCGTCGTACTCGGCCCGGAGCACGAACTTCTCGAAGCCCTTTTCTTGGCAGAGCTTGATCAGGTCCTGCACCTCGCCCGTCTTGGAGCGGCCGTCGGCCCGCACGATCACGGTGGCGGCGCTTGGCTCCTTGCTCGCCGAGATGAGCACCCGCTTTTCGTTTTCGAGGTAGCCCCCCATCTCTCGGAGCGGCACCGCCTCGCCGTTGTAGATCACACTGCCGTCGAGCATCAACTGGAGCGTGATCGGATCTTCCGCCGGGCCCTTGGCGGGCTTCGCCAGCTGGCTCGATGGCAGCTGGATGCGGTCGTCCTGAACGGCAGTGGAGAAGTTGAGGGTGAACATGAAGAACGTGATCAACTGAAACGTCATGTCGATCATCGGCGTCATGTCGATCTCGGTCTTCTCGGGACCGTCGCTCTGTCGCTTCGCCATGGCGGGTGACTACTTCTTTCCGAGGCTCTGGAATCGCGACATGAGCCGCATGCTCTCGTCGTCAACCTCCATGTTGAACCGCTGGAGCCAGTTCTTGAGCAGGCCGTAGCAGGCGATGGCCGGAATGGCCAACCAGAGGCCGATGAGCGTCGTCACGAGGGCCTGTGAGATACCGACGGCGAGTTCGTTCGGCTTCGGTGCCGTGTCTTGGGCGGCAATGAGCATGAACGCCGCCACCATCCCGTCCACCGTGCCGAGCAGGCCGAACATCGGGGCGAGGGCGCCGACGAGCGATACGTAGCTGATCTTGTGCTCGAGTTTCATGGCCTGCTCGCCTTCAGCCGCCTGCATGGCCTCGACGGCAGCCGGATAGCCAGACTGCAGCTTGCCCATGCCCGCGGCGAGCACGTGCCCCAGATACGAGTCGTCGTTCTTGGCAAGCTCGTAGGCTTCCTGGAACTGCTTCTGCTCCAGATGCTGTTCGAACGCCTGGCTGAGCGCCGGCGGGATCAGCACCTGCTTCCGGAACTGCAGGAAACACATGACGAGCAGGGCCACGAGGCCGAACGAGAGCAAGAGAAAGATCACGATGTACTTCGGGCCGAGCGCCTTCGCCAAAAACGCCAGGTAGCTGGTGCCCTCCTCCTCGGTCGCCTCTTCTTCGCCCCCTTCGTCCTGCGCCCAGGCGACACCGGGAGTGAAGGCGACGGGCGCGACGGTCACTGCGATCCACGGCGCGACCAAGCAGGCCGCAACGAGCATCCGGCCGAGCCATTCAGGCAGCCATCCAATGGCTCGTGTTCCCGTGGCGCTCCGGCTCCCCATGACCGCGTTTCCCTGCATGTTCTGCTCCTCGAAAAATGTGATTCAGTCAGATTCAGTCGAGCCTACCGCCGATTGACCACCGGGCCAAATACGGTCGTGCGATGGGCCTCAGGAGGCGGCTGCTCCGCCGAGTTTCTTCACCCACGGGCTGTCCGGGTAGGTCGTTTCCAGCATCTGCTTCGCCTGCCGCGCCCGCTCCGGATTCTGCGCCTTGTCCCAGAGTTGGGCCAGATTGAACAGGGCCTCGGCGTGGCTCTCAGGCTGGGTGTTGTAGACGAGGTCCACCGTGAGGAACGCGATCAACGCATCCTGCTCCTTGCCTGAAGCGCGGTAGGCGTCGCCCAGCACGGTGTAGGCCTTGGCGAGCATGTCCCGCTCCTCCGGATCGGCTCCCTTGACCACCTGCTGGATCAGCCCGACGGCATCGGCCCCCTTGTCGAGCCGGGCCAGGCAGCGGGCCGTACCGAGCGAGGCCTCGAGTTTCTGCTGCTCGCTCGCTGAATCCTTGGGATCGGTCTGAACCTTCGTGGCATTCTCGAAGTCCTTGAGCGCTTCGGCGAACTTGCCTTGTGCAAAATTGAGGCCGGCTTTGGCTGAAGCGGCACGCACCTTCAGCGCAGGCGGGCCTTTCTCCAGCGCCGAGTAGACGGTGGCGGCATCCGGGAACTTCTGGGCCTTGGCCAGGAGGTCACCGAGCATTTCGGCCGAACGATAGAAGTGATGCGTCTTCGGGTTCTTGCTGACGAAGTCCCGAAGTGCTTTCTCGCCCTCGGCCAGCCCGTTGCCGGTGAGCGTGGCCTGTCGGGCGAGGGCGGCGGCCTTCACGAACTGCATTTCGGCCAGCACGCGGTCCGATGCAGCCTGCAGGTCGGCATCCTGCACCTTGGTCAGTTCCTGCAGCGCCGAGGCGGCGTCGCCCCGCAGGAGCATCCCTCGGGCGTTGCGCAGCGAATCCGGCTCGTCGGCGAGCGCCACCTCGCGGATGCGGTCGATGGGAACCTTCTTCACCTCCTCTGATCGCTGGTCCTTGATCTCGATCTCGTTGGGGGCCGCGACGACAATCTCGCCGGAGATTTCCGTGCGGTCGAGCAGGCGGATCCGGTCAGACGATTGGCCGAAGGCTGCTGCCGAGGTCAGCACGGCGACGGCTGCCAACAGCACCCGGCCCATGATCGTGGGCAGCCGGCTCGGCACGCGACAGATGTTGAGAGGCGAACGCACGGTCATTTCTCCTGCGGTGTGGCCGCGGCAGCTGCGGCGGCTGCCTGTTCGTCGAGTTCCGCGAAGCCGCGCGGATTGACGGATCCCTGCTTTTTCTGGATGTCTTTGAGGACCTTCTCGTAGCGGGCGGCCATCGCATCGCCGCCGAGATCCGGGTAGAGCTTCCGGGTCATCGAAATCGCCGTTGCCGCCTTGCCCAGCAGTTCATCGGCTTCCTCCTTCGGCTTGCCCGGCAGCTTGGCCCTGTCGAACAGGCACACGGCCACTGCCAGCCGCGAGTCGAAGAACAACGCCCGCGACCGCAGCGACTTCTCGTCCGTTCCGGCGAACGCCTGCCGCGCGAGCTTGTTGGCGAGTCCGTTCCAGCCCCAGATCACGCTGCCGGCATCCTTGCGGCCGACGATCGCGGACTTGAGGAGCTCCTCGGCTCGCCCCGGATTTTCACCGACCGCCTTCACTCCTGCCGCCTGGAGCAACTCGGCCGCCTGCACCTGCGTGTCGAGTGAATTCTGCCGCTTGGGATCCTTGAGGATCCAGTCGATCTGCTCGAGCGCCTCGTCCCACTTGCCGCGCTCCTTGAAAATGTTCGCCATCCGCAGCCGGATCGAGGGCTCGAATTTCGCGATCTCATCTCGCTCCGCTGACGGTGTCGCCTGATCATCTTTCTTCTTCAAAAGGCCCGCATACACGGTGGCGGCACGGTCGAGGTATTGCTCGGCCTTCTCCTTCGGCACGACCTTCCCCATGTCCTTGCCCGAGCCGAGCGACAGGTACGTCGTGGCAATCCAGGTTTGCGACGACACCTTCGTGTCGCGAGCAGCCAGGCGGTCGAGGAACTTCTCGAATCCGGCCAACGTCACGGCGGCCTTCTGGGAAGCGGTCGAGTCGCCGGCTTCGACGGCCTTGGCTTGAGCCTCCAACTGGCCCTGCAGGTCGCGGCCCATCGCGAAATACATCGCCGTCAGCTTCGCCGACGCCTCCTCGCCGTCGCCCGCCAGCCGCTCGAGGCCCTTCATCGCCTCCTCGGCCTTCTCCAGCTGCTCGGACTCGATGAAGCAT
>CAMDDA010000261.1 GCA_945890755.1 Candidatus Kuenenia stuttgartensis
GTGCACTTCGTCGACGACGAATACGACCATGGCCGCGTGATTCTCCAGGCCACGGTGCCGGTGCTGCCCGACGATTCCCCTGAGTCCCTGGCCGCCCGCGTCTTCGCTGCGGAGTGCGAGACGCTTCCGGAGGCGATCGCGAGGATCGGAGCAGGTTTTCACGGCTGACAGGACACTCACCCGCATGTTCGTTCATGTGGCCGGTCAGGAACGTCACTGCAGGCAATTCCAACCCCGCTGATGTCCAACCTCGACGAAGTTCTCTCGCTGCATCGGGCCGGTGACAAGGCCGCCGCCGCCCGCCTGGTAGAACATTGCCACGAGCGCGTGTCATGGCTCGCCGCGAGGCTCCTGCCGGAGTTCGCCCGCGTGGCCCGGCACGAGCGTCCGAGTGACGTCGCCCAGGCAACGCTCTTGGATCTCTGGCAGGCGCTCCGGACCGCGATGCCGCAGTCCGAGCGGCACCTGATGCTGCTGGCCGGCAAGAAGGTCCGTGAGACGCTGTACGACCTCGCCAGGAAACACGCCGGACAGAGGCACGGGCTCGGCAATGTCGAGTCCCAGGGCGATGTTCCGCCGGCGCGTCATGCGGCCATCGCCGCGGCCGCCGAGATGACCGGCCCGGCGACTCTCGACGACTGGACGCGATTCCAGCGTGCGATCGACGGGCTGCCCGACGAGGAGCGAGACGTGATGCACCTCAAGTGGTTCGTCGGCATGGGCGAGGAGGAGGTTGCCCGTACGCTGGGCGTGTCGCGGAGCACGGTGCAGCGGCACTGGCGGGCGGCAAAGGACCGCATTAACGAGGCCCTGGGCCGCCAGCCGCCGCAGTGAGTGCGGATTCGTCCATCACACCGGGCTCCGCCAGACTAACGACGGTGTCGTCTGGGCCAACGGCGACAAACCCGGATCCGGTGTACGCAAGTGCCTTCACCGTGCGCGAAGCCGTCATCGACCCAGTGACCGTGAGCGGGCCGTCATCGGTGTGTGATAGCCGAGTCACTTCTGCGCCGCCGCGGGGCAGCCTCGTGGCGACGACAACATCGCCAGGCCCACCGCAGCAGAGTGCGGTGGGCGTGCCTTGAATCGGCAGCGATGCATGGAGAATCTCCGCGGTCGTGCCGTCGTACAGGACAACCCTGCCGTCGAGTCCGCAGGCAGCGAACCGGCTTCCGTCGGCCGTTGCGGCGAGAAGCACAGGACCGGGCCCGTGGGCTGTTCCGAAGCGGTCAGTTTTTTCGGTCCTGGGTGACCAGCGTCGCAGTGATCCGTCCGAGAGCCCGACGACAGCGGTGTCGGTGCGAGCCGTTGATGCCAAAGACGTGACCCGCGCGGTGGGGTGGGCATCTTCGATGGTGACGGTTCCGAGCCGGGTGGCAGAGCGTGGTGCAAACGCGACGAGGCTGCGGGGACCACTCTGGGCGAACAGCGTGCCGCCGTCCGGAGACACGGCGATCAAGCCGTCGTGCGCTGCCGAAGAGGCGGCGGCTTGCACCTGGAAGACTGGACTCGAGTCGGCTTCGATGGTGGTCAGATCCCAAACGCTCCACGCGGTCGCGTCGCTGGCCGCGACGAGGGAGCCCGCCTCACCGAAGGCGATACGGCAGGCTCCGAGCGGCGCGACCTGGAGGCGAAGCTCCGCGATCGTCGGCTTCCCCGACACCGACACAGTGACCTTGTCGCCGACGGCCGTGGCGAGCCGCTTTGTCGTGGGGTCTCCAGCTGCCGTCCGGCACGCATCTTCGAATGTCAGAGCGAACGGCTGCGGCTTAGGCGGGGTGACCGGAGGCTCCTCACCGCCGCCGGGCAAAATGGAGCGAGCCGCGACTCCGCCGGTGAGCACGACAGCTGCCGCCACGGCGACCCGCAGCGGGAGCCGTCGGCGACGAGCCAGGGCCCGGATGACTTGATCAACCTCGGCCGCGAGTTGTGCGGCGTCCCTCGGTCGCGACCGCGGATCAATCGCCGTGCAGCGGGCCACGAGCGGTGCCAGACATGCCGGCATGCGGCTCCCGATATCGGAGAACAGATCATTTTTGAGAATCATCCCCAGGGCATGCACATCGGATCGGAGAGTGGCCTGGCCGCGCTGTTGCTCCGGGGCGGCGTACGTGGGCGTCCCCAGGAAAACACCGCCCCGGGTCTCGTCCGGTTCGGGGCGGGACGACCCAGGAGAACCGGCGACGGGAGGCTCCGCTTCGGAGGTCACCAACTTGGAGATTCCGAAGTCGATGACCCGCGGCTGGCCGCGTCTGTCGACGAGAATGTTGCCCGGCTTGAGGTCGCGATGGATGATGCCCTCGTGGTGGGC
This sequence comes from Candidatus Kuenenia stuttgartensis, assembly GCA_945890755.1. GTDB lineage: Bacteria > Planctomycetota > Planctomycetia > Pirellulales > UBA1268 > QWPN01. The sequence continues at coordinate 2,312 of CAMDDA010000261.1, forward strand.
CACGCCCACGGAACGGCAGACCTCGCGAAAGAGCTGCAATCGTTCCGTGGCCGACAACTGCCGGTCAACGCAGTAGCGATGGAGCGGCACGCCGCCGACGATCAACTCCATGGCCACGAAAATCCGCGGCCCGGTCGGAGACGCCCAGTCGCCCGCCTCGTACACCCTGGCGATTCCGCGGTCGTCGAGCCGCGCGAGCAGATCGGCCTCCTTGGCCATTCGCTGCGACTCCCGGCCCGCATGCTTCTGCACCTTGACCGCGACCTGCCGGCTCGGCGACCGCTGGCGGGCCAAAAAGACGCAGCCGAAGCCACCCTCCCCCAACCAGCTTTCAAGCGTGTAGCGACCGTCGATCGTCTGGCCGACGAGGCTTGCACAGGGGTCCTCCGCGGAACCCGACGAAAGACCGAAACTATGGAACGTGGAACTGGAGTTGGCCATCGCGGGCCCGTATACCGGTGGCGGAACGGCTGATTGCCGGGCGGACCACCGGCCAGATGGTGGCCCCCCAGCCGAGGACCCCTCAGTATCCCTTGGCTCGCCAACTGTGACAAATCCGTCGGCCTGGTGACGCCGAGGACACAGTTTCTACGCAGGGGAGGTCGTGGGGCTTGCTGCCAGACGCGGCCGGCCCGGTTCTTTGTCTTCACGCATCAGGAGAAACCCATGTTTCAAAGCAGTGTGGCGGTCCCCCGGTTTCACGGTCGTCGCGGGCTGTCCGCCGCCGCCGTCGTCATGGTCATGGCCACAGTCGGCCACGCGGCCGAGATGGTGCCCGGCGGGTACGCCCCCGACGTGGACTACGGCCGCGGATCGCTCGTGATCGGCTCCGACGGCAACGTTTACCGCGCTCTCGAGCCCGTGACGGCGAAGGATCCGGTGACGGCCAAGGACGCGGCGTGGCAACTTGCCCACGTGGCGTTTGACACGACGCTCGATGTTCCCGGGAGGCTCGAATCGATCGAGAAGGCATTCATATTTCTCTCCGGGGCGACGATTTCGGACTCGGCCACTGTGACGGTCTTGGTTGCTCCAGGAACCTACGAGGTGAAGGGACCACTCTCGATCGGCCATTCGCAAGGCGACCGCGTTGTCCTGAAAGGGGGCAAGGATCCCGCCAAGACCACGTTGGATTTCGGTCGTGGTGGTGGCATCGTAGTCGATGGAAGGCGGTCGCAACGCATCGAGGGCTTCTCGATCGAAGGTGATGGAGACGAAAACATTGGCGTACAGGCTGCCAATCAGGCCTTCGTCGAACTTCGGCGGTGCGTCATCAGTGGATTCAAGATTGGGGTGTCCGCAGAACGAGGCTCCGATGTCGTGGCGGAGGCGGTGCGGGTGACATCCAAGCAAGGGACGGCCGGCTTTCATTCGCTTTCTGGCAGCCGGTGCCGCTTGAAGGACTGCACTGCTTCCCTGAAGTCAAACCCGCGTAGCAACGAGCTGACGATGGGCTTTGCAGCGTGGTTCTCCTCGACGATGGAATGCGTGGACTGCACCGCTACAGGCTGGTTCGACGGCTTCTTTGCCGGGCATGCTGCCTCTCTCGACCTGCACAACTGCACGGCCGGCAGCAATCGTTTTGGCGGCGATGCGTATCTCGGCAGTTCCCTGAGAGCCGTGGGCTGTACCTTCGATGAGAATCAGACCTACGGTGTCACCGTGCACGAATCGACCGCCATGCTGGATGGCTGCCGCTTTCGTGACAACAAAGCGATCGCGCTGCGTTGCTATGGCGCCAGCATGATCGAACTGCGCGGCCAGCCCTGTGAGATCGCCGGATCGGAACTCGGCATGCAGTCGATCGCCGGCGGACTGTTCGTTGGCGTGAGGCCGGCCGTTCGGGGTAATGGCCGGGCA
>CAMDDA010000262.1 GCA_945890755.1 Candidatus Kuenenia stuttgartensis
CCATCTCGAGCCGCACCTGCGTGCCGTCGTGCGCGGCGAGCAGGTTCCCGGCCACGCCCTTCACGAGCGGCTGCCAGTCCTGACGGGCTGCGAACCGCACCCCCTCCGGCGCATCGAGCGGGGGCACGAAGGCGGCAATCTTTTCCGCCACCATGAACCGCCGGTGATAAAGCAACCGCGGTCGGTCGGCGTCGCGGTCGGGGATCGAGCCCGTGCGGGTCGAGCCATCGGCGAGCTGCATCGTCCAACGGATCGTGTGGCCGGGGCCGGGATCGGGGGCGAAGAAGCGATAGCCATGACCGAGGCACAGCAGGCCCACCAGTGGCCGAAGTGGCTGCATGAGCCGGCCGGCGAGTTCGCTTGCCGGTGGCGGCCCCGCGAGCGGCGGCACGATCACGGCCGCGAGGTAGACGAGGATCGCGACCGATGCGAGGAGTCGCGCGGCCGCAGGCCAGGTGTGGTCGTGTGGCGCGGTGGCAACGGCGGCAGAGCGAGAAGCTGACATCGGTTCGATCGTGATCGGATCCTCAGCCGGTGCGGATTCACCGGCCGCGCACTGGAACCGTAGGTCACGATTGCCCATGGGGGCGCCGGCCCTACAACCCGCACAGGCGATACGGGCGGCGTCACGCTCCCGTAGGCCCGTCACTCCGTGCGGGCTATGCCAAAAAGCCCGTTGCGGAGCAACGGGCCTACGGCGTGACGGGCTATGCCTGAAAGCCCGTTGCGGAGCAACGGGCCTCCTGTTCCAAAAGCACTGCACCCGTGCGGCTCGCGCCGCACGGGTGCAGGAATCGTCACGTGATGTCCTGTTCTCGAACCGCTTACCGCAGCGAGGCGGTGGCGTCGGCCGAGGCGACCCGCTGGGCGGGGTCGAGCGCGAGCTCGACTTGGTCGCCGGCGGCGAGGTCGATCACCTTCGAGATCGTCTGCTCACGGCCATCGACGACGGCCGAGACGCGGATCTCGTAGTTCTTCCACGACTGCCCGGCCTGAAGCCCGGCGGTCTCGAAGTGGCGGACCGTGCCGGCGGCGCCAGTGGCGTTGCCGGCCAGCCACACCTTCGCATCGGCGGGCACGCGGAGAGTGAGGCTCGTCTTCGCAGCGGCCGTGAACGACAAGGTCGAACGCTCGCCGGCAGCGACCGACACGACCTTCGTCTCCTCGGCCGGAGTGCCGTCGCGATCGACGGTCATCTTCACGGCGAACTCGTACTGCTTGCCGGCCACGAGGCCGCGCGACATGAACCGACGCACGCCACCGGTCGCCTTCGTCTCCGAGCCGTTCACGAAAATCTTGGCGCTGGCCGGCACCTCGACCACGAGCAGGGCCGCGTCGGCCGGCACGCTCTCGATCTGCGTCGAGTCGGTCGCCGCCGGAGTGCCGATGATCTCGCCGCGCGTCATCGAGGGCGTCTCATCGAGCACACGGTACGACTCGATCGGCATGCCCGACGAGTAGGCCGGAGCGGCGTAGCCGCCGTACGAGCCACCCGAGGAGCCGCCCGACGAGCCGCCGCCCGAGGAGCCGTAGCTGGCACTGTATGAACCGCCCGACGACCCGCCGGACGACCCGCCCGAGGAACCCCCCGACGAGCCGTAGCTACCGTGGCGGTACGCCCGCATCGCCCGCTTGTAGGCGTGGTGCGATCCCCAGCCACCGTGCGAGCCGGCGGAGCCGTAGGAACCGCCCGAAGAGCCGCCCGAAGAGCCGCCCGAAGAGCCGCCCGACGAGCCGTAGCTGCCGTAGCTGCCGCCCGAAGAACCACCGGAGGAGCCCCCCGACGAACCGCCGTAGCTGCCGCCCGACGAGCCGCCCGACGAGCCATAGGCCCGCTGACGATGATGCCACCCGGCGTGTACGTCGCAGGCCGTCGCGGCGACGGCAACGAACGTGATCACTCCGACAAATCGCAACCCACGACGCTGCGCCAACATTCGATCTTCTCCGGTGAAAATTGCCCGTGACGACGTCGCCGGCCCCGAAACGCTTCCGGGCGAGGGACGGTCAAGTGCCCCAAAGATAGTTTGCGGGTTAGGTAAATCAAGAAACATAGGAAAGATGCGCCGGCTTTGCGTCACGGCGGTGCCTCCATTGGAACAAAAGCCCCCAGGAGCCAGCCGGGGGATCGGAGCCGGGGGGGCGGGGCCGCGGGTCCCGTCGCTCGCGTCTAGGGCTTGGATGGCCGGCTGGCCGCCATAAAAGCCCCCAGGCGCCAGCCGGGGGATCAGAGCCGCGGGTCCCGTCGCTCGCGTCTAGGGCTTGGATTGAGGCTTTTCTGCTCGAATCAGCTCGATTTCGAAGACGAGCACCTCATTGGGCTCGATCGCCGGGGGCGAGCCCTCCTCCCCATAGCCAAGGTCCGGGGGGAGGTAGAGCCGCCACTTGGACCCCGCCTTCATCAGCGGGAGGGCCTCCTGCCAGCCCGGCACCACGCCCCGCAGCGGAAACGAGGCCGGCTCACCGGCCGGATCCGTGCCGTCGAACTCTCGGCCGTCGATGTGCGTGCCCCTGTAGTGGGCGAAGACGAGGTCGTCGGCTGCGGGCTGAGGGCCGGTGCCAGGCACGAGCACTTCATACTGCAGGCCGCTCGGCAGCGTCGTGACCCCCTTGCGGCGGCCGTTGGCCACGAGGAACTCACGGCCCTTCTCCAGGTTGGTCTTGGCCGCCGCGGCCATGCGGGCCATGAACTCCTGCTGCTTCTTTTGCATCGCGGTCTCGAATGCTGCCAGCACGGCGCGTAGCTGCGGCTCGTCGAGCTGCGACGCAGAGCCAAGCACGGCGTCGGCGAGGCCGCGGGCGAGCGCCTGCTCGTCGATCGCCATGTCGAGTGACTTGTGATCAGCCACGATTCGACCGCCGATGCGATAGCCGAGCGCATAGCCGAGCTGTTGCCCGGGTGTGGCCAAAGGCGCGGAGGGCTGCTTCATCGGCTGTGCTGCCGTCGCTGCCGGCGGCGCGATCGGCTCGACGTCGGTATCGGCGGCGCGAGCCGATGGGGCAAGCGTCGCGGTGATCAGCGTGATCAGCAGGCACGCGGCGAGACCGCTCCGCAGGTGGGCGAATGGCAGTCGCACGTAGTCGATCCTCCAGGGAGTTGTGATGCTGTGAGCGGGCGCGAGGGCGATCAGTCGGCGGGCTTGGCGAGTGCGCCGCGGGTGAGCTCGAGGAACGCGGTTTCGAGGTTGACTTCCTGCTCCCGCATGCCGATCAGGCCGTGGCCGGCGGCGACGAGCCGCGCCGCCAGCGGCGAAGGATCGCTGACCCCGTCGGCAAGCGCCACCACGACCTCGCCGTCGCGGACCGCGATGCCCGCCGCCTCGGGGCTCCCTTCGAGCGTCTTCGCCGCGGCCTCGGGGGAGCCGGCAACACGGATCCGCAGGGTCGGCCGGCCGCGAACCTGGGCGAGCAGGTCCTGCACGTCGCCGCAGGCGAGCAGCCGGCCGTATTCGATGATGCCCACGCGATTGCAGATGTCGGCCAGCTCCGGAAGGATGTGGCTCGACACGAGGATCGTCTTGCCGAGCCCCTGGAGCCGCTTGAGGAGGTTGCGCATCTCGATTCGTGCCCGCGGGTCGAGGCCGCTGGCCGGCTCGTCGAGCAGGAGCACCTGCGGATCGTGGAGGAGCACGCGGGCCAGCCCGAGCCGCTGCGTCATGCCGCGCGACAGGCTCGTCACGAGTTCGTGCCGCTTCGCCGTGAGATCGACCAGCTCCAGGCACCGCTCGGCCACGGGGCGGCGGGCCGGCGCGTCGATCCGATAGGCCGCGGCGAAGAATTCCAGGTATTCGATCACGAGCATGTCGTCATACACGCCGAAGATGTCGGGCATGTAGCCGATCGCACGGCGGATCTCGCGCGGGTGCGTGTAGATCGAATGGCCGCACACGTAGGCTTCGCCCCAGGTCGGGGCCAGGAGCGTGGACAGAATCCGGATCGTCGTCGTCTTCCCGGCGCCGTTCGGACCGATGAAGCCGAACAGGTCCCCCTCGGCCAGCTTCAGGTCGAGCGAATCGAGGGCGCAGAAGTCGCCGTACTTCTTCGTGAG
>CAMDDA010000263.1 GCA_945890755.1 Candidatus Kuenenia stuttgartensis
TACTTCCGCGAGATCATGCGGCATGCGCCGATCGACGTCACGCTCTACAACATCCCAGCCTTGGCCTCGCCGATCGACGTGGCCACGGTGCGGCGGCTGGCCGAGGAGTTTCCGCGGGTCATCGGGATCAAGGATTCGACCGGCGACATCTCCCACATGATCCGCCTGATCGCCGCCGTGAAGCCCGTGCGGCCCGACTTCCTGTTTCTCACCGGCTGGGATGCGGCCCTCGTGCCGATGCTGCTCGTCGGCTGCGACGGCGGGACGAACGCGACGAGTGGCGTGCTGCCTGAGTTGATGCGGGCGGTCTACGACGCGGTGAAGGCGGGCGATCTCGCCCGTGCCAACGCACTCCAGCACCGGGTCACGACCGTCTTCGATCCGCTGCTGCAAGGGGCGGATTTTCCGGAGGGTGTGCGGGTGGGCGTGGGGCTGCGCGGGTTTCAGATGGGGCCGTCGCGTCAGCCCGCGACGGCAGAGCAGATTGCTGAACGGGAGAAGCTGGCGGAACGGCTCCGCGGCCTGCTGGCCGGTTGCGGTGTGAAGGCTGACGAGCCCGCGGCGGCTGCTTGCGTGTAGGCCCGTTGAGGAGTGTTCCCCCCGCCGCGTAGAAGCCCCCAGGCGCCAGCCGGGGGATCGCCGACGCTCGTCAGGCCGATCCCCTCGCTTGCGCTCAGGGCTTGTATGCGCGATCCCCTCGCTCGCGCTCAGGGCTTGTATGCGGGATCCCCTCGCTCGCGCTCAGGGCTTGTATGCGCGATCCCCTCGCTCGCGCTCAGGGCTTCCATGGGACCGCCGCCGGCCGGGATACCGCGACGCTACGGCTCGGATTCGAGGCGGGCGACGAGGCTGCGGACCTGGTCGATATCGATGCCGGGCGGCTCGCGGTCGAGGAGCCAGCGGGCGTCGGTGAGGGCGGCGGTGCGGCGGCCGAGGCGGGCCGATGTGATCATCCGCATCACACGGTCGCGGGCCGAGTCGGGCTCGATCACGAGGATCGCGTCGAGGTACCGCAGCACGTCGGCCTGCTTGCCCTCGCGGACGGCGATGCCGAGGAGGTTGTTGAGCATCCGCGCGAGAATCACCCGCGGGCCCGCGACGGCAAGGTCGGTGTCGTTGAGTTCCGCGCCGGCTTCGTCCCGCTCGGCGGCGAGGTCGTCACGGGTGCGGACGGCGGCCCGGTCGAAGATGTCGAGCCAGCGGGGTTCGCCTGCATCCGGCGTGTACTGCACCAGGAAATGCCCAGGAAAGCCCACGCCCTCCACGGCGAGTCCGAGCCGCCGGGCCAGTTCGATGTAGACGACGGCGAGCGAGATGGGGATGCCCTCGCGGTCGTCGAGCACTTCGTTGACGAAGCTGTTGGAGCGGTTGTAATAGTCGCCGCGGCTGCCGTGAAAGCCGAGCTCGTCGAAGAGCACACGATTGAGCACGGCGAGCGTGGCGTCATCGTCGGCACCGGCCGGAATCTGCTTGCGGACGTCGGCGGCAAGCCGGTCGAGTTCCTGTCGCGAGGCAGCGACGTCGAGGTCGGGGTTGTCGAGCTTCGCGATCAGCAGCGCGGCGTGGAACAGATCGATCTCGGCATCCGCCTTGCCCACGAAGCCGGCCAGTTCGTCGAGCGTCCGCCGGGTATGCACGCTCGTGGCAAGGGCTTCGAGTCGAGCCGCCTGCTGCTCGAGCTCAGCCGCCCGCCGCATGAGCCCCGTGCGGGCGGCGTCGCCCTCGGGAAGCAGTTTCGCGACGAGGTCGTCGGTGGGGTCGCCGTCGGCAGTCGCATCGTCATCCTGCAGGGCGGCGGCCACGGCCTCGATGCGGGCCATCACGTCGGCCGGTGGCGCAGCCCGCGGCAGCTCGCGGCCCACCGCGAACCCGCGAAACTCCGCCTCCGTGTCACGAAACTTCGCGAGGCCCACGCGACCGCCGGTGAGGCCGCGGTCGGTCGACGTGAAGACCACGTCGTCGTTGACGAAGCAGACGATTCCGTCGGCAGCGACCCGCACCCGCAGGTGATTCCATTCACCCGGCCGGTACCGCGGGCTCGGTTTCTCGTCGAGGATCTTCCAGGAGAGCACGTCGGGCCCGTCAAACCGCGTCAGCCGCAGCCGGCCCGCCGACGGATAAAAGCCGTAATGGCGGTCGCCGCCATCGGCTGCAAAGGCGAGCCCGGCGGCGCCCGCCTCGTCGTCGAGCTTCGCCCACACGGCCACCTCGTAGGGCTGCTCGGGCGGCTCATCCACGGCGAGGCAGAGCGACCGTCCGCCGAAGCCGGTGCCTGCGCCGCTCACCGAGATGCGGCCGGCGCGTTGCCGCCAGCGGCCGCCGCCGATCGCCGTCCACTCGGCGGGATCGAGGGCTCCGATCGTGAGCCAGCGGTCGATGGCGACGGGATTTGGGCGTTCGAGCAGGTCGCGCAGCCGGTCCACCGCCACGGCGAATCCGAGGTTGGGCGTGACGAGCGACTTCAGCGACACCACGCCATGCACGCGGCCTTCCAGGTCGAGCAGCGGCCCGCCGCTGTTGCCCGGCTCGACGGGAAGCGCGAGCTGGATCATGCCGATCCCGTCCATCTCGCGGAGGGCCGACACGCGTCCCGCCACGACGCTCCGCTTCAAGCCGTGTGGATTGCCCACCGCCACGACCTCCTGGCCATCCACCACCGTGCCGGGATCAGCGAGCGACATCGGGGTGAGGCCGCCGACGTCGATCCGCACGATCGCGAGATCGGCATCACGGTCGGTCGCATGCACGGCCGTGGCCTCGTGCGTGCTCCCGTCGGCCAGTTCCACGGTTATCGGCCGGGCCTCGCCGATGACGTGGAGATTGGTGGCGACGAGGCCGTCCCCGACGACGAAGCCGGTGCCCAGTCCCTCGTCGCTTGCCCGCCGGCCGGTGAACCGGATCGTGACGACCGAGTCCTTCGCGGCCTTGGCGATCTCCTCGACGGACTGCGGCGCGGCGGCAGCGCGGCCTGCGCTTGCCAGGGAGAGGATCAGCGTCGCGGTCGTAAGGCGTATGTGCGTGTGCATGGCGGGCGCGCAGGTGTGGATGCGTGCGGGCGGATGAGCTGCCGCCGGGGGAGTGGAACGCGCATAGTGTACGCCGATCTGGCCGTTGGCGCCCGTAGTCCGCACACTCCGTGTGCGGTTGGAGGCGTGAAAGCCGAGAGGCCGGCTATTTGGCCGGAGGTTTGCGAACCTGCAGGCAAGTAGTGTGGGCCTGTGGTGTTTTGAGCAGGTGGAGGATCGTGGCGTTGAAGTCGTAGCGCACCAGGGCTTTCTCAGCCCGCCTGCCATCTCCCTCCGACGTGGCGGTTTTCGGGCTTGTGCGCGGAGTCTCTCCGCGTCCGGCTGCCTCGCGGCTTTGTCGTGACCTGGCTTCCGGCAGCAGTCAAGGGCTGTGGATATCGATCACGGGCAGCTCGTCGGGCGACACCTGAACCGCTTCGCGATCGTCATGGGCCTGGACGAGCTCGGCCCGTCGGTGGGCGGGCCGCGGGCGGGCGAGACGGGCGGAGGCTCAAGCGGTTCGCCCAGATGCGTGAGGATCTTCCGGATCGGCCCCGGTTCCGTGATGAAGGCGATTAGCCGGATGTCACCGGCACACGCTGGGCACTCGAGCGGAAACCTTGTTCAACGAGCAGTTTGGCCGGGCCGAGTTCAGGAACGTCGTCACACCACCTTGGACTCCCAGCACTACGGTCAGACAAACCGCAAGGCGTTTGACCTGCTCTGCCTGGCTCGCGTGCTGCATAAAATCACGTCTGCCACTCCCGCCGGGCTGCCGCTCGGCGCGACCGCCAATGAGAAGCGGTTCAAGGCGGCTTTCGTGGACGTCGGCCTGATGCAGCGTCTCTGTGGCCTGCCTGTCGATCGCGAGATGCAGCACCGCGATCTGCTCGACATCGATCGCGGGAGGCTGGCGGAGCAGTTCGTGGCCCAGGAATTGCTCGTCGCACAGGATCG
>CAMDDA010000264.1 GCA_945890755.1 Candidatus Kuenenia stuttgartensis
CCGGCGACCTGCGGCCCTGGGTGCCGGCGGTCGTGACCGGTGGTGAGGCGTACCTCTTCGAGCCGGCCTACGGCATGCCGATCGCGGGGCCCGGCGGCCACGGCGTGGCCACGGTCAATGAGGCTGCCCGCGACCCTGCGATCCTCGAGTCGCTGTCGCTGCCCGATCGGCCGTATCGTGTGCAGGCTGTCGACCTCCAGCGGGTGAGCGTGCTCGTGGCCGCAGACGCGTGGACGGCCTCCCGCCGGATGGCGGTCCTCGATGCCGATCTGCGGTCGGCCCGCGAGATGCGGATCGCCGTCGATGTCGGTGCGACGGCCGATGCGGCCCGCAGGGCGTTGCCGGAGGTGACGCGGGAGCTCCCGGCGGGAGTGTGGGAGTTTCCCTGGGAGACCGCGGCCCGCCGCCGAACGGTAACTGCCGCCGTGGCGTCGGCCGCGCGACGGGAGTTGGCCCCGCTGCAGATCGCGCTGGTGCCAACGGACGGCGCGGGGGCCGGCCGGCCGATGCGGCCGCTCTACGCCGCGCGGCTACGGGAGTTTCGTGGCGATCTCGACGGGCCCACCGGGGCGAAGGCGGCTTACCTCACAGCCCGGCCGGGGCGGGACGTGATCGCCGGGGCTGTCCGCGGCCTCCCCGCCGAACAGGCCGAGGCCGCCCGGCGGCTCTACGGCCAGATGAAAGAGGATGCCGCCTACTGGCTGGGCGTGCTCACGCTCGGCGAAGGCGAATACGAGGCCGCGATCGACTACCTGCGCCGGATGACGCTCGAGGCCGCTCCGGACAGCCGCTGGGCCGACGCCGCCCAGGTCAATCTCGCGCAGGCCTATCTCGGGCTCGGCAAGACCGCCGAGGCGGTGGCCGCCCTCCGTGCCGATCGTTCCCCCCAGCGGTTCGGCAGCCGGTTGCTGGCCGACCAGCTGGAGAAACGCAGGTCCGTCACTCCCTGACCGGTTGACGTAGGCCCGTCACGCCGTGACCGGCTCACGTAGGCCCGTCACTCCGTGACGGGCAGCCCGGTGCGGAGCAACGGGCCTACGGGCCGGCCGCAGGGCATCCCGTGTTGCCTCTGCGGGCCCTGGCGGGTAAGGTGAGGGGCTCGCAGAAACCATTCCCCGCCCCCCTGCCCCGCGTGATCGATCATGAAAGACGGCATCCACCCCAGGTATCAAGACACGCTCGCCCGCTGTGGCTGTGGCAACACGTTCACGACGCGGAGCACGGTGCCCGAGATCAAGGTCGACATCTGCAACGTCTGCCATCCGTTCTTCACCGGCAAGCTGAAGTTCGTCGATACCGCAGGCCGGATCGAGAAGTTCAAGTCGAAGTTCGCCGGCGCCGGCTACGCGAGTCTGAAGAAGAAGAAGGCGGGGGCCGAGGCTCCCGCATCCTGATGGCCGGCCGCGATCTGCTCGCGGTCTGAATGATGCGCGACGAGTTGGAATCGCGGCTCGCACGGTTCGAGGAACTCGAACGCGCGCTGGTCGATCCTGATGTGCTGGCCGATCCGCAGCGGCTCTCCGCCGTGGCCCGTGAGCATGGCACGCTCGCGAAACTGGCCACCCGCTACCGTCAGTTCGTGGCCCTCGAGCGGCAGATCGCCGACACGAAGGAGATGGTCGCCGGCGACGACCGCGATCTGCGGGATCTCGCCGAGGCAGAGTTGCCGGACTTGGAGCGGCGGCGGGAGCAGGAGTGGGACCAACTCGTCGACCTCTGCTCGACCGACGAGGATGCCGACCGCGCCCGCTGCATCATGGAGTTGAGGGCGGGCACCGGTGGCGACGAGGCGGCGCTCTTCGTGCGCGACCTCTACGAGATGTATCGCCGCTACGGCGCCGAAATCGGCTGGGAGTTCGAGGTGCTCGATGCCAGTCCCACGGAGTTGGGCGGTTTCAAGGATCTCGTGCTCGGCGTGGCTGGCGATGCCGTCTACCGCAGGCTCCAGCACGAGAGTGGCGGTCACCGCGTGCAACGCGTGCCCGACACGGAGACGAAGGGCCGGATTCACACATCGGCCGCGACCGTCGCCGTGCTCCCCGAGCCGGAAGACGTGGAGGTGTCGCTCTCCCCCGACGAGTACCGGAAGGATCTCTTCTGCGCGAGCGGGCCGGGCGGCCAGCACGTCAACAAGACGGCCTCCGCCGTGCGGCTCACGCATCTCGAGACCGGCATCGTCGTGCAGTGCCAGGACGAGAAGAGCCAGCACAAGAATCTGGCCAAGGCGCTCCGCGTACTGAAGACGCGGCTCTATGAATACCAACGGAACATCGAACATCAGAAGCGGTCGGCCGAGCGGAAGAGCCTCGTGGGCTCGGGTGACCGCAGTCAGCGGATCCGCACCTACAACTTTCCGCAGAACCGCGTGACCGACCACCGGATCAACGAAAGCTTCACGCTCGACCAGGTGATGGCGGGTCGGCTGGCCCTCGTGATCGATGCGATCGAGGAGCATGCCCGTCAGGCCCGGAAGAGCGAAATGGAGCGGTCGGCGAAGCCCGCCGTCACCTCGGGGCGCGACGCATGACGACCGACCGCCCCGCCGGCGGCGACGCCGAGGCCTGGACCGTGGGGCGGCTGCTCACGGTGACGACCGACTGGCTCATCGGCCGCGGGAGCGAGTCGCCGCGGCTCGATGCCGAGGTGCTCCTGGCCCATGTCCGCGGCTGCGAGCGGATCGCCCTCTACACGGCGTTCGACACGCCCGTGGCCGACGCCGAACGGGCGCGGTTTCGCGAGCTCGTGAAGCGGCGCGGCGAGGGGGAGCCGGTGGCGTATCTCGTGGGCAGCCGCGAGTTTTTCTCGCTGCCGTTCGCCGTGAACAAGGCCGTGCTCGTGCCCCGCCCCGAAACCGAAGGGCTGGTCGTGCGGGCGCTCGATCTTTGCAAGATGGCGGCCGCCCCGCGGATCATCGACGTGGGCACGGGCTCCGGTGCGATCGCCGTCACGCTGGCGAAGCGCCTGCCGCAGGCGACGATCGTCGCGACCGACATATCCACCGAGGCTCTGACCGTGGCGGGCGAGAATGCGGCCCGGCACGGAGTGGCCGAGCGGGTTCGCTTCGTGGCCTGTGATCTTCTGGGAGCTTCCGAGGCGGCCGGGCCGTGGGACGTGATCGTGAGCAACCCACCGTATGTGCGGGAGGACGAGTTCGATTCGCTTCCGCGCGACGTGCGGTTGCACGAGCCGAGGTCGGCGCTCGTATCGGGGCCGGCGGGCGTGGAGGTGGTCGCCCGGCTGGCGGCGGCCGCGGCCGAGTCGCTCGCGCCGGGGGGCTGGCTTTTGATCGAGATCGGGCCAGCGGTGGCCGCGGCGGCGGAGGGCGTGCTCGACGCCCAGCCCGGGCTCGTGCGCGAGGCCACGCTTCCGGATCTGGCGAATCTGCCGCGGATCGTGCAGGCGCGCAGGCCCGTCACTCCGTGACGGGCTGTCTGTTTCCGTGGTCACGGCGTGCCCCGGCCCCTCGCAGCCCGTTGCGGAGCAACGGGCCTACAGAATGCGGCACTTTCCAACCCGGTGCAGCGCAATCGACAATTTTTTTGCCCCTCGTGGCCTCTGCGCTCGTTATTAACTTGACGGGCATGTCGTCCGTCCGTGTCGAGTGTGGCACCCGGGCTGGCAGTCATGATCGAAACCATGAGGCAGGGACTACGCGATGGCGGCCGCCGCGGCATGGCGGCGGCCCGCGATCTGGGCTGGCGCATCCGGCGGGCCTGCCGGAGTGAGCCGCTGCCCTGCCGGCCGCTCGTCGTGATGGCCGTCGGTCTCGGGGCAGGCTGTGCGATCGGCCGGCTGGTGCCGTTGCCGCTCGGTTGCTGGGCGGCGCCCGTCTGGTGGTGCGGCGCCGGTGCCGCCCTCGCTGGCTGGCGGCTCACTCAGGGCCGCGCGGCGGCGAACTGGCTCTGCACCGCCGTCGTCGCCACAGGTGCCGCCT
>CAMDDA010000265.1 GCA_945890755.1 Candidatus Kuenenia stuttgartensis
GCACGCGTCGGGAAATCCCCTCCCATACAAGCCCCCAGGCGCAAGCCGGGGGATCCTGATGCGCACGCATCGGCAACGTCGACGCGCGGATTGCCGCCGCCTCACGGGGCGACGTCGCCATATGGAGCGACCCGTCCGCGGCTCGCGCCGCGGGATCCCCTCGCTTGCGCTCAGGGCTTGTCTGGGGCGGCACGCCGCGTGGGTGGACCCGCAGCTACTTTACGCCGAACTTGTAGGCCGTGTTCTTCGGGTCGAAGTCCCCGTCGGTGAGGCCGTTGTTCACCTTGACGTTCATGTAGGTGTATTCCTCCATGAGCACGGGCTGACCACCGGCTTCCTGCGGCCAGTCGTAGGCCTCGTAGCGAATCGGGATCGTGTATTCGTCGTCGATGAACACGCGGGCCAGGTGAAAGCGGAAGTTCCTCCGGGGCACCGGATGCGTCACCTGGATGCAGGTGCAGATGCGGCCGTTCACCTTGGCGTTGGGGAAGAAGTTGACGTCGCACTCGCCGAACTGCTTGTCGTGCTCGGCCACCTCGACGAGCCGCCGGGCGAGGTTCTCCACGCCGATCTCGGTGATCGCATAGCGATTGCCCTGCATCGCGAGCATGCTCTGGGGCTTGAGTGATACCGTGCCCACCATCGCCCGCACACCGCTGCCGGCGTGGGCGAGCATGTTGCCGTCGTTCTGGCCTTCGACGTAGATCACCTCCTGCCCCTTCACCGTCTCCGGCGCGAGGAAGTAGAGGTAGACGCTGAACGGCTCGTGGCGGACTTTCGCGAACAGGTCTTCATGGTCGCCGAGTTTGCCGTCGATCCGTTCCCGCTTCACGACCGTGCACGTGTAGTCCTTGATCTTGGATCGCAGCTCACCGAGCCCCTTCCGGGCCAGTTCGAGCGCGGGCTGGAGCGGATGCACGCCGACGGCCGCAGCGCCGGCATCACCGGCATTCGCGTTGCCCTGGGCGACGTCACCGTTGGGGATGAGGCCAGGGCCCTGACTGCCGGGAGCGGACTGGGCGGGAATCGCCGCCTGCTGGCCACGGGCCACCGTCAGGCCCAGCACACACACCGTCGCCGTGAGTACGACGCCCGTCATCCGCACGAAACGCATCGCCATCCCTCCATGGATCGCAGCCGGGCCAAACGCCGCCGGGCATCCCGCCCGACGCCGTGCCGTTCCTCGACTCTCTATCGCCCTGCAACCAGCCCCGCATGAGCGGCAGCGTGCGCAGGCCGGATGAACGGCATACCCGGACCTCGCGGCAGGAGCATAGCGGGGTGTTGTCAGCCCCCACCATGCCACTTTTCGCGGCTGTTTCCCGCCCCGGGCCTCTACCGCCCGGGCCAGAGACAGGCGGCTTGCCCCTCGGAATCCCGCCAACCATGCTCCGTGTAGCCAGTCGCCTCGCCCCAGCCCCCGCCAGCCGCTCGCCTGCCATGCCCAGTCTGCCCCTCGTGTCCATTCCTGGCGCCAGTCCCGACACGCCGCTCGTGGCCCGGATCGAGTCGAAGCCGTTCGACGAGAACAGCTACGTGCTCTTCCGCCCCGGCGCGGCCGAGTGCGTGATCATCGATCCCGGGTTCGAGCCCGCGGCGATCGTGTCGGACGTCGTGCAGCGTGGGCTTGTCCCGCGGGCCATCCTGCTGACACACGGCCACTCCGACCACATCGCGGGAAACGCCGCCCTGCTCGCCCGCTGGCCCGGCCTGCCGATCTGGATCGGCCGGCACGACGCTCCGAAACTGACCGACCCCGACGGCAACCTTTCCGCCCCGTTCGGCGTCCGACTGGTGAGCCCCCCGGCCGATCGGCTGCTCGACGACCTCGAGACCATCACCGTCGCCGGCCTCACCTTCGAGGTCCGCGAGATTCCCGGCCACTCTCGCGGGCACGTCGTCTACGTGATGCATGCCTCCACGCCGCCGCTCGTCATCGGCGGTGACGTGCTCTTCCGGGGCGGGATCGGACGGGCCGATTTCGCCGACGGCGACCCGGCCGCCCTCATCGCCGGCATCCGCAACCGTCTCTACCCACTGGCCGACGACGCGGTCGTGCTGCCGGGCCACGGCGACCTGACGACGATCGGCTGGGAACGGCGGCACAATCCCTTCGTCCGCGACCTGGCAGCGGAGCGTCATTGACCGTGGCGCTCGCAGCGTTTGAAGATACCGCCATGCTTTCGCCCGCCGACATTCCGGAACCCGCGGCCCAGGCCCCGCCGCGACCCGACAGTTCGTCGGCCCGGTCGCCCGTCTGCCGCGCTGCCGGGCTGGGGCTCGCCGCGCTCGCCCGCGTGCTCGCCGGCGCCAGCGTGCGGTGGATCGCCAGCCAGCCCGACACCTGCCAGCGGATCTACTTTGCCAACCACACCAGCCACCTCGACGCACTCGTGATCTGGTCGTCGCTTCCACAGGCTGTCCGCGAAGTGACACGCCCCGTGGCCGCCAAGGACTATTGGTCCCGCGGCATCGTGCGGCGCTGGCTGGCCACGGAAGTGTTCGATGCGATCCTCATCGACCGCACCGACATCAAGGTGCATCAGAGTCCGGTCGATCTCATGCTCCGCGAGGCCGGCAGCACCCATTCGCTGATCGTGTTTCCAGAGGGGAGCCGGAGTGTCACGGGCGAAGTCGGCGAGTTCAAGAGCGGGCTCTACTATCTCGCGAAGAAGCGGCCCGAGATCGAACTCGTGCCCGTGCACATCGACAACCTCAACCGCGTGCTGCCCCGCGGCGAGTTTCTCCCCGTGCCCCTGCTCTCCTGCATCAGCTTCGGGCCGCCCCTGTGGCTCGAGCGAGGCGAGGCGAAACTCGACTTCCTCGCCCGGGCCCGCCGGGCTGTGATGGCGCTCAAGGAATGAACCGGCCGTGAACGACCCGCGCACCATCGCCCTGATCACGAGCGTGCTCGCGCTGCTCACCGCGGCCACGGGCGTCGGGCAGTTCCTCAAGCGACACCCCGACCGCGGCCTCGACGCCGCCGCCGTCCGCACGTTCAACCTCCGGCTCCGCGGCTGGTGGATCCTGTGCACCGTGCTCGCCGCCGCCTTCTGGCTGGGCACGACGGCCACGGTGGTGCTCTTCGGCCTCGTGTCGTTCTGGGCGCTGCGTGAGTTCATCACGCTCACGCCCACCCGCAAGGGCGACCACCGGGCCCTGTTCTGGGTGTTCTTCCTCTTTACGCCGCTGCACTACGTGCTCGTCGGCCTCAATCGCTACGACATCTTCAGCGTGTTCCTGCCGGTCTACGCCACGCTCTTCGTGCTCACCCGCGTGGCCGTCGCCGGAGACTACAAGCGGTTCTTGGAGCGGACGGCGAAGATCCAGGCCGGCCTCGTGGTCTGTGTCTACTGTTTGTCGTTCGCGCCGGCGCTCCTCCAGATTCCGATCGGCTCCGCCGACGGGGCCGGGTACAGCGACAACTTCAGGCTGCTCTTCTTTCTCATCCTGCTCGTACAGTTCGCCGACTGCATGCAGTACGTCTGGAGCCGGATGCTCGGCCAGCGGCTCGTGGCCCCGGCCGTGAGTTCGAGCCGCACCTGGGAGGGACTGCTCGGCAGTGCCGCGAGCACGGCGCTACTCGCGGCCGTGCTCTGGTGGGCGGCGCCGCCGTTTCAGCCCTGGCAGGCGGCGATCGCCGGCCTCGTCGTCGCGATCATGGGCTTCGCCGGCGGCATGACGATGTCGGCGATCAAGCGCGACCGCGGCGTGAAGGATTACGGCACGCTGGTGGTGGGGCACGGCGGCGTGCTCGACCGCATCGACTCGATGTGCTTCGCCGCACCGGTCTTCTACCACATCACGCTGCTCGTAACGGGCGTCCGGCCGTAGGGGCCACGCTGTCCCCGTAGGCCCGTCACTCCGTGACGGGCAGCCCCTGTAGGCCCGTCACTC
>CAMDDA010000266.1 GCA_945890755.1 Candidatus Kuenenia stuttgartensis
CGCGAGACGAGCACTGGGCCGCTCCACTCCTCTGGCGGAGCGAATTCCGCAACATTCTGGCCGGCTATCTGCGGCGGAAGATCCTGGCATTTCCCGCCGCGCAGCAGCTGCAGGAAGAGGCGGAAGGCCTTATGGCAGGATCGGAGTACGAGGTGGATTCCCGGCTCGTGCTCGAGCTCGTACGCGATAGCGACTGCTCCGCATACGACTGTGAATTCGTGGCGCTGGCCATGACGCTCGGCGTGAAGCTCGTGACGATGGACGCGAAGCTGCGAAAAGCCTTTCCGAAGAACGTCGTCACGCTCTCGGCTGGCTGATCCGCCCGGAATGGGCGACCGTAGGCCCGTTGCTCCGCAACTGGCCTACGGCCACTACGCGGCGGGGCCGCGGCGACGTTCGACGGCGCGGAGGCGGGCGGGCGTGAGGCCTGTGTGGCGATGGAGAAACGTGGTCATGTATTGCACCGACGGGAAGCTGGCGCGGATGGCCACCGCCTTGAGGGGCAGGTCGGTGTCGGTGATCAGCCGTCGCAGGCCGGCCAGACGCAGCCGCACGAATTCCTCGTGAATCGACCGGCCAATCACCGTGCGAAACCGGTTTTCGAGCGTCGATCGCGACACGCAGGCCTCGGCGGCGATCGCCGCCACGTCGGGCCGGCGCCAGGGATTCCGGCGCAGGTGGTGGAGCGCGACGAGCACGGCCTCGTCACGGGTGGCCGTCGTGTCGGTCGAGGCCCGCGCGATGACGCCGATCGGCGGAATCACCACGGGCTGCGGCGGCGCTGACTGCGACCGGCGTTTCGACCGCCCGCTGGCCTGCATCAGCCGGTCGAGGGCGGCCGCCGCCTCGTAGCCGATGCGCCGGGCAGACTGATCGATGCTCGACAGCGGCGGCGACGTGAGGTCGCAGATCATCTCGTCGTTGTCCACGCCCAGCACCGCCACGTCGTGGGGCACCCGCAGGCCGAGCGACCGGCAGGCTTCGAGCACGTGGCGGGCCCGCACGTCGTTGCAGGCCATGAGGCCCACTGGTTTGGGGAGCTTCGCAATCCACGACATGAGTTCATCCTGCAGGTCCTCCCAGCGGCGGGCCGTGGCGTGGCGGCCGGTGAAGACGTGGCACGGTCGGCCGGCCTGTGTGGCGGCGGACTCAAACGAGGCCGCCCGCTCCTCCGACCAGCCGCTCGTGGTCGTCCGCGGGTAGCCATAGAAGGCGAGTGTCTCGAAGCCGCAACCCAGCAGATGCTCCGCGCCGAGGCGGCCGATGGCCGCGTTGTCGGTGTAGATGTATGGAGTGCCCGAGGCCGGCTCGTACCAGCCGTAGCCGCCCCCCACGCCCACGACCGGAATCGTGAGGCCGCGCATCGCCGCGGCGACCTGCCGGTCGTCGAAGTTGGCGATGATGCCCTGGCCGTGCCACCGCTTGAGGTCGGGCAGTTTCTGGAGCGGATCCTCTTCGACGTAGAGGCTCCAGCCGCCGTGCTCCCGCGCGTAGTGAGCCACGCCGCCGATGATCAGCCGGTCATACGGCCGGGCGGCATCGAGGATCACGGCCACGAGCCGCTGCGTCATCGATGCCGCCTCCGTGCCCGCCATCAGTTGACCCTCACGCGCTGAGGAGATGCTCCAGCACGGTCCGTTCCAGGGCCTCGTAATCGCGGCTGGCGATGCACTCGGCGGCCTGCTTCTCGGGGAACGACCGGGCCTTCTCCACGAGCCGGAGGAAGATCGCCTTGCTCGTGGCGAGATGGGCCGTGGCCGATGCGGCCTTTTGCGTCCGCTGCGCCTTCACGTCGAAACCCACGAACGCGCCCGTGTCGGCGTAGCCCGCCTGCTCGAGCACCCGCACCTGGTCGAAGGCGCCCCGGAGGTTCGCCGCGCCAAAGACCGTGTCTTGGTCGAACTTGAGGCCGTTCTGGTCGTTGAGGTGAACGCTCCAGAGCTTCCCGGCGGCGAGTGCGAAGCCCATCTCGTCGGAGGGATCGAGGCCGGCGAGGATCGCATGGGCGCTCTCGATGAGCACGCCGACGCGGGCGGGATCGGCCGACCGGGCGCCGAGCGCCAGGGCGTGGCCGATCGTGGGCACGAAGGCATGATCGACCGGCTCGTTGGGCTTGGGCTCGATCGCGATCCGGGCCTTCGGGCTGGCGCCGAGGATGGCGTTGATCGCGTCGAGCATCTGGGCCGAGGCCGTGATCGGGTTCTTGCTCTCGCGGACAGCCGTACCCTCGCGGGCCGGCCACATCACGATCAGGTCGCAGCCGAGGGCCATCGCGACATCGACCGCCCGCTTGGATCGCTCGATCGCCCACTTCCGCGCGGTCGCGCAGTTCGACGTGTAGCCGCCGTCGATACCGTGCTCGTGCTCCCAGAGGCGGGGGGCGACGAATTCGGCGACGAGGCCGTTGTCGTCGAGCCTCTTCTTCATCTCCTTCGCCTCGGCCTCGATCCGGGCCGGGGGGAGATTCTCGAGATCGGGTACGGCGTCGTCATCGTGGAACTGGATGCCCTCGAAGCCGAGTTGCACGGCGGTCTTCAGGACGTCGTCGAACGAGACGGCGGGGCGGACCGGAGGGCCGAACGGATCGGCGCCGCGGCCGATGTTCCAGGGACCGATCGAAAAGCGATACGCGGTGGCCATGAATGCATCCAGCGAGGGGGAAGGGATCAGAATCCCCACGACGGTAGCCGGCGGCGGTTACGCAAAACCGTAAAAGTCTAACGTGAAGTGGAACGGCCGTCTGATGGCCAGGCGGGCGGCGGCAGCCGTTTGGGTTGAAAACGCGTCCCTCATGACTAGGCTGACGGTAGTGCCATGATCGCGCACCGCCCGGCTCACCCATGCCCCACAGCCTTTCCGACCAGCGGTTTCTCGCGATTCGCAGTCTGATCGTCGAACTGGCCGCGGCCCTCGACCGGTCGGAGCGGCACGCCGGCGACGCTGGGGGCGTGCTGGATATAGACCCGCGGTGGCGGCTGCTCTCCGAAGCCGTCGAACGGCTCACACGGCCGGGCCACCGGGTGGACGACATCCAGCGACTCTTCTCCGACGCCTACGAGCCAAACTGGCGTCAGGACGGCGGCCCGCGGCTGGCCGGCTCCCCCAACTGCTGCGGCCAGTGAGTCCCGCGGCCTGAACTACGCGTCATGAACTACGTCGATCCCCACATTCATATGGTCTCGCGGGTGACCGACGACTACGAGGCCCTCGCGCGAATGGGCTGTGTGGCCGTGAGCGAGCCCGCCTTCTGGGCCGGCTTCGACCGCCGCAGCGCGGACGGGTTTCGCGACTACTTCCGGCAGATCACGGAAGTCGAGCCGAAGCGGGCCGCCGGCTACGGCATCGCCCACTACGCGTGGCTCTGCATCAATGCCAAGGAAGCAGAGGATGTGACGCTCGCCCGCGATGTGATCGCGGCGATCCCGGAGTTCCTCGGGGCGTCGAACGTGCTCGGCATTGGTGAGATCGGGCTCAACAAAAACACGCGGAACGAGGCGACCGTGTTTCTCGAGCAGGTGCAGCTCGCTGTGAAGCACGACGAGACGATCCTCATCCATACGCCGCATCTCGCCGACAAGCTCCGCGGCACACGGATGATCCTCGACATGCTCGCCGACTTTCCAACACTCGACCGGGGCCGCGTGGTGATCGACCACGTGGAGGAGCACACGATCCATCACGCCCTCGACGCCGGCTACTGGGCGGGCATGACGCTCTACCCAATCACGAAGTGCTCGCCCGAGCGGGCCTGCGACATGATCGAGCGGTACGGCACCGAGCGGCTGCTCGTGAACTCCGCCGGCGACTGGGGGCCGTCGCGGCCGGTGGCCGTGCCCGACTTCATCGTGGCGATGCGGGCCCGGGGGCAT
>CAMDDA010000267.1 GCA_945890755.1 Candidatus Kuenenia stuttgartensis
TCCGCAACGGGCTGCCCGTCACGGAGTGACGGGCCTACGAAACGCAACGGGCTCTGCCCGTCACGGAGTGACGGGCCCACGGTCCGCAGCTCACCCGCGCGCCGCCCCAGGTTGCCGTAGCGGTGGTAGTCGAAGGAGATGCTCTGCTCGCGCAGATACCAGAGCAGCTCGATCCGGCCCGCAGCCACCACCGGCACGTCGGCGACCCAGTGGCCAACTGCCGCCGCCGCCCGCCGCACCTCCTCAGGCACGCGATCCCGGCCGCCGTAGCGGACCCGCACGTCTGACCGGGGCACGAGCGATGCGACGACCGCGTCAGTTTCTGCCACGAGTTCGATTCCGGCGGCCCAGGCATGCGTCCATTCATCGAGCACGTCATGCCACTCCCGCGGACAGCCCGGCGCGAACGACGCGAGCACCCGCGCGCGAGTCACCCGCGCGGCGGCCACCCGGGCCACGATGTCGAGCCACGAGTCCTGTGGTGTGACCCGCACGCAGACCACGGAGTACGGCCGATACCGCCGGATGTTGTCCTGCCCAAGCAGCTGGAGATGGTCGTGCTCCCGCGAGAACTCGTCGGTCCATGCGGCGTCGTAGCTCGCGATCGCGGCCCGCAGCCGCAGTCCCTCGGCATCGTCGGGCAGCCGTGCGACGAGGGCCGCGAGGTCCGCGTTGTCGATCGCATGTGATGCGGCCGGACAGTGTCCAGCCGCATCGCGAAAGTCCAAGAACGCCGCCACGTAATTCGGCCCGCCCGCTTTGAGCCCCGGGCCGACCGCCGATTTCCCCATGCCACCAAATGGCTGCCGAAGCACGATCGCGCCGGTCGTGCCCCGGTTGATATAGAGGTTGCCCGCCCGGATGCCCCGCTTCCACCGGTCGATCTCGCGATCGTCGAGACTGTGGATCGCACTCGTGAGCCCGTAGCCCGTCGCATTCACAATCTCGATCGCGTCGGCGAGCCGCTCGAACCGCATCACGCCGAGCAGTGGCCCGAAAAACTCGGTGAGGTGCGTCGGGCTCCCGGGAGTCACGCCCCACTTCACGCCCGGCGACCAGAGGTTTGGATTGTCGGCGACCCGCCGCGGCATCACGGCCCAGGTCTCGCCCGGTTCGAGCGTCTTGAGCGCCTCTTCCAGCGGACCGGACGGTGGCCGGATGAGCGGCCCCACCCGCGTGTGCACGTGATGGGCCGAGCCGACGTGCAGACTCTCCACGGCATCGCAGAGCATGCTCTTGAAGGCCGGGTCGTCGTAGACCTCGGCTTCGAGCAGCAAGAGCGACGTGGCTGAGCACTTCTGCCCGCCGTGGCTAAAGGCCGAATGCACCACGTGCTTGATCGCCAGTTCGCGGTCGCTCATGGCCGTCACGATGGTCGCATTCTTGCCGCCGGTCTCGGCGGAGAGCCGCATGCCCGGCTTGGCAGCCAGCATCGCGAGGGCCGTGTCGGTGCCGCCGGTGAGGATCACGGCCGACACATCCGCATGCGTCACGAGCCGCGCACCAGGCCCAGCCCCCGGACAGGGCACGAACTGAAGCACCCGCCGCGACACGCCGGCCAGCCAGAAGCACTGGCACAACTCCCATGCCGTGAGCACCGCGTCGGAGGCGGGCTTGATGATCACGGCGTTGCCCGCGGCGAGCGCAGCCGCGATGCCTCCACAGGGAATCGCGATCGGAAAATTCCACGGGGGCACGACCACGACGACACCGCAGCCCTTCGCCTCGACGCCCGGCAGTTCGTGGAACGACCGGGCACTCGCCCGATAGAACTCGACGAAGTCGATCGCCTCCGACACTTCGGGATCGGCCTCCGTGAGCAGCTTGCCGCCATCGAGCATGGCCACGCGGAGCAGCCGGCCGCGGGAGCGTCGCAGTTCCTGGGCCACCCGCCCGAGCACGCCACTGCGGGCATCGACCGCGAGGGACCGCCAGCCGTCGGGATCGGCCGCGGCACAGGCCACGGCTTCATCCACCTCGCAATCGGTCGCCACGGCGTGCCGGCAGAGCACGGCAGTCGGCCGCGAAGGATCGCGGCACACCCGCGTCTCCAGCCCGGGCACCTCTCGTCCGGCCACGACGACGGGCACGATGACAGCGGCGAACTCGTCCGGGTCGCCGGCCGTGATCTCCGCTGCCCAGGCCCCGTTCTGCTCGAGCGCCCAGTCGGTATCGGGCTCGTTCACGAACTCGTGCCACGGCCGCTCCCGTTGCGGCTCGGGGAACGTCTCCGTGCGGCGATCCTGCGTCCGCTGCGGCGCATCCGACACGGACGTCGTGAACGACTCCCGGAAGCCCCGTTCCAGCAGCTTCCAGTCGTCGCTGCCCACGGTGAGCCGGAAGGCGTGCCCCAGGAAATTCTCGGGACCGGTGTTCTCGTCGAGCCGGCGGATGAGGTAGCCGATCGCATTCAAGAACTCCTCTTTGCGACAGGCGGGGGCATAGAGAAGCAGCCGCTTCGTGTGGCCGAGCAGGGCCCGCCGCTGATGATTCGCCATACCTTCGAGCATTTCGAACTGCACGCGGTCCCCTGCCCCGCGTTCGGCCGCGAGCACGAGTCCGTAGGCCACGTCGAAGAGGTTGTGTGACGCGATGCCCACGTGCACGGCGGCGAGATGCTCAGGCTCGAGGGCATGCCCGAGCATCCGTTTGTAGTTGGCGTCGGTCTCGACCTTCGAATGAAACGGCGCCTGCGGCCAGTCGTGGAGGGCGGCGTCGATCCGCTCCATCTCCATGTTCGCCCCCTTCACGATCCGGATCGTCACCGGCGATCCGCCGCCCGCCACCCGCTCCCGAGCCCAGGCAGTGATCCGCTGCTGCCAGCGGAACGAGTCGGGAACGTAGGCCTGCAGCGCGATCCCGGCCTGCACCCGCCCGAGCCCCGGCCGCGCGAGCGACCGCATGAACGCCTCGGCCGTCAGCGACAGATCGCGATACTCCTCCATGTCGAGGTAGACGAACTTGTTCGCCCGCACGGCGGCACGATAGAGCAACTCCAGACGATCGCAGAGCCGACCGAGCGTGTGCTCGCGGGCGATCGGCATGATCTGCGAGTCGAGCGTCGAGATCTTCACCGACAGCACCTCGACGTCCGGCGACTGGAGTGCCGCCAGATACTTCTCCAGCCGCTGCCGCGCCTCTTCTTCACCGAGCAACGCCTCGCCCAAGAAATTGACGTTCATCCGCAGCCCCTGCCGGCGGCGGGCGGCGAGGTGTTCGTGGAGCAGTTCGGGCTCGGCGGGCAGAACGACGTTCGCCGTCTCGTGCCGCAGATGCTCCTTCACGAGCGGCACCGTCACCGACGGCAGCCAGTCGCCGAACGTCTGAAAGCCGAGCAGGAGCGCCTGATCGAGCGGGCTGAAAAACCGCGGGATGCCCTGCACGTCGAGAATGTGCGTGAACTGCTCGGCGGTGCGAGCCGCGGCATGCGACCGAAACGCCTGATCGGTGAGTTCGACGAGCGTCGCCTTGTCGGCCGGATTCCTGAGCATCCGGTCGAGTTCGGCCTGCTGCCGCCGCTCGGCGGCCGACTGCAGCTTCACCGCCTCCTGCTGAAGCTCCGCCGCAAGGGCCACGGCCGCATCAATAAGCGAATGATTCGCGTGCATGGTGTGCCTCCCGTTGGCCTGCCCGGCGCGACCGAGAATCCGCCTCGATTCTACGCCGTCACGCCCGCCCGCCTCATACAAGCCCCAGGGCGCAAGCCCGGGGATCCCGCCCCTGTCCTCCTCATACAAGCCCCAGGGCGCAAGCCCGGGGATCCCGCCCTTGTCCCCCTCATACAAGCCCCA
>CAMDDA010000268.1 GCA_945890755.1 Candidatus Kuenenia stuttgartensis
CGCGACGTGATCGCGTTCCCGAAGACGCAGAAGGCGAGCGACCTCATGACCGGCGCCCCGTCGCCGGTGGAGACGAAACAACTGGTGGAACTCGGCGTCCGCGTGGTGGTGCCACCGAAACCAGAGGGACAGAAGGCATAAGGCTCGGGCGACTAGCTCAATTGGTCAGAGCACCTCGTTTACACCGAGGGGGTTGGGGGTTCGAGTCCCTCGTCGCCCATTTTCTCACAGGCTTGACAATGAACTGCCGCGGACACTCGTCCGAGTCAGGCCGCAGGAATGGCCAGGAGCCTGCCCTGCTTGAACACACGCACGCCCTGCTGGCCTGCAAACCTCATCGCTTGATCGGAGATGAAGTCGCAGGCAATCAGCGGAATCGCAGGCAGCCCGGCCTTTTCCAGCAGTGCCGCCCAGCGGACGACGCGGCGGACATCATTGGCATCGGCCTTAGATGACACTTCCACGACGATGAACGTCTCTTTGCCGGCAACGAGCCCCGTGGCGATCGCATCGGCCCTCGACAAGTCGTCGAGTGACTCCTCATCGAGCGAGGACTCGAGCTGGTGGGAAAGTTCCGCAAGACTGACCATCCGCCCGTGCTTCAGAAACCGCCACAGGTAGTTGGTCATCCGGTCACGAAACTGCAACTCGAGCGACCGGCCAAGAGCGGCGTCCAGGCGGGGAGCCTGTCGCTTGACGACCTTCACCAAAAGATGCAACTCCGTCTCCGTTTTCCGTTGCGCAACCGTCAACTGCTCGATCTGCTTCTCCGTGCGGTTCTGAGCTTGGGCAAGCTCGTCAACTCGCTTCTCAGTACGACTTTGGGCCTGCGCTAACTCCTCGACCCGCATCTCCGTTCGGTTCTGGGCCTGCGCCAACTCCTCGACCCGCTGCTCCGTTCGGTTCTGGGCCTGCGCCAACTCCTCGACCCGCATCTCCGTTCGGTTCTGGGCCTGCGCCAGTTCCCCCACCCGCTGCTCCGTCCGGCCCTGTGCATCAGCAAGCCTGACGAGTGCGGTATCGAGGCGAGAGACTTGGCGGTCGATCTCCCCGCTGAGCCCCCGAAAGTCTTCCTTGGTGACGGTGTTCCGGAGTTCCTCGAACATACCTCCGAGCGTCTGCGCGAGCACTTTCGCCGCCGGCTCGCCGAGCGACTCGCGAAAATCCTCGTAAATGCGAAACGTGTTCACGGGAGATTTCCTGAAGGAACGAGACTGACGCCCCCAGCATAGCAACGCATATACGGATGTCAACCTGTGGTGGC
The DNA here is from genome assembly GCA_945890755.1 of Candidatus Kuenenia stuttgartensis. Classification (GTDB taxonomy): domain Bacteria; phylum Planctomycetota; class Planctomycetia; order Pirellulales; family UBA1268; genus QWPN01. Next base: position 1,265 of record CAMDDA010000268.1, read on the forward strand.
GATGCGGATGTCGCGGCCACACGACCAGCTTGGTATCCTCCGCCGTCACGCCACGCCCCACAGTCACTGAGGCCAGGAAGCCACCGCGATGCCCCAGAGTTCCAAGCAGATTGAGTCCGCCTTCCGCCTTGCCCACGACCGCTACGAGTCGCTCGGCGTGAACGTTGAGAAGGCGTGTGCGGCGCTCGCGAAGATGCCCGTCTCGCTCCACTGCTGGCAGGGAGACGACGTGCAGGGTTTCGAGACCGCGGCCGGCGGCCTCGGCGGCGGCCTCGCCGTCACGGGCAACCACCCGGGCCGCGCCCGCACGCCCGACGAACTGCGGGCCGATCTCGCTGCGGCCTTGGCCGTGATCCCCGGCCGACACCGGCTCAACCTGCATGCCTTCTACGGCGAGTTCGGCGGCAAGCCCGTCGATCGCGATGCCATCGAGCCGGCCCACTTCGCCGGCTGGATCGGCTGGGCGAAGGAGCGGCGGATGGGCCTCGACTTCAACCCCACCTGCTTCGCCCATGCGAAGGCCGCCGACGGCTTCACGCTCTCGCATCCCGACGCCCGGATCCGAAAGTTCTGGATCGAGCACTGTCGCCGGGCCCGCGACATCGGGGCCGCGATGGGCAAAGCCCTGGGCACACCCTGCGTGACCAACGTCTGGGTGCCCGATGGCTTCAAGGACACACCCGCCGACCGGGCCGCCGCCCGCGCGCGGCTCGCCGATGCGCTCGACGAGGTGTTCAAGAAACCGCTCCCGTCCAAGCACCTCCTGGACGCCGTCGAACCAAAACTCTTCGGCATCGGCAGCGAGAGTTGCACCGTCGGCTCGGCGGAGTTTTAAACCGGATCGCCGCCTGGGCGATCGGCACCCGCAACATGCTCAAGGCTCTGCTGATCGGGCTCCTCGAGCCGCCGGCCATCCGACGGGCCGAACGCGAGGGCGACCTCACCGCCCGGCTCGCCCTCCAGGAAGAGGCCAAGAGCCTGCCATTCGGCGCCGTATGGGACCACTACTGCCTCACGCGCGACGTGCCGGTGGGCGAGGCCTGGCTGGCCGACGTGCAGGCCTACGAGCAGCGGGTCACGGAGAAGCGGTCATGACCGACATCGCCTCGAGCGCGAGCGAACCTGATACGTCAACCTCGCGAGCCGCCTCCGAATACGAGCGCGAGCGGGTGCCCAACTCGGCCCTCAAGGGTCCGTCGGCCTTCTGGGGCATGTACGCCGGCGAGCACACGGCCGGCACCGAGTTCATGATCGGGCCGCTGTTCGTGGCCTGGGGGGCCGACGCGGCGAGCCTGATCTTCGGGCTGCTCCTCGGCAACCTGCTGGCCGTGCTCACCTGGCGGTACCTCACGGCGCAAATAGCCTGCAGCGACCGGCTCACCCTCTACTACACGATGGAGCGGATCGCCGGCCGCGGCCTCGTGACGCTCTACAACCTCGCCAACGGCCTGCTGTTCTGCTTCCTGGCCGGGTCGATGATCACGGTCTCTGCGACAGCTGTCGGCCCGCTCTTTCCGCCGGGCATGATCGAGATGCCGACGTTCGAATCGACGCTGCCGACGGGCATCGCCTGGATTCTGTCGTGCGTGGTCATCGGCAGCTTGATGACGCTCGTGGCCCTCAAGGGCTACGGCGTCGTCGCTCAGGTCGGCCACTACGCCGCGCCCTGGATGTTTCTCGTGTTCGTGGCCTGCGCCCTCGTGACGCTCGGCAAGCTCGGCACGACCGACATCTGGCAGTTGCTTACGCCCCCCGCCGGCACCGAGCAGAAGATCTGGCTCCACCGGAGCCTTCGGCGTGTTCGCGTCGTACCTGCCGCTGCCCTGCGCGATCGCCTGCGGCCTGCTCTACATTCTGCTCGCGATGCGATCGTCGCCGGCGCGAGCCCCGAGCCGCATCTGACCTTCGAGGAGCCGTCCACCATGCGCCCTGTCGCCCGCCTCGTCGGTCTTGCCGCACTCGCCGCCACGATCGTGCCCCCGGCCCCGTTCATGATCGGCCGCATGCCGGAGGCGTCGATGAAGGCCGTGATGCTCGCCGCAGCCGTGACCTGGTTCGCCGCGGCGCCCTTCTGGATGAAGGTGGAGTAACCGCCCTGTAGGCCTGTTGCTCCGCAACGGGCTGCCCGGTCACGGAGTGACGGGCCTACACGACCTACCGCGTCCAGCGGCGAAATGGGTCGTACAATCGCAGCGAGAACATCAACTCGCTCGCGGAGAAGCCATGCTGGGAGCTGCCGAGGGAATCCGTCGTCACGCCATCCGACACGAAGATCGTGGTGTCGGATGGCTGCAGCGAATAGAAGCGGTAGCCGACGTCGAAGGTGATCCGGTCCGTGATCGCCCACACGCCGCCGCCGCCCACCTGCCAGGCGAAGCTGCTCACCTGGCTCGTCCCGCTGAACGTGTCGGTGAGAAAGCCGTCGCTGAGCGTTCCCGACGCGGAGTAGGTGTAGCCGCCGGCGCCGATGCCGCCGCCCAGGTAGACGCCGACGCGATCGTTGAGCATGA
>CAMDDA010000269.1 GCA_945890755.1 Candidatus Kuenenia stuttgartensis
GCCGTGAGGGGCTGCCCGTGCCCCGGGAGCCGGCGTTTGCCGCCGAGCGCAGGCAGGATGCCGGAGCGAAGGCGGCATCGAGCGAGCGAAGGCATGGATGCCGGAGCGAGCGTCCGGCGACGGGGCATGGGCAGCCCCTCACCCACACCACATGAGGTCGACCCGCACGCGGCTCGCGCGGGCCTAGCGGCGTCAGTAAGGGAGCATGTACGCCGTGCGGACCGGGCGGTACGCGCCGAAGAGGCCGCGGCGGTAGAGGGGCACGGCGACCGCGGCGGGCGCGTAGTAGGCCGTGACGGGCGCGGCCACGACGGGCGACGCGACGACGGTCTCGGTGACCGCGGGTGCGTAGTAACTCACCGTGGGCGCCGGTGCGTAGTACGACGTCACCGCGACCGGGGCGGCAGCCATGACCGGCGAGAATGACGTCCGCACGGCGACCTCCGCCGGGGCCGCCATGACCGGCGGCGAGAACGCCGTCACGGCAGCGTAGTTGCCCGCCGGCACGTAGTTCGACACATAGGCCGGCGCCGCGACCATCGGGGCCGCCACGATCGGCGCGGCGACGACAGGCCGCATCGCTCCGTAGTAGACCACCTGCGCCTGGGCAGCCGACGACGAGACGAGCAGGCCGCCGCCGATCACGAGAGCGACAGCAAGGCGACGAAGCGAGGCGTTCATGGCATCCTTTCGAAACAGTCGCCGGACGATGGCGACTCGGTGGGGGTGGACGTCCGAGATGGTCATTACGTTGCCATATGAGGATACGTTCGACCCTGGGGGGCTGGCAAACTGCCCGCAAACTCTGACAATTCGCGGCTCACGCTGGGCAACCTGCCGTTGACCGGGGAACGCCTTCCCGAGTTCGACCGCCCCCGCTCACCACGCACCGAAAGCGACACCTTGGACGCCCTCCCCCGCCCTGCTGCCCCAGCGAAGCCGGAAGCCGGTGGCCGCGGCTTCGCAGCCCTTCTCGCCCTGCGGGTCCTCACGGTTCTCAACGACAACCTGCTCCGCTGGCTGGCGATCGGCCTCGGAAAGCGGGCGGCCGGCGCCGCCGGCACGGCACTGGTGCTCACGATCGGCACGGCGGGATTCGTGCTGCCGTTCGTCGTGCTCGCCTGGCTGGCCGGCTGGCTCGCCGACCGGTTCCCCAAGCGGTCGGTGATCGTGTGGGCGAAACTCGCCGAGATCGGTATCGCGGCCGGGGCGGCCGTGGTCATTGGCCGCGGGATCGGCGGTGATGCCGGCTGGGCGGGCCTGCCGGTCGGCCTCTGGTTTCTGCTTGGCACGGTGATCGCGATCGGCGTGCAGGCGGCCCTGATGGCGCCGAGCATTCTGGGCGCCATTCCCGAGAGCGTCCCCACGGCGAAGCTATCGAGCGCCAACGGTGTCTTCGCCCTGCTCACGCTCGCCGCCACGCTGGCCGGTATGGCCGGAGGCAACTGGCTGGCCGATGTGACGCCGCTCGCCCCGACCGAGGTGGCCGCGGCCGTGCGGACGGTCTCGTTCGGCACACCCGCCGCGGTCGCGCTCCTGGGGGTGGCAATCGCCGGATGGCTGGCCGCCCTGCGGCTCGGGCATGTGCCCGCGGCCGATCCGGTGGCGCCGCCGCCCGTCAATGCGCTGGCCAGCACGGGCCGCGACCTCGGAGAACTCTTCGGCTCCCGCAAGCTTTTGGCCACCGCGGTCGGGATCGTGTTCTTCTGGGCGCTCGCCGCCATTGCCCAACTCAACGTCGATCAGTTCGCGTTCGAGTCGGGCGCGACCAGCCAGACGCAGATCGTGCCGCTCCTGGTCGCGCTCGTCGGCGGCATCGGTCTCGGGAGCCTGCTCGCCGGCAAGCTGTCGCGCCGGGGCATCGACGAGGGCTCCGCGGTCGATCTCGGCTTCGTGCCCCTGGGCGGGATCGTGATGACGATCGGCTGCTTCGCCCTCGCCCTCTGTGGCACCGGCATCTTTCCGGCCGACGCGGCCACCGGTGCCGGCGCGGCGGCCGGGTTCCCGTGGCCACTCGTCGCCCCGATCGTCTGGCTGGCGGTGCTCGGTGTCGGTGCCGGCATGTTCGACGTGCCGCTCGAGGCCTATCTCCAGGAGCAGAGCCCGCCGACCCGCCGCGGCTCGATCCTCGCCTCGGTCAACCTCCTCGTGTTCGCCGGCATGTTCGTGGCCTCCCTCATCTATGGTGGGCTACGGACCCAGGTTGGCGCCGCCGCGACCGCGCCGTTGGTGTCAGCCCGCGGCCTGTTCGCGATCTTTGGCGCGGCGTCACTCGCGGCCACCGTGGCGGCCGTCATCTGTGCCCCGCGGTCGTCGCTGCGGATGCTCGTCCGATCGATCGTGCAGGCGGGCTGGCGGTTTCGCGTGGTGGACGAGGCCAACATGCCGGCCAGTGGGCCGGTCGTCGTCGTAGCCAACCATCTCTCATGGCTCGACGGATTTCTGCTGCCTCTGGCCTCTCCGCGGCCGATCCGGATGGTGGTGTATGGCCCGAATATCCAAGGGAAATTCATGCGGATGCTCGCCGATCAGTGGCGGTTCATCCTCTTCGACCCGCGTCCCAAGTCGATCGGCACGGCGCTGAAGACGATCCAGTCGGGCCTCGCGGCAGGCGACGTGATCGGCATCTTCTGCGAAGGGGGCATCTCGCGAACCGGACAACTGCTCGGCTTCAAGCGGGGCCTGGAGTGGCTGCTTGAAAAAGTCGAGGCCCCGATCGTGCCGCTCTCGGTCGACGGACTCTGGGGCAGCCTGCTCACGTTTTCGGAGGGGAAGTACTTCGCGAAACGCCCCCGGCTCTGGCGCCGGCCGATCACGCTCACGTTCGGCCCGGCCCTCCCCGTGGGCACGCACCCCGATCAGGCCCGCCTCGCCCTCCAGGACGTGACCACCTCGGCCGTCGCCCGCCGACTCGATACCCACGCTGCCACGGCCGAAGCCTTCGACGGCTGCTGTCTTGTCCGCCGCGACGATCGGCTCGTGGCCTCACTCGCCGCCGGCGATCCGCTTCACGATTCGCTCGGAATGCATGCCGGCCGACTGCTCGGCATCAAGGCCGCCGTCGTCGATGCGGCATCCTCTGCCCCGCAACTCGCCGCCGCCCTGGTTCGCGACCGGGCCACGATCTGGCTCGCCCGCGCGGAGCAGGTGCTCGTACTGGCCGGGGAACCGGCAGCGGCCGCCGGCCTGGCCGACCACCTCGCCGTCGTCGTCATCCCGATCGCCCACGCCGCCGAACTGCCGCGCGCCCGCGAGGCGATCTCTCGATTCCGCGATGTGTGTGGCATCGAGCCCGTCGTGGCCTACGCGCCGCCGGAGATCGGCAGCCTCGTGGCCATGAACACGCCGCCGTCCCGCATCGCCTGGGACCACGAAGTGATCACGAAGCCCGACACGGTCGGCCGCGTCGTGAACGGCGTGGTTGTCTGGCCACACGCCAGCCAACGATCGGCTCTCGGCCTGCCCTCCCTCGCCGGATCAGGCATCGACGATGCGGCCGGCAGCACGCTCGCAATCGCCGCCACTGGCCCCCGAAACGGCCGGAACCAGCCCCGAGCCTCCCTGCTGTCCGAAGCCTTCGACATCGACAAAGACGGCTTTCTCGTGCCCCGCACCGACTGAAAACGCCCGGCTGCGGCGGGTTCGGTAACGAATCTGGAAGCAACGGGCTGCGTCCGGTATTGTTTGAGATGTCGCGCACCCCTAGCTCAATTGGATAGAGCATCGGTCTACGGAACCGAAGGTTGCTGGTTCGAGCCCAGCGGGG
>CAMDDA010000270.1 GCA_945890755.1 Candidatus Kuenenia stuttgartensis
GGGCCGTGGAGCGGGTGTTCTTCGGGCCTTCTCGCGAGCCGCCACGCGGCAGTCATGGCGATCACGCGCAGGCTGCCCACGCCCGCGGGAGCCATGATCACGACGGCCATGGCCACGGCAGCGACGCTCCGGCCGATCGCTGCGACCTCAAGTGGCACGAACTCGTCGCCCTCGCACCACTCGCCGTCTTCGTGCTCTGGATCGGCCTCACGCCGGCCACGTTCCTCCGCCCCGCGGCCCCCGCCATCCGCGCGGCTACGCGGGCCTCCGCCGACGCCTTCGCCGCCCGGATGCGCGACGCCACGCCCAATCCCCAGTCCACCGCCCGGATCGTTCAGTTGCCATGACCCTTCTCGCTGCCGTCACATCGCTGCCGACGTCGCTCGAATCGTTCTCGCTCGTCGCGCCGGAGATCGCGCTCGTCGTCGCGGCCCTCGTCGCCTTTCTGGGCGGCGCCTTTTTCGGCCTCCGCAGCGGCTGGGTCGTCGCGCTCCTCGGGATCGCCGCCGCCTGGGCCTTGGCCGGCGGTCAGCCGGCCGACGCCTCCACCATCACCTCCGGCGGCGTGCGGGTCGATGGGTTCTCGACGTTCATTCGCTGGCTCGTGCTCGGCCTCGGGGCGCTGCTCGCACTCGTGCAATCGGGTGATCTCTTTGCGACGGCCGTGAGCCGCGGCCCGGGCATCCGTCGCGGCGGCACCTGCGAGGAGGCCGGCACGTTCCTGCTTCTGCTGGCCGGCCTCTCGCTCGTGGGCGTGGCAGGTGACCTCGTGCTTCTCTTCGTCGGCCTCGAACTCGTGTCGATCCCCACCTACATCCTCCTCGCACTCAAGCGGATCGACGCCCACGGCCAGGAGGCGAGCCTCAAGTATTTCTTCCTCTCGCTGGTGTCGTCGTCCCTCTTCCTCTACGCAGCCGTCTGCCTCTACGGCATCGGCGGCTCCACCGATCTGCAGGCGATCGCGGCGCGGCTGCAGTCGACCGACGCCACCGTCGCGGGCATGGCCACGATTCTGCTGCCGGCCGCGCTCGGTATGGCGATGGTCGGAGCCGCGTTCCGGCTCGCCGCCGTACCGATGCACTTCTACGCCCCCGACGTCTACGAGGGCACGAGTCCGGCCAACGCCGCCCTGCTCTCCACGCTGCCGAAGGTGGCGGGCGTCGTGGTGCTGGCCCGGCTGCTCGGGCTGGCCATCGCCCCAGACATCACCGCCGCGGCCCAGGCGGGCCCCGCGGCACAGGCCAGCCTCGACCTGCTCTGGAAACTGGCGGTCGTGCTCGCCGCGGTCACGATGACGGTCGGCAACGTGATGGCCCTCTGGCAACGGAACCTGCGCCGCCTGCTCGGCTGCTCGTCGATCGCCCACGCCGGCTATCTGCTCGTGGGCGTGGCCGTCGCCGCAGCTGCGGGGGCGACGCAGGCCGGCCAGCCGCTGGGCGATACCACCGCGCTCGACACCGGCTGGACGATGGTGCTCGGCGGCATGACGTCGTCTCTCTTCTATCTGGCCACCTATGCGATCGCCACGATCGGCATCTTCGGGGCGGTGGCCTACCTCGGGCATCGCTGGCCCGAATGGACGGCCGGCAGCGGCCCTCGCCCGCCCCGTGAGGAGATCGCGACGGTCGATGATCTCGACGGTCTCGCCTCCACGAATCCGGTGGCGGCCTTCGCGATCGCCGCCTTCCTGCTCTCGCTCGCCGGCATGCCGCCGCTCCCCGGCTTCTGGGGCAAGCTCTCGCTGGCCGCCTCGGCCCTGCAGGTCGACTGGAATGCCGCGGTCTCGCTCGACAGCCGCCGCGGCTGGTTCGTCGGCCTCGCCGTCGTGCTCGTGCTCAACGCCGCGATCGCCGCCGCCTACTATCTGCGGATCATCTCGGCGATGTACTTCAAGACCACGAAGCGGGGCGTGCAGGCCGATGGCGGCATTGCGGCCGGCCTGGCCATGCTCGCCTGTCTCGTGCTCGTGGCCGCGGTGACCGTTCAGCCGCGCCGGCTGTTCATGGCCGCCTCGCGGGCCGGTGATGCCGTATCGGGCACGCTGCCCGTGGCCGTGGCCGACGCCCGGCCTACGATTCCGACCCGTTGAGCCCGCGGCCTGAAGAGAGCCCCGATCCATGCCTGCCCCCGACGAGTCCGCAGTCACATCCGTCCTCGCCTCCGTGGCCGATCCGGAGTCGGGCCGGCCGCTTACCGAGATGGGCCAGGTGCAAGCCATCTCGGCTTCGGCCGACGCGATCGCCGTGACCGTCGGTCTTACGACGCACTCCGCGATCCTCTGGAAGCCGACGGCAGCCCGGATCGAGGAACTCCTGCGGACGCGGTTTCCCGATGTGCAGAACGTCGCGGTCGCGGTCGTGCCCCACGATCGGCCTCCCACGAAGCTCGGTCAGATCGGGCTCGAGGCCAAGAGCGTGATCGCCGTCGGCAGCGGCAAAGGAGGCGTGGGCAAAAGTACGATCGCGGCCAGCATCGCGCTCGGCCTGGCCCGGGCGGGTAGCCGGGTCGGCCTGCTCGACGCCGACGTCTACGGTCCAAGCGTGCCCCACCTGCTCGGCCTCTCCGGTCGGCCGCAGGTGGAGAACGGCAAGATCCTGCCGATGCTCGCCGCCTGCGGTCCGCACTCGATGCCCGTGATGTCGATGGGCTTCCTCGTGCCGCCGGGCGAGGCGGTCGTGTGGCGCGGCCCGATGCTCCACGGCGCGATCACGCAGATGCTCCGCGACACGCTCTGGGGCCCGCTCGACTACCTGATCATCGACATGCCGCCGGGCACGGGTGACATCGCGCTGACGCTCTCGCAGGTGCTGCCGCTCACCGGCGCCGTCGTCGTCTGCACGCCGCAGGACGTGGCCCTGCTCGACGCCACGAAGGCGATCGCCATGTTCCGCAAGGTCAACATCCCGCTCCTGGGCATGGTGGAGAACATGAGCTTCTTTCTCTGCCCCGACACGCAGAAGCGGTACGACATCTTCGGCACCGGCGGCGCGAAGCGGACGGCCAAGGAACTCGACATCCCGTTCCTGGGCGAGGTGCCGATCCAGATCCCGATCCGCGAGCACGGTGACGCGGGCAAGACGGCCGCCAACTACGACGACCCGGCGAGCCGCCCCTACCTCGAGGCGATCTGCTCTCGCCTCGCCGGCGGCATCGCCGCCGCAGCCGCCGCCCGTCCGCCGCTCCCATCGCTGCCCGTGCTGTAAGCACCGTAGCCTGGACCCTCCGTGTGCGGCACACGGTACGAACACCGCAGGCCCGTCGATTCCTCGCCGTTGAGGCCGGACACAGGCCACGGTTTTCACGGGGTTTTGTGGGGAATCGTCCGGTTTGGGGGAAGTTTTCCGCCTTTCCCTTTGGGAGCGACGCATGCCTGGACCCGTAATGACGCAATGAGTGGCCAGGACATTCTCTCCCGGAGCGCCCTTGATCTCGCGCAGCTGATCCGGACCCGCCAGGTTTCGAGCGCAGATGTCGTGCGGGCGGTACTCGACCGCATCGCTCGACTCAACCCGAGCGTGCAGGCCTTCGTCTCGGTGTTCGAGACGGCGATCAACGTGGCCCGGGCGAAGGATCGGCAGACGGTCCGGGGGGGCGACCTGCCGCTGTTTCATGGCGTGCCGATCGGCATCAAAGACCTCAACGTGGTCCGCTGGTCTCGCACCCGCTTCGGCTCCCGCGCCGTACCGAGCCTGCCGATGCCCTGGGACGATTTCACGGTCGCGCCGCTCCGGCGCGCCGGATTCG
>CAMDDA010000271.1 GCA_945890755.1 Candidatus Kuenenia stuttgartensis
GAACGGCGGTGTCGGTGTCGGTGAAGATCACGCCCTTTTTCGAGAGGCTTTCCTCCAGCGATCCGTAGACCACCTCGCTCTCGAACTGGGCCTTCACGCCGGAGAGGAACTTCCGCTCGGCTTCCGGGATGCCCAGTCGGTCGAAGGTCTGCTTGATGGCGTCGGGAACCTCCTCCCACGTCTTGCCCTGCTGCTCGGCGGGCTTGAGGTAGTAGTAGATATCTTGGAAGTCCACGCCGATCCGGCCACCCCAGTTCGGCATCGGCTTGGCATTGAAGATCTCGAGCGACTTGAGCCGGAAGTCGCGCATCCAGGTCGGCTCCCGCTTCATTTCGGAGATCTGGCAGACGATCTCCGGGTCGATTCCCTTGCGGGCCTTGAACACGGCGGGGGAGTCGGTCCGGAAGTCGTACTTGTTGATTTCGCCGAGTACGAGGCTCGACGAGGAGTCGATGGCGGTGGACATGGGTGTCGGATCCCTGGAGAGGTGTGCGTTGCGGTGGATGTGTGGCCGTTTCGTGCCTCGGCTCGCGCCTCGGGCTTCAGCGGGAAAGGATGTGGTCAGGCGCCGACAGGCTCGGCCGAGCGTTCCAGGGCCCGTTCGGCGGCGGCTGCCTCGGGGTAGGCCGCACGGATCCGTTCGTAGCCCTTCTTGTGGAGTTCGGCCGCCAGTTCGGGCCCGCCCGATTCGACGATCCGGCCGCCGAGCATGACGTGCGTCCGCAGCGGGATGTTGTGCTCGAGCAGTTGCTCGTGGTGGGTGATGATGAGGATGCCCATCTCCTCGCTCCCTTGATCGCCTCCGCTGCCCTGACTCCTTCCGCTCCCGATGCGGGCGATGCTCTCGCTCGCGAGCCGCACGGCGTCGGCGTCGAGGCCGCTGTCGGTCTCGTCGAGGATCGCGAACTTCGGACGGAGCATCGCCAGTTGCAGGATCTCGGCCCGCTTCATCTCGCCCCCCGAGAAGCCGTCGTTGACGTATCGCTTGGCGAATTCAGGATCCATCGACAGCTCGCTCATCTTCGTCTTGAGCTCGGAGCGGAACTCCCGCATCGGCATCAGTTCCTCCCCCTCCTTGCGGTCGGGGTTGCGGACGTTGGTGACGGAATGCCGGAGGAACTCGGCCAGCCGGACGCCGGGGATCGACATCGGCCGCTGGAACGCGAGGAAGATGCCTGCTCGTGCCCGTTCATCGGGCTCCATCGCCAGCACGTCGTGCCGCGTGCCGTCGGCGGTAACGAGTTCGATCGAGCCGGCCGTCACCTCGTAGTTGGGATGGCCCATGATCGCGTAGCCGAGCGTGCTCTTGCCCGAGCCGTTCGGCCCCATGAGCGCGTGAATCTCGCCGCGGCCGATCGTGAGATCGACCCCCTTGAGGATTTCCTGACCCTCGACCGCCACGTGCAGGCCTTTGATGACCAGTTGCTCGCCTCGTGTTCCCGCTGCCGTCATGACCTCTTGCTCCACGCCCTGTAGAAGGCTCGCCCAGTGTGTTTCGAACGTCGTGTCGTGTTACTCGTTGAACCGTATGGCCGCTGCGAACTCAACCGCCTCAGCCGGTGATCTTCTGGTGGTCGAATACCAGTTCTCCCTCGCCCGCCGCCGAAGCGACGTAGCCCGAGTGGTGCGGCACCGGCAGCTCGTCGGCCACCTTGCCAACGGCCCCCTTCTGCTTCGCGATCCGCTGGCCCAGGATCTTGTCTTGGATCCGCATCAGGCCCTCGAGCAGGCTCTCCGGGCGGGGCGGGCAGCCGGGCACGTAGACATCGACCGGCACGACGAGGTCCACGCCCTTCACGACGTGGTAGCCCCACTTGAAGTACGGCCCGCCGCCGGTCGTGCAGGCGCCCATGGCGATCACGTACTTGGGATCGGGCATCAGGTTATAGAGGCGGCGAACGCGGCTCGCCATTTTGTAGGTCACCGTGCCGGCCACGATCATCAGGTCGGCCTGCCGCGGCGTGGCCCGGAAGGCGCCGGCGCCGAAGCGGTCCATGTCGTAGCGGCTGGCACCGGCGGCCATCATCTCGATCGCACAGCAGGCCAGTCCGAACGTCATCGGCCAGATGCTCGATTGCCGGGCCCAGTTGATCGCCTGCTCGACCGTCGTGAGCACGAGATTCTCTTCGAACCGGCCCTCGATCCACGGTGCGCCTGGGGCGGCTGCCGAGCCGGTGATCGCGGTGCCGAAGGTGGTGGGTGCGGTGACGGTCATGGGCGGGACTCCAGAGTGCTGCCGAAGGGTTGGGTGCGGGTTGTGCTGTAAAAAATGCTCGATTGAGACGGCATTCGAAGCCTTTAGACGCGGGATTGCAAGGGCTCGTCGTGGTGTGGTTCAGCGCTGGAATCCAGAGGCTCGATCCCGGTCGAGGCACCGACCGTGAACCGGCAGCACGAGCCGCCGTCGAGCCGACATTCGGAGAGCCGCACCGCATCGCCGACCAGTTCCTCGATCATCGACCGCTCGGCGGCACAGATGCCGCGATCGGCCTCGGCCAGGTCGGGGTAGGGGCACGAATAGGTGGTGAGCACCGGCAGGCCACCAGTTCCCTGCGGATCGACGCCACAGGCGACCTGCCGCCGTCGGAGCAGATCGGCCACCCCTTCCAGCCGGTCGAGCGGCGTCGCCCCGGCGATGGTGGTGCGATCGATCTCGGCGAGGCCCGCTCCAATCCGGCCGAGCAGGCCGCGCCGCACGGACGGATCCTTGACGCCGCGAAGTTCCCGCCACAGCACGAACGCCAGATCGCGAAAGTTGTCGCCGCCGACCCGCCGCCCTTGGTCTGTGAGGCTGTAGGCGTGGGAGGGGCGGCCGCGCCGTCCCAACACGGCCTGCCGCTCGATCAATCCGTTCCGCATCAGCCGGTCGAGCCGCTGCCGCACGGCGGTGGCGGTGACACCCAGAGCCATGGCCAGATCACCCACGCTCATGGCCCCATCGACCCGGAGGAGGTCGATGACTGCCTGATCGGTGTGCCGGGCCTCTGGTGGGGGCGCTGCCTGTGTCATACCCTGACTGTAGCGGGATACCGAATTCTGACAAGCTCCTGTGTGAAAAAAGCAGCCGGGCGGTTTGTTGCAGGTGATGCGATACGGTTCCCTTCGCTTGCGCGGACGAGTTGTGGTCAATCGCGAGGTCCGCTGTTTTCATATCGGGGAGTTCCGCGTGAATCGCAGTGCAGAATCGCCACACGCCGGTCAGCCCGACCCCCGGTTCCGGACCACGGACAGTCCGTGGTTTTGGGCGCTGATGTTCTCCGTCATGGCCCTCGTGGGCATCGCCGCCATCGCCCCGAAGTTCGACCGGCGGCAGCGGCAGGTCGAGGGGCGGTTCCTGGGCCGTGAAGAGGCCGCGATCGAACGTCAGCGACGGGCGGCAGGACTTGCACCCAGCGACCTCGCCGAGTCGGCCCGGGCTCCCGATGCGCGGCCGCGCGACCGCATCGTGCCCCTCTGGACGCTCGCCAGCCTCGCCGCCGCCGCAGCCGTCGGCTCCGCCGCCATGCTCGCCCGCGAAGTAGCCCGGTCGCGGCCGTAGGTCCGTTGCTCCGCAACGGCCTGCCCGTCACCGTAGGTCTGTTGCTCCGCAACGGACTGCCCGTCACCGTAGGTCCGTTGCTCCGCAACGGACTGCCCGTCACGGAGTGACGG
>CAMDDA010000272.1 GCA_945890755.1 Candidatus Kuenenia stuttgartensis
GCAGCCGGCGCCTGAGCGACGGCCGCCGGCGGCGGCGGCACGGCGACTGCCGGCAGACCGACCGGGCCGTCAGGCCGCGACGGCCGGGGCGATTCGGTTGCAAGCGGAGCGGCGGCGGCCGCGACGGGCAGTGGAATGCCCGGGCCGCGGGGCTGCTCGGCGGCAGCGGCGGCTTGCGGCGCGGTGCCCCCCAGCGGTGCGGCCGCCTTCGCGAGCAGGTTTTCGAGTTCAGCGCGGGTGGTCGCGCCATTGATCCGCCCCGCCTCGTGCCCCTTCACGAGCAGCACGTAGCACGGCACGCCAGTCACCCCGAACCGCTTTACGAGGTCCGTTTCACGATCGACGTCGATGTGCCGCACGAGCCAGCCGGCCGCCGAGATTTCGCCGATCAGGCCGGCCATCTGCCGGCATGGGCCGCACCACGAGGCCGCGAAATCGAGGAGCACGACATCCCCCGCAGCGGCCTGGGCCGCAGGCTGGGCCGGCACCGGCGCAGCGGCAGCAGCGGTCATCATCATCGCGATCGACACGAGCATGGCGGCAAGGCGCATCGTCCTGAAACTCCGTTCGGCCAAGGCAACGCGGGCGGCATCTCCCACGGGCGGCGGGATACTGGCGGCGGCCCGAGGGAGCCACAAGGCCACTTTGCCCTCCGCGACCTTGCCCAGTCGCCCGGAATGAACGCCGTTTCCCCGATCCGCGCCCGTTCTTACAATCCGCTGGCCACACCCGACCGCGAGACCGCATGCACGCCCCCAGCACCCGCCGCATCCTCGTCACGTCGGCCCTGCCCTACGCCAACGGCCACATCCACCTCGGGCACCTGGTCGAGTACGTCCAGACCGACATCTTCGTCCGGTTCCAGAAGCTCCGCGGCCACCGCTGCATCTATCTCTGCGCCGACGACACCCACGGCACCGCGATCATGATCCGGGCGCGGGCCGAGGGCACGACGGAGCGGGAACTCGTCGCGACGATGCGGCAGGCCCACCTCGCCGACTTCGCCAGCTTCCAGATTGCCTTCGACCACTACGGCTCCACCGACAGCGACGCGAACCGTCGCCTGTGCGGCGAAATCTGGAGCCGGCTGCGGGCCCGCGGGCTCGTCGTCTCGCGCGACGTGCAGCAACTGTACGACCCCCAGGCCGGCGTGTTCCTCGCCGATCGGTTCGTGAAGGGCACCTGCCCCAAGTGCAAGGCCGCCGATCAATACGGCGACTCCTGCGAGCAGTGCGGCGCCGCCTACACGCCGGCCGATCTCGTCGATCCCGTGAGCACGCTCTCTGGCGGCCGGCCCGAGGTGCGATCGGCCGAGCATCTCTTCGTGACGCTCGAGCCGCTGCACGACTTCCTCGCGACCTGGACCCGCTCCAGCGGTGCGGTCGATCCGCGGATCGCCAACTATCTCGCCGGCCACTTCCTCTGCGATCCGCTTCGCGACTGGGACGTCTCCCGGCCCGCCCCCTACTTCGGCTTCGAGATTCCCGACGCCCCGGGGCACTACTGGTATGTCTGGTTCGACGCGCCGGTCGGCTACCTCGCAGCGACCGACGAATGGTGCGCGGCGCACGGCGACACGGTCACCGCATGGTGGGGCCGCGGCGGCGCGAACGAGCCTGCGGCCGAGATCCACCACTTCATCGGCAAGGACATCACGTATTTCCACACGCTGTTCTGGCCGGCCATGCTCGAGGCGGCAGAGCTCAGCCTGCCGACGAAGGTCCGCATCCACGGCTTCCTCACCGTGAACGGCCAGAAGATGTCGAAGAGCCGCGGCACGTTCCTGCTCGCCAGGACCTACCTCGACCACCTCGACCCGGGCATGCTCCGCTACTTCTATGCGTCGAAGCTCTCCGGCGCCATCGACGACATCGACCTGAACCTCGACGAGTTCGCCGCGAAGGTGAACGCCGACCTCGTGGGCAAGGTCGTGAATCTCGCCAGCCGCACGGCGCGGTGGCTGGAGGCCACGGGCCTGTCGGCCCGGTATCCCGACGACGGCGGCCTCTTCGCCCAGGCCGCGGCCGACGGTGCCGAGATCGCAGCCGCCTACGAGGATTGCGATACGGCGAGGGCCATGCGGGCGATCATGCACGCAGCCGACCGGGCCAACGCCTACGTCGATGCCGAGCAGCCGTGGAAGCTGGCGAAGGCCGGGCCCGACGCAGCAGTGAAACTGCAGGACGTGGCCACAGTCGCGCTCAACCTCTTCCGCCAACTGGCCGTCTATCTCGCGCCGGTGCTGCCCGCGCTCGCCGAGCAGGCGGGCCGGCTTGTGGGCGGCCCCATCCGATCATGGGACGAGTCGCAGACGCCGCTGGTCGGCCTGCCTGTCGCGGCCTTCGAGCCGCTCATGAAACGGGTCGAAAAGACACAGCTCGACGCCCTGCTCGCCGCGGCGCGGGCCGATGCCGAGAAGGACGCACGCCACAAGGGAGCCACCGCGATGGAACCGACACCCGCCACGACATCACCCGCCACGACGGGCCACGACTCGGGTGAGCCGCTCGCCGCCGAGCCGCTCGCGCCGACCTGCACGATCGACGACTTCTCGAAGATCGACCTCCGCGTGGCCCGGATCCTCACGGCCGAGGAGGTGCCCGAGGCGAAGAAGCTGCTCAAGCTCACGGTGAGCCTCGGCGGCGATGCCACCCGCACCGTGTTCGCCGGCATCAAGGGCTTCCACGAGCCCGCCGCCCTCGTGGGCCGGCTGGTCGTCGTCGTCGCCAACCTCGCCCCGCGGCAGATGAAGTTTGGCCTCAGCGAGGGCATGGTGGTGGCGGCCAGCGGCGCCGGCGCCCCAGGTGTCTACCTGCTCTCCCCCGACTCCGGCGCGCTTCCCGGCATGCGACTCCACTGAGCCGCGCGTAAGATGGTGGTGAAACCGGGAGAACGACCCATGGCCACCAAGACGATTGTGTTTCCCACCGATTTCTCGACGGCCAGCGATGCGGCGTTGCCGCATGCGGAAGCGCTGGCGAAGTCGTCGTACGCACGGCTCCTGATCGTGCACGTCGAGGAGCCACCGCTCGCGTACGGCGGTGGTGAACTCTATTACGGCCTCCCCGAGCCCAGCTCCGAGCGGATCCTCGCGATGCTCGAAGATGTGCGGCCCAAGGATCCGGCCGTGCCGTTCGTGCATCGGCTCACGATGGGCGACCCGGCCGGGGAAATCGTGCGGATCGCCGGCGACGAAGGGGCGGAGATGATCGTGCTCGGCACCCACGGGCGGACGGGCATGACGCGGCTCCTCATGGGCAGCGTGGCCGAGGCGATCGTGCGGCGGGCCCCCTGCCCCGTGCTCGTCTATCGCGAGGCCGCGGAGCGGCTCGCCCAGCCCGTCGGCACATGACGCTCCGGCCGCTCCTCGAAACACGGATGCGGGTGCGGCGGTCGCTGCAGCAGCTCTTCGACGGCCTCGGATTTCTGGAGGTCGATACGCCCGTCTTGTCGCCGGAGGTGCTGCCGGAGGCGCACATCGACCCGCTCGCGGTGCCGGTCGCCACCGGCACGACCCACTACCTGCAGGCCAGCCCCGAGGCGCTCATGAAGCGGATGCTGGCCGCGGGCTCCGGGCCGATCTACCAGTTCGCGCGGGCCTT
>CAMDDA010000273.1 GCA_945890755.1 Candidatus Kuenenia stuttgartensis
GCCCGTGCGGCTCGTGGCCGTGCTCATCGGCACCGCGCTCGTCGCGGCCAGTTCGAGCATCGTCAATCAGATTGCGGAGCGTCGCACCGATCGGCTCATGCCACGGACCGCCGGCCGGCCGCTCGCGGCGGGTGGCATGAGCGTCTCGCGTGCTGCCTGGTGGTCGGCGGCGCTGCTCGTCGTTGGTGCTGCGGTCGTCACCGTGGCCGGCGGCTGGCCGGCGGCAGCGGCAGCGGTCGCCACGTGGCTGATCTATGTCGTCGTCTACACGCCCATGAAGCTCGTCTCGCCTCTCAACACGGCGGTCGGGGCGATCGCCGGCGCGCTGCCCGTGGCGATCGGCTGGCTGGCGGCTGACGGTCCTGCCCGGCTGGCCGCCGGCGATGCCCGCGGCGGGCTGGCGGCAGCGGCGCTCGCCGGCGTGCTCTATCTCTGGCAGTTTCCGCACTTCATGGCGATCGCCTGGCTCTACCGTCGGCACTATGCGGCCGCCGGCCTGCAGATGCTCACGGTCGTCGATCCCACGGGATTGCGGGCGGCCGGCCAGGCCCTCTCCGCCGCCCTCGCCATGGTGCCGGTCAGCCTCGTGCTCGCCGTACCGTCGGGCAGCGTGCGACTGTTCCTCGCAGCGGCCGTCGCCGCCGTCGCGTATGCTGTGGCCACGGCCCGGTTCGCGATCCGCCGCGACGACGCCACGGCCCGCACGCTCCTGCTCACGTCACTGGCGACACTGCTCGGGCTGTTGTGTGCGGCCGTCGCCTTCGGCCGGCCCGTATGACCCGCCGACCACCCTCCCAACCAGACTCTCTTCGAGACATCACCAGCAGGCATCGCCGATGAACGCCTCCGCCATCTCCGTTCCGCACGGCCACGACCACGGCCACCATGACGGCCACGGCCACCATGGGCATGTGACGCTGCAGTACCAGCCCGGCCTGCCCCTCTCGAAGGGCAAGCTGATCATGTGGCTCTTCCTCTCGACGGAGATCATGTTCTTCGCCGCGTTGCTCGGAAGCTATGTCGTGCTCCGGTTCGGTGCCGCCGTCTGGCCGAAGCCGCACCACGTGCACTTGAGCGAGCCGATCGGCGCCTTCAATACATTCGTGCTCATTTGCTCCAGCGTTACGATCGTGCTCGCTCTCGAGGCCGCCCGGGTGAACAAGGTGGGCCTCGCCAAGGCCTGGATGCTACTCACGCTCCTGCTCGGCACGCTCTTTCTCGGGATCAAGGCCTACGAATACCAGGCGAAGTTTTCGCACGGCATCTATCCGTGGAAGCCGCGCGGCCTGATCTACGAGCGGCCCGATCTGTATTACGGCTCCGCCGTGCGGGCCCGGCTCGGCGAGCCGGCCATGATCGACCGCCTGAAGGAACTCGACGACGCGGCCGCCGACACGCTCTCCGCCGAACAGGTCGCCGCCCGCACCCGTCTCCAACAGGTGCGGAAGATGGTGGCGAGTCCCGACCAGCAGGCCTTCGACCTCGCGGTGGTCGCGGACCAGATCATGCCGCTGCCCGCCGAAGGGGCCGCGCATGGAGAGGGGCATGCCGCGGGCCATGGCGGCGGCCTCAACGACGTCTTTCCCTGGCTGCGGCTGCCGATCGTGATCCCCGGCGGCAACATGTGGGCGAGCACCTACTTCCTGATGACGGGCTTCCACGCCATCCACGTCATCGTGGGCCTGATCGTATTCGCGATCCTGCTCTCGTATCGGCTCGACGCCAAGCGGGCCGGCATGATCGAGAACGCCGGCCTCTATTGGCACTTCGTCGATCTGGTGTGGATCTTCCTGTTCCCGCTGCTCTACCTGTTTTAATTCCGTCATTCCGAGGCATCACCCGATCATGAGCCACCCCGCACACGATCCCCACGGCCCCGTCACGCGGCCCGGCGAAACCGCCGACCAGGCACTCGAGTACTCCGCCGCGCACGACCACGTCGCGGAGAATGCTCACGGCGACGAGCACGGCCACGGCGGCGTCGGCAAGTATCTGCTCGTGTTCCTCGCCCTCTGCGGCCTGACGACGATGTCGTTTCTCACCTACTCGCCCGCCTGGCCCTGGCGGGACCAGCCGCAGGTGGGCTGGGCATTCATGATGGCCGTTTCGTGTACGAAGGCGCTGCTCGTGGTGCTGTTCTTCATGCACGTGCTCTGGGAGGCCAACTGGAAGTACGTGCTCACGATCCCGGCCGCGATGATGGCGATCTTCCTCGCCATCATGCTCATTCCCGACATCGGCATGCGGAACCGCATGGTGTCGCAGGAGCGGGCCCTCCACATGGCTCGGGCGTCGGACGTCAAACTCCTCGAGAAGGCGGCGGAGGCCGCTGCCGATGCGGCACACTGATTCTCGGCTTTTCGCGCCCAAACCGCCGGGACGGCAGAAGTCTCGTCGCGGTGAACCTCGAAGACTCGGTTCAAATGCTCCTCGAGCTTCTGCCGACCCCGGCTGGCTTCTGTGGTTGTTCGGGTTCGTCGTCTTGACCTGTGGGTGCAGGCCTGGCGCAGACGAGTCAACGCGGCGGGCGGAGCCGCCGCTGCCGGTGGCGGGCAAGGTGGAGGTCGATGAGGAGTCGGCCGGGAACATCGCCGATACGCCGTTCACGCTCACCGATCAAACCGGGGCGGAGTTCGGCTCGCAGGCGCTCGCCGGCAAGGTGTGGATGGGGGCGATCTTCTTCTCCAATTGTCCGGGGCCGTGCTTTCGCGAGAATCAGGCGATCGCCGACATCCTCAAGGAGATCGACGACCCCGAGTTCGTCGTCGTGAGCCTTACGTGTGATCCAGTCAACGACACGCCCGACGTGCTCCGCCGGTATGCCGACCGGTTCTCAGCCGATCCCGCCCGGTGGAAGTTCCTCACCGGCGACATGAAGGTGATCAGTGACGTGGGGCTCAAGACGTTCAAACTGCCGGTGGAGGTGGGCGTGCACTCGGAGCGGGGCGTCGTGTTCGATCGGCAGGGCCGGCTGCGCGGCGGCTACCACCTGCTCCAGCAGGATCGTGTGAACGAACTCAAGAAGCTGATCCGCGAGGTGCTTGCCGAGGATGGAACGCCAACCGGCGAGGCGGCACAGCCGGCTGCGGCGGAGGCTGCCCGATGAGTATGGGTCTCACGCTCGTTCCGCTTCTGGCCGTGCATCCGCTGGCCACGCTCAATGCCGTGCTGAACTCGATCGCGGCGGTGCTGCTCCTGATCGGCTGGGTGGCGATCGCCCGGGGCAACTGGAAGGCACACCGCGCGGCGATGGTGGCGGCGTTCGCCGTTTCGGCGATCTTCCTGGTCTCATATCTCACCTACCACGCGATTGCGGGGAGCGTGCCGTTCAAGGGGCAGGGGGCCGTGCGGGTCGTCTACTTCGCGATCCTGATCTCGCACGTGATCCTGGCCGCGGCCGTGCCGGTGCTCGCCCTGCGGATGTTCTTTCTCGCCTGGAGGCAGCGGTGGGAGGCCCACCGACGGCTGGGGCGGATCACGCTCCCGATCTGGCTCTACGTGTCGGTAACCGGCGTGGTGATCTACCTGATGCTCTACCACGGCGTGTAGGCCTGCGACGCACTTCCGTAGGGCCGTTGCTCCGCAAC
>CAMDDA010000274.1 GCA_945890755.1 Candidatus Kuenenia stuttgartensis
CGTCGGAAAGCGCCAAGAGGCGGTGACCGGCGGGCATGGGGGCGACGGTCATGCCACGGAAGGATGCTGCGACGCAAATCCGAGTCACAAGCCCCGCTCGCACGACACGTCACGGATAGCCTGGGCCCAGCTCATGGCGCGAGTGGGGGAGGAGTTTCCACTTGAGTGCCCGAACTGCGGCGGCGACATCCGGCTGATCGCATGCATCACCGATCCGGGGCCGATCCGGAAGATCCTGATACTCGTGTTGCCTCATGCAGAGTGGCGAACCGCTCGAACCACCGCCCGTCTCTCCCGCCCGTGATCGACATCCACAGCCTCTGACCGGCGTCGGACGCGAGGCGTCGAAGCCCCGGGAACAGCCGACTGGAACGAGGTCTGCGCAGACGCCAGGAAAACGCCCCCGAACCGGGTGCGGGGCGTTACGAGAAACCCGCTCCGGACGCCCGGGCCGCTCCTCCCGAGGCTCACGAGTCGCTCATCAGCAGGAAGACCGGGGCGGAGGTGCCATTGACCGGGCTATCCTTCTCTCTCGGAACGTGTTCCTCCGGGAATTTCGCCCGGTGGGGCTGGCTGCAACCGGTTGTAAAAGCTCAGCGGCGTGTTAGCCAGCGGCCCGCGGGGTTGGCCCGTGGCTGCGAATTCGTCAGCCGCTTACTTCCGCTGCCAGCGGTCTCGCTCCGCAAGCACCCGCCGCGGGCCGTCTCCGTCGAGCCAGTCGCGGGCCGCCGCCTCGCCGCGCAGGAACGCATCCCAAAACGCGGTCGTGACCGCGAGGATCGCCCGGTGGTGATTTGGATCCCGCGGCCCGCTGTCCCCCGGCAGGCCGCGGTCGGTGAAGGCCGAGTGTTCGGCGCCGTTGAGCAGGAGTTCGTAGGCCTGACCTGACGGCAGCGCCGGAAAGACGGCCAGCCGCGACTCGACGGTCTGTGGTCCGATCGCGGCCTCGTCGCGGGTGCCGGTCAGAATGAGCCAAGGGATCTCGACCCCGGCGAAGGCCTCGCCCGCGTCGAGCCGCCCTCGCGGCATGCCCGGGCTCATGATCGCGGCGGCCTTGATCCTGGGGTCGGTCCATCGTCGACCGATAAACGGCAACGACTGCCCACCGACCACCGAGTTTCGGCAGGTGCCAGGATCGAAGGAGTGCCGCGGCAGGTGCGATGCTGCGACAACGGCCGCACGGCTCCATCGGCGGCAGTCGCCGTGCTACGCTTGCGGGGGTTGCTGGGTTTAAGGTCCCGTCAGGAGTGGGCTCCATCTTGCCCCGCACCCGTATCGTCTGGTTTTCGGTCGCCGTGGCGCTGCTGGCCGGGGCAGCGTCCCCGCCGCTCGCGGCACCGGTCTCGGGCGACGCCGTCATCCGGCGGCCGGCCGGTGGCTCCGAGATCGTGATCACCACCACGTCGCGGCTGGCCGGTGCGATCCATTCGCTCACCTGGGGCGGACGGCAGTTCATCGATTCGCTCGACCACGGACGCCAGTTGCAGAGCGCCTCGAACCTCGACCTGGGATGCCAGCTTTTCAACGAATGCTTCAACCCCACCGAGGCGGGCTGCGAACGGGACCTAGCCGGGCCGACGAGCAGAAGAAACCTGGGGACGGGAGCGGATTTCGGGAGGGCTGTGACGCAGCCAGGCCTCCGGTTCGCGGGCGAAATCTGCTCCCGTCCCCGATGCTCTCAAGCGTGGCCCTTGTCGCTGACGTAGCGGAGGATCCGGCCCACCGTGTCGAGCAGTTCCGGAGCGGCGGCAAGAGACTCTGCCAGGACGCGGTCGGCACTTTCGATCAGGTAGTCGTGCGCGATCGCGTTCCGCAGGAGCCGAAGCTCCCGCCAGCGGTCCACCGACGTGATCAGTCCCCGGGCCTCCGCTCGCTGCAGCCTGTCGAGCGGCGTTCCCTCGTCCAACAGCTCGATCTGGTCCAGGGTTCGCAACACCCGCTGGACGAGAAAGTCGTTGAGCCGTGCAAACCGGGCGGTCAGCGCCTCGCACGACTCCCGCTCGCCAACAGAGAGATCCCCGCCGAGGCGATCGCCGAGGTCAGCCACCCGCGAGCGGGATTCTTCAAGCACTTTGGCGGCGGCCTGCATCAGGGCCAATTGGCCCCGCAGCAGCTGCCTCAACTGTTCGACCACAGTTCCACCCCCCGGGAGCGGGCAAGATCGGCGAACCCGCCGGCTGTCGTGCCGCCATCGAGAACGATATCGAATCGCTGCGGGCCGAGCTCGTCCTCGAGCGCGAGTCGGAGTCGCTGCTGGAAACGGTAGGCGTCCACAGCCGGCTCCGGACAGATCTCGACGAGCAGATCGATGTCGCCGCCCCGGCGGGCCGGGTCGGTCCGTGAACCAAACAGGACAATCCGCTTCCAGGCCGCAGAGGTTTCCCGGCAGGCCGTATCCGTGGCCCGACGAATCCCATCCCGCTCGCGAGCCGAGAGTCGGATCAGGTCCAGCGGTGTGGTCACAGCAGTGCTCGACGGCGGGTGAGGAGGCTCGGAGCACCGCGACTACGAAACGACGGGCAATCTCGGTCTCCGACATCGAATCATACCGGACGCCGCCAGGAGCACCGGAGACGGGAGCAGATTTCGGGAAGGCCCGCAGGCGGAACCCGCGTTCGGCGAGGGCGGTGTGGTAGGCCTTCCGCCAGCGACCGATGAGCACCTTCGCCTCCAAGAGGGTGTCAAAGACTTCGCGGTCCAGCAGCTCGTCTATCCGTCCCTGGAAGATGTCCCGGTCATCGTGTACTTGCACGAGCTCGCCCCAGTCGGTGGGCGGGCCCCGGGCCGGAGAGACGGGCGGCGGCTCCAGTGGCTCGCCGAGGTGTGTCAGGATCTTCCGGATGGGGCCCGGTTCCGTGATGAAGGCGATCAGCCGGATGTCACCGGCACACGCTGGGCACTCGAGCGGAAACTCCCCCCACCCGCGCCATCAGTTTCGCCCACGCAATCCGCGAGGTGTCGTGCGAGCGGGGCTTTGCCTGAGTGTCGCAACAGCCTTCTGCGGCATGCGTGCTGCCCCCATACCCGCCAGTCGCGGCGTCGCGTCGCTTGCCGATGTTCCCGATCGCCAGAGCCGTGACGGCGGGCCTGAGCTTGTGATTCGGGGCGAACACCCCGTGATAGCGAGAAGGCAGGCTGCGATGCCGGCCACATCGCGAGCAGGAGGCACGTACCGCCGACCTCGCGTCGACGTCACGCCGCTGGGTCGGCCGGCTCCTGCGGAGTCGGGGTGATCGTGCCCCGCACACCCAGTTGATACGCCCGGGCCACGAGCGCTGGGTCCTCGGCTTCAGAGGGGAACTGATCACGGGTCAGGATGGATCCGGAGGTGCCGGTCGGGTCGCTGACGATCGCCCAGCTGTAGTCCGGGGCATAGTCCAGGATCCAGTAGTTGCCCGGCTCGTCCCTGGTGGGCTGGCCGGAGAAGCTCACGTTGAGGCGGGTGTTGGCGGAAGGATAGTCCGGCCAATGGCACTTCCACAGCCACTCTCGATTTGATGAGCGGCTCGTGAACTGCGTGCCCCGTCTTCTGGT
>CAMDDA010000275.1 GCA_945890755.1 Candidatus Kuenenia stuttgartensis
CGTAAGCCTTCATCCACGGATGAATGTTGCAGGTGACTGAAACCGGCATGCCCGTCTCCGCGTTGGGCGTGTAGACGGTGCTCTCGCCGGCTGGAATCAGCTGGTTGAAACTCGACCCCGACACGTTGGTGTTATGGCCGATTGGGTCACTGTTGCGCACGTCCACGGGCTGCCCCACACGGGCCGCGAACACTGGCGAGAGAAACTCGCAGTTCTTTTGATCGAAGAGTAGTTGCTCGGTGGGGACAGGGTTCTTCACTCGGCTCGCCTTACGCACGAAGAGCACGACGTCGGCGAGGCCGTTGGTCGAGGCATCGACCCGGAGCGACTGGTCGTACAGTTTCATGCCGTCCTTCGAGCAAACGGCCATGTCTTTGTCCACCACCAGAGCCTTCTTCTCACCCGGCGTGCCGACGAACGTGAACCGCCCCTTGAGCGAGGCCCAGCCGGTGCCGGTCACCGCGGCCTCCGTCGTCTCGCCCGCCGACTCACCGGCAGCCAGCACCTTTCGGAGTTCAGCGGCAGCGGCCACGTCAGGAACCGGCCCAGCGACCCGGCCCGGCCCGCAGCCGGCCGCAGTGACCACCACGGCCACGGCCGCCACAAGGCACCCGCGGGCCCCGCGCCAGAGACGGCCGCTCGTCTTCATCGGCTCCGATCTCACTTGAACAGCCCCGCGTCGAGGACGATCTCACCGAGGTCATTGTCGCCGGCCTGGATGGCCTTCTTCATCCGCCCCTTCTTGACCGTCTCTTTCTTGTTGTTGATCGTCATCTCACCGATATACCCGGCCTTTTCGTGCCAGAACTGGAGTTCGACCTCCTCGGCCGGCAGGTCGGCGATCTCGAAGGAACCGTCGGCCTTGGATACGGCGGCATAGGGGTTGTCGCGGACGACCAGCCAGCCCTTCATCCAGGGATGGATGTTGCAGGTCACCTGGGCGGGGACGGCCTCGTCTGCCGTGAAGGTGGCCTTCACCTCGCCGCCGGCGGGAATCAGGTTGTTGGACGGGGCATTCTTCACCGTCGCTATGTTGCTGTTATGCCCGACGGTGTCGGAGTTCTTGATCACGAGCTCCTGGCCGGCCTGCACGAAGAGAACATGCGGCTCAAATCTGCAGTTCTTGTTGTCGAGAACAGGCTTGGCCTGCTTGGCAGCGGCTTCAAGTTCCGGCTTGACCTTCACTTTCTTGTCGCGCACGAACACCACGACATTGGCCACGCCCTTGCCCTCCCCGACCACCAGCTCTTCCGTGACCAGCTTGTGCTTGCCGCAGATTTCAACGTCCTTGTCGACCGTCAGGGCGGCCGGCATCGCCACGTCGCCACCCAGCACGAACTTGCCCTTCAGCGTGCCCCACTCGTCGGCCCCGGCCGAAGTGGCCAAACCGCAGGCGAGGAAGGTTCCGAACAGAAGCGCCAGCGAGTGCTGGCCGAGCGGTGTGGTCATGAACGTTCTCCGGGCGGGACTGGCGGACTGAAACGAAGCGGGGCGAAAGCGGATCTCACGTCATTCTAAACCGCCCGCGGCTGGGGGCGACCCGGCCGCGGCGGCGTCGGTGGGGGATGGCGCCGGGGCCGCGGCGGCCTCCTTGGCCGGCTCTGGGGCCGCGTCGGGCTGCGCCGGCGGCTCGGCCTTGAGGACCGCCTCGAGCGACAGATTCCGCTTGGCGAACAGGTCGAAGTGCATCAGGAGATCCGTGAGCGCATCCACCTGCTGCTCGCTCGTGCCCGCATAGAGATCCTGGCTGACGGGCTTGTCGAATGGGATGTTGACCGGCATGCCCGTGTAGGGCAGGAACCGCTTCGGGTTGGCGATCCAGTCGTGCACGTAGCCAGGCCGGAGCCGTTCGTGGGCCCGCTCGAGCTGCGGGGCCAACGCTTTGACGCTTCCGGGCGGCGTGTAGTCGCCCACAAGATGGCACTTCACACAGTAGTTGGTGTTGGTGACGATCCGCAGCGCTCCTTCGAGGTGGCCCGCGCGGGCCATCTCCTTCTGGGCCACGCTCGCCTCGTCGAGCCGCGGGTCATACACGTAGGGGAACTCGGCGCCGTCCACGGCGGCGAAGTAGTCGACCATCGTCGCCGCCTGCGCAGCGCTCCAGTTGAACTTCGGCATCCGCAGCACGGCCGGCGGGCGGATGGTGTGCGGGTTGAGCAGGAACTTGTGCAGCCAGGCCGACTGCACCTTTTGCCCCTCCCCAACCAGCGGCGGCGGCAGCCAACCCCAGGCGTCCTCCGGCTTGACGTTCGGGTTGACCTGCTTCTCATCGGCGATCACCACCGGAAACAGCAGCCGCGCCAGTTCACCACCCCTGGCGGCATAGTGGCGGCCGGCCTTGATCGCGGCCTCGGGCACGAGCAGGTTGGGGCCGCCCACCTGCCGGGCCTCGCCGTCCACGACGGCGTCGTGCCAGAGCATGATCGGACGGTGCGGCACCGCTTCGTCATCATCCTCCTCGATCGGAACACCGTCCTCATCCACCAGTTGTGGCCGGCCAGTGGCCGGGTCGAGCACCGGCATCCCGACGAGCGACGCATGATGACGGCCGGTGCCGTCGGCCTTGAGCGATTCAGCAACCTGGGCCGGCGTGAACCGCGGCGCCAGGAACGGATAATCAGGAATTTCACTACCCTCGCCGAGCGCCCCCGGCCGGAAGGCCACGTCCCACCGGTCCATAGCAAGAGTGTGGCACCCACCGCAGTTGAACTGCTCCGCCACCACGAGCCCGTCGAGCCGGGCCTGCTCACGCGGCGAGGGCTTGTGGACGAACTGCGGCGCCGGGGGTTCGGCCACCAAACCGAGCACGAAGGTCATCACTGCCTCCCGTTGCTCGTCGTTGAACGGGAACTGCGGCATCCGATACCGCTCGTTGTAGGTCTTGTTCTCGACCTTCTTGTAGTCGTAGCTGCGGGGCGCCCGAAGCTTCTGCCACAGGAATCCCTCCCGCTCGTGGCCCAGGAGTTTCTCCAGGAAGAACCCAGTGTCGGGATCGAGACTGGCTGGATCCACGTGGACCTCACCGTCCTTGACGACGTAGGCCAGGTCGGTGGCAAACGGATTCGCAGGTTCGGTGACATGGCCGGGATCGTGATGAGGCTCGGAGGCGTGATCACCATGCCCGCCGTGCCCACCATGGCCGCCGGCCAGTTGATGCATCACAAAGTGTGAGGCCTGTTCAAACGCGATCCGAGACGACTCCTTCCGTCCCCAGTCGGCGAGCGCCGCGCCGGCCGGCTTGGCATCCTCGAAACCTGGAATGTCGTGGCAGGAGTAGCAGGCCAGTTTGGCCAGCGTCTTCTTCCCCACATACGCCAGCAGCGTGGCGTCGCGACCGGCCCCGTCGAGGCCCACGAGGACGTGCTCGTCTCCCTTGATCGCGACCTGCGTGGCATCGAGGCCCTTGGCAAGCACCGTCTCGGCCCGCGCCGTCGGGAACCGCTCCTTGAGATACAGCAGCGCGAGCTCGTCGAGCGCCTTGCGCTCCTGGTCGGAGAGTCCGCC
>CAMDDA010000276.1 GCA_945890755.1 Candidatus Kuenenia stuttgartensis
AGCGACATCGTGGGGAAGCCGCTGGCGCTCCTGCTGGCCGCGAAGGGCACTGGCGGCGATGCCACCGTGACGCTCTGCCACAGCCGTTCGGCCGACCTGCCGACGATCACGCGTTCGGCGGACATCCTCGTGGCTGCCGTGGGCCGGCCGGGCCTCGTGACGGCCGACATGGTGCGGCCAGGCGCGGCCGTGATCGACGTGGGCATCAATCGGGTCGATGGCCGGCTCGTGGGTGACGTCGATTTCGAGTCGGTGCGGAAGGTGGCGGGCTGGATCTCACCCGTGCCCGGGGGCGTGGGCCCGCTGACGGTCGCCATGCTCATCTCCAACACGCTCCTGGCCGCCGAATTGCGGCTGGGAAAGCGGTAAACCTGCCTTGCCCGACTCTGGCAGCCTCGGTACCCTCCCCGCCCGCACGGACCGCAGGGTCGGGCTGAAGTGCCCACCTTGCCTGTCCATGTGCAGACCCCGTGGGCGGTCCTGAGCGGACCGTCGGTGGGCTGACGGCAGTGGCCAAACCGATTCACACCGGCAAACTGAGTCGCGCGGTCGAGACGAGACACCAGACCCCATGCACTATTTTCTGCGGGCCTTACGTGAGGCCGCCAAGAGTTGGCCCCTCCTTGCCGCGGCGCTCCTCTGCTCGGCTGGCGTCGCCGCCCTCTGGGGCGCGAACATCGCCGCCCTGTTTCCGATCATCGAGGTGACGCTCAGGGGCGAGTCGCTCCAGTCGTGGAACGAGCGACGAATCGTCGATGCCCGCGGCCGTGCCGAGGTGGCCGAGGCCGATTGTCAGTCCATCAAGACGAAGCTCGCCGCCGACGGGCTCGACGCGGCCGCAACGGCCAAGCTCCGCAACAAGCTCGACACGCTCGAACTCAACCGCCGGGGTGACGAGGCGATCGTCTACTCGGGTGAACGGCTTAAGCCCTGGCTCGACCGGTTTCTGCCCGCCGACCCCTTTCAGACCGTGCTGCTCGTCGTCGCCTTCGTGGTCGTGAGCACGTTCGTCAAGCATGTGCTGCTCCTCGGCAGCACGCTCCTCGTCAGCTGGGTGGCAATGAACATCAGCCGCAACATCCGGCTGAAGGTGTTCGACAAGGCGCTCGAGCTCGATCGGGCCCAGTTCATGAAGCACGGCTCGGCCGGATTCATGGCCCAGGTGACGAGCACCTCCGAGATGCTGGCCAGCGGCATCACGAGCGTGTACGGCGGGGCGGTCACGGAGCCGCTCAAGATTCTCGCCTGCCTCGGCTGCGCGATGATGGTGTCGTGGCGGCTCACGCTCGCCTGCCTGCTGCTCGCCCCGGTCGTGGGCTTTCTGATGGTCTGGCTCAATCGCCGAATCCGCGGCATCTCCAAGAGCATCCTCTCGCGGTCGAAGGGCTTCCACCACGTGCTGCTCGAGGCGCTCAACAACGTGCTCACGGTGCAGGCCTACACGATGGAGGAGTTCGAGCGGCAGCGGTTTCGCACCTGCACCGCCGACATGCTCCGCACCGGCATGTGGCACACCTTCTACCACGCCCTCGCCAATCCGATCACCGAGATCCTCGGCATCGGCATGGTGGCCACCTCGATCGCCGTCGGTGCCTGGCTCGTGATCAATCAGGAGACGCGGATCTTCGGGATCACGATCACCGACCAGCCGATGACCGTGCCCGGCATCATGATCTTCTTCGGGTTTCTGATCGGGGCCAGCGACCCGGTGCGGAAGCTTTCGGGCGTGATCACCGGACTCAACGTGGGCACCGTGGGCGCCCAGGCGCTCTACCCGCTCCTCGACACGCCCTCGAAACTGGCTGAGCCGGCCCACCCGCGGCAGATGCCCTCGCCCCATCGGGAGATCCGCCTGGAGAACGTGGCCTTCAGCTACGACGGCATCGACACCGTGCTCAAGGACGTGAACGTGGCGA
Organism: Candidatus Kuenenia stuttgartensis; assembly: GCA_945890755.1. GTDB lineage: Bacteria > Planctomycetota > Planctomycetia > Pirellulales > UBA1268 > QWPN01. The sequence goes on from CAMDDA010000276.1 coordinate 1,917, forward strand.
TCCGCTTCGGCGAGCGGGTGGCGATCGTGGGACCCAACGGCGGCGGCAAGAGCACGCTCGTGAACGTGATCTGCCGGTTCTACGACCCGACGGCCGGCCGCGTGCTCCTCGACGGCGTGCCCCTCACCGAGATGTCGCTACACGACCTGCGGCGGCGGATCGCGATGGTCACGCAGCAGACGGAGCTCTTCAACGAGTCGATCCATTACAACATCAAGTATGGCCGCTGGGATGCCACCGATGCCGAGATCGAAGAGGCCGCTCGCAAGGCCCACGCCCACGATTTCATCGCCGACTTCCCGGACGGCTACCGCACGATGGTGGGCCCCAACGGCTTTCGGCTCTCGGGCGGGCAGCGGCAGCGGATCTCGCTGGCCCGCGCGTTTCTCCGCAACGCCGAGATCCTCGTGCTCGACGAGGCCACCAGCCAGATCGACGTCGAGAGCGAGCGGCTCATCCACGAGGCCCTGGCGAAGTATGTCGAAAACCGGACGGTGATCATGATCACCCACCGGGCCAGCACCCTGGCGCTGGCCGACGCGATCATCGAGGTCGAGCACGGCCATGTGACGAAGCGGCCCGCGGCACAGCACCGAGCCGCCTGAGCGGCACCCTGCTACAATCGCGCCCATGGCAGCCACGATCTCCTGCACGTGCGGATACCGCGGAGCGGGCATCGCCGACGGTGCGACCGTCGTCTGCCCGATCTGCCGCACGCCCGCGGCCGCGGCAGAGCCACCCGCGGCGGCTGTGGTGTCACCATCGTTCGTCCCGCCACCGGCTCCGGCGGGCGGGCTGCGGATGCCGCCGCCTCCGGGAGCACGGCCCGCCGCCTCGGCGGCGCCGGCACGTCCTCCGGTCGCGGCCGCTGTGCCGGGAGCAGGTCGCGCGGTGCCGGGAGGGGCAGGCCGCGAGAGTGCCGGCGGCACCCTGCGGATCCCCTGCCCCAACGGGCATGTGCTCAAGACGAACCGCAGCCGGCTCGGCCAGCAGGTGGTCTGTCCGACGTGCAACGAGTTCTTCGTGCTCGAGGAGGCCGCAAGCCTCGAATACAAAGAGGAGGCGGCTCGCCGCCGGGCCCGCGAGGACGAGGAGCGGGCGCAGAAGTGGCTCTGGCGGGCGATCTACTCCGCGATCTTCATCGTGCTCTCGTTCATTGTGATGGCGGTGATCGGTTCGAACCCGCAGTGGTTCCGGTAGAGGGCATCCGGCCTTGATGTGTCGCCGGCTCGCCTCCTCGTTTTCAAAGGAAGCCCTGAGCGCAAGCGAGGGGATCGTGCGTCCATAGCGGGGCCATCCCCTCGCTCGCGCTCAGGGCTTGTATGGGCGAGCCGTCCGCGGCTTCCGCCGCGGGATCCCCTCGCTCGCGCTCAGGGCTTTTATGCACGACCTCCTCGTCTACCTCGAAGGTCCGCGAACCCGGGCAGTCCAGCGGGCGGCGTCGCGGGGTTCGTAGGTGGCGAGTTCGAAGCTGTCGCGGACGATCGTGCGGACGGCCC
>CAMDDA010000277.1 GCA_945890755.1 Candidatus Kuenenia stuttgartensis
CAGGGCTGGCAGATGGCGTTTCACGTCAACGGCGACGTGGGGATCGACGTGGTGCTCGACGCCTACGAGCGGGCACTCGCGGCCAACCGGCTGGCGGGCACCGATCATCGCTGGCGGCTGGAACACTGCGGCGGCGGACGCGGCGATCAGTTTGCCCGGGCCGCCCGCATGGGCGTGGCGGTGTCGCTCCTGCCGGCCCAGTTCATCTACTGGGGCGACCTGCTCGACGGCACGATGTTCGCCCCGGAGATCGGCAGCCAGTGGGTGCGGGCCGGGGATGCCGTGCGGGCGGGGGCCTCAGTGTCGTTTCACAACGACGGCTGCGTCAGCCCGCCGATCCCTCTGTTGAACGTGCAGGCGATGGTCAGCCGTCGGACGCCGTCGGGCAAAATCCATGGGGCCAACCAGGCGGTGACGCTGCACGATGCCTTCCGGGCCCACACCCGCGAGGCGGCCTTTCAGATCGGCCGGGACCACGACCTGGGCTCGATCGAGGTCGGCAAGGCCGCCGACTTCGTCGAACTCTCGGCCGATCCGTTCACGGTGGACGTCAACCGGCTCACCGACCTCGTGCAGGTGAAGGGCACCTGGAGGAGCGGTCACCGGATCGATCTCGATCGGTTTCTCCAGCACATCCAGTCGCTCGACCCGGCGGCCCACCGCAGTCTGGTGGACAAGGCCGCGGGCAGGCACGTCTGCTCCCACGGCGGCCACGGCTGCGAGCACGAACCCGTCACACAATGACCGGCGACGGGAGCCGCTGCGGCGCTTTGTGGTGTTGCTGACGGGATCCGCTCCCACGCGGTGCCCCACGACTCGCGTCGGGGGCTTGTATGGCCTCGCGTTCGGCCCCAATGAAAGCCCCAGACGCAAGTCCGCGGGCACCGGGCCGTTGGGCGAGACCGGCCCCGAAGCCGCCGCCATGGCCGCACGCGACACGCATCGAAGCCACTGGACCCATCGTGAGGACCTCGAAAGGCGGTATGGCAGACTCGCTCCGCCGATGCGAGGATGAGGCTATGACGTACGACCAATTGCCCGACGAGTGGAAGGAATGGCTGAACCTTTCTCCGCTGGAGCGATTCGCCCGCGGCGAGCGGATGTTGGTCGAGTACATCGCCATGGGAGGCAGCCTTGACCCCGACCCCGATCCGACAAGTCCTTTCGACGTTCCAGAGGAGTGGCGTCCGGACGTTGCTCATGGGCGGGCAGGCCTGCGTCTTTTACGGCGCGGCGCAGGTTAGCAAGGACATCGATTTTTTGCTGCTGGCCGAGCCGGAGAACTTCGCCCGGCTCCAAGCGGCCTTGGCCAAATTGCAGGCAGACCGGATCGCCGTGCCGCCGTTCGATCCGGCAGCCCTGGCCCGCGGGCATGCGGTTCACTTTCGGTGTAGCGCGACGGGAGTGGAAGGTCTGCGGGTAGACATCATGACCCGCCTGCGGGCGATGCCGGAGTTCGCGTCTCTGTGGGAGCGGCGCACGACGCTCGTGGACGACGAAGACATCGAGTACCACCTGCTCTGCATCCCCGACCTCGTGCACGCAAAGAAGACGCAGCGGAGCAAGGACTGGCCCATGATTGAGCTGCTCGTCACCATCCATTATCGGGAAAATGCACGCGCGGCGACGGATCACCATGTTGATTTCTGGCTGCGGGAGGCCCGTACTCCCGAATTGCTCGTCGAACTCTGCCACAGATTTCCGACGTGCGCGGCCGAACTCACGCCACACCGGCCGCTGATTCGACTCGCACACGAGCGATTGCTGGACGACCTCCGTGCAGCACTCGACGCAGAAGTGCGGGCTGAGCAGGCGCGTGACCGTGACTATTGGGAGCCGCTGCGGCGTGAACTCGAGGAGTTTCGCCGTGACCACCGCAGCCGCTAGACGGCGTCTGAGATAGCCGTAGCGACGACTTGGCAAACTGAGCAGGGGAGGCGAGGGGTCGGCGAACGCTTGAGGAGCATAGGGGCGTATCCTCGCCCGCGACGATCCGAAGGAGTCGGTCCTCCGACCGACTTTTGCCGACCCCGAGCCGGTGCTACACGTAACCCGGATGCGTTCTAGCCGCCGTCGAAGTTGGGCAACCCCGGTCACGATGACCGGCCACGAGCCGACGCGGGGGAGCGGGCGGCACAGCGCGACAGCGGGTTTTCTCAGCCGGGCATCTGTCTGTCGCCGCCGCTATCCCTGAAAAAGCTCGGCCACGGCGATGATCAGCCCCGGCACGACGTCGCCCGCATCGAGCCGCTCTTCTTCACGGAGCACGACCACCCGATCGGCGCCGCGGTAGGCATGCAGTGTGCGGGTTCTCGGGTCGACGACGATCACCAGCCGCGTGCCGGCGGTCAGCCAGGCCAGCACCTTCTCCTCGACATCGCTGAACGAATCCCGCGGCGACACCACCTCGCCGACAAGATCGGGAACGACCGTCACGAAACCCTGGTCATCATCGATGTCGACGGCCCGCTCCCGAGCCACGAACGCGACATCCGGAGCGCGAACGGTATCGGGGTCGCGTGAAAGCAAAAAGCCGGTCTCGGCCGCGTACACGAGCCCCAACTGCCGACCACGAACATGCGTTCCCAGGATCAGAGCCAATGAGAATGCCACGCGGCCATGTCGACCGCCTGCTGGAGACATCATCCGCAGCACTCCCTCCACGAGCTCATACCGCTGCCCGTCGTCACGCATGCCGAGCAGTGCTCCTGCGTCGATCAGTGCTGCCGCTTCGACCATCGCGGATGACTTTCCCGTGGCGGACTTCAGATCCTCTATGCCGATCATACCCGTACAAAGACCGCACAGGCAAAGCTCCATCACCTGGCGGCCCGGCGTGCGCTCACTGCGTGGGCGGCTCGCGCCGCGATGGCGGACGAAACCAGCGGCCGAGCGGGGTCGAGAGCAGGGCGGGCAAGACGACGAGATCACCGATGAGCGCAAGGCCCACCAACAGCGACAGCATCCAGGCGAATCGCCGTGTGGGGGCGAAGGGGCTGGCGGCGAAGGCGAGGATGCCAACGCCGCAGACGAGACCGCTCTGGAGGAGCGCGGTCGCCGAGTGGCGAAAGGCCGAGTGGACGGCTGCATGCCGGCCGGCCCGCCAAGCCCCACCCCCCTTTACCGCTGCCAGGGCATGACGAAAGCAGGTGAGGAAGTGGAAGGTGCCGTCCACGGCCATGCCGAGGGCGACCGACGCGGTCATCACGCTGCCGATGTCGAGCGCTGCCCGGCCCCAGCCGAGCAGGCCGAAGAGCACGATCATCGGAAACACGTTGGGCACCATCCCCACGAGGCCGGCCCCGACGCCCCGCTCGACCATGATCATCACGAGGGTGATCACGCCGCAGGCCGAGAGGAAGCTGACGAACAGGTCGCGAAGGAGCGTCTTCTGGATCGCATTGATCAGCG
>CAMDDA010000278.1 GCA_945890755.1 Candidatus Kuenenia stuttgartensis
TTCAAAAACCCGAGGTGAGAGCAGGATACCCGATGAGCCAACGACGGGGAATCAGCCGACGGCCGGCCGAACCGCCGCAGGGAGACCGGGAAGAAGCACAGCCGCGGCCGGATCGCCCGGCCGCGGCTGGCTTGTTTCACGCAACGAACGCCCCTGGCGGCTCATTCCTGGAGGTTCGCAGACTCCTGACCGTTCCGTGAGCAGATGCTCATGTACACGTTCGGGTCCACATCCGCCGTGATCTGGGCGACGTGCGTGTCACCGAAGGCATGCATGGTGATGCCGCCTTGATGATCACTGCCCGGACCGAAGGCCATGCCAACCGCCATGCGACTTCCGAACTGTGCTGCGGGCAAATACCGCACGAGCGGCGAGAGCGCCGGCTGCACCGACAGCGCACAGCGCGTGATGAGCGGGGTACCCGATGTCGACGTGCCCCAGTTGCCATTGACGTTGTACGGAATACCCGCATTCGGATCGTAGGCGACGACCCAGGCGGACGTCCCATCGATCCAAGACGAATAGCCCCGCTCCTTCGTCTCGGCCACGTGCACGGTCTTGGACATCCCATCGGAGACCGAACCTGCCGTCACACCGGCACGACTGGCGGACCACGGGGTTGAAGCGAGCCCCGACGGCACCGACTGGTCGGGAGCCAACTGGAGCGCCCCGTTCGGCTGCGGCATGCCCGACACCATGTGGGTTCCAGCCATGCCCTTATAGTTTGTCAGGGCGATCTTGTTGTTCCCGATGGAAGACTCGAACGTCGCGTACTCCGACGAGTAAGACAACCCACTCGTGGGCCCTGACGTGGTGCTCTCCACGGTGCTGCCGCCGCCGGAACTGGGGCAAATCAGCTGTGAGATCACAACCGCCGCAGCATGCGTACCCTGCCAGTTCTGACCGCTCCAGGCACCACCGGCCGTCGCGGCCCTGCCGACGCTAAACGGCCCGAACTGGAACTTGTTCGTGTTGCTGGACACGTTGTTGTAGAAGGCACCTTCTTCCATGTAGGGAAGAATGTGGAAGATCCAACTGTAGCCCGACGCGGTGTTCGCAGCCGCCCACTGCCCCGATCGACTGGTCGTCTCATTGCGATCAGTCGCCGCGGGCAGCCGCCGCTTCGTGGACTCGTAGACCATGATGGCCTGCGTCAAGCCGCGGACGTTGAAACTGCATCCCGTGCGACGAGCGGCCTCGCGGGCACTCTGCACGGCGGGAAGGAGCAGGCCGATCAGCGTGGCGATGATCGCGATCACCACGAGGAGTTCGACGAGGGTGAACCCACGTCGCTTCGAGTTGTGATAGAGCGTGGACATGAAAAATCCTCCGTCCTTGCGGACTGTCGATGAAACGAATGAAACTATGAAAAGACACGGAAAAGATACGAACGAACGAGACCGGGCAATCGTCCCGTTCTCGAACTCTCGGTCAGAATCCAGGAAGCCCTGGTCAGGCGGATGGCTATGAAAATGTGCCTGACCCGGATACCCCCGATATCGAAATCTTAGACCGCTCCACTTCGGCCCGTCAACGGGTCGCCGCTCCCCATGAATACCCCGCCGGCAGACTCTGAGGCTTCGCGTGAGTTTGCGGCCGCCGTCGTCGCCAAACTGAGGGCCGCGGGCCACGAGACCTACTGGGCAGGCGGCTGCGTCCGGGATGAGTTATTGGGGCGAAACCCCGCGGATTATGACGTCGCCACGGCCGCCCCCCCCGACGCCGTGAGAGACGTTTTTGGCAGGCGGCGAACGCTGGCGATCGGGGCCGCCTTCGGCGTGATCACGGTCCTGGGTCCGAAGGGGTCCGGGCAGGTCGAGGTGGCCACCTTCCGGGCCGACGCTGAGTACACCGACGGCCGCCACCCGGCCGGGGTCACGTTCTGCTCCGCCCGCGAGGATGCGAAGCGTCGCGATTTTACGATCAACGGGCTATTTCTCGACCCGCTCACGGGTGAGGTCCACGACTTCGTCGGCGGCCGTGCCGACCTGGCGGCGGGCGTCGTCCGGGCGATCGGGGTGCCAGCGCAGCGCTTCGGTGAGGACCACCTGCGGATGCTGCGGGCGATCCGCTTCACGGCCTTCTTCGACTTCGTGCTCGACGGCGAGACGCGGGCGGCCATCGAGCGGATGGCCCACCTCGTGGTCACCGTCAGCCCCGAACGCATCGCGGCCGAACTGCGGGCCATGGTGGAGAGAACCGGTCGCGAGCGGGCGCTCCTGCTCCTGGCCGAGACCGGGCTGGCCGGGGAGGTGCTGCCGGAGCTGGCGCCAGCACGCGGCCCAGTCGGCGAAGGCTGGCGCAGCAAGGCGGCCGTCGTCGGTGCGCTCGACGAGCCCGTGCTCCCACTGGCGCTCGCGGTGCTGGCCTCCGACCTCGACGCCGCCACGGCCGCCCGGATCGCGGGCCGACTGCGGCTCTCGAACCACGACTCAAGGGCGATCGCCTGGCTGCATGCGGCGACGAGCGAGATCGGCCAGGCGAACGACCTTCATCGCCGCCCCTGGTCGGTGATCCAGCCCTGGGTGGCCGATCCGCGGGCCCCGTTGCTCGCCGACCTGCTTCGGGCTCGCGCCGCCTACGGCCTGGGCGACGCCGCCGCCGCGGCCTGGTTCACGGCCCAGCTCGCGCGGCCGCGAGCGGAGATCGACCCCCTGCCGCTGCTGACGGGCGCCGATCTCCTCGCCGCCGGCGTGCCGGCAGGCCGGAGCATCGGCGAGGCGCTCGCGAAGGCGCGGCAACTCCAGCTCGACGGCGCGGTCACGACCGGCGAGCAGGCGCTCGCGGCGGTCATGCCGGCCCGGTAGCGGCAGGAGCGACGACTGCTCACCCCGGTGGCTCGTTGGGGGGCGGCAGGTCGGCCAGGCGCTCGAGCCGGAACACCTCGAGAAACTTCGGCGTTGTGACATACGTGGGCCCGCCCTCGGTATCACCACCCTGCTCGAGCGCCAGCAGTCCCCGGCGAACCAGTGCCCGGAGCGTCGCCGGCCGGGCGTCGCAGCCCAGCTCCACGAGCCGATCCCGCGGCACCGGCTGATGCCAGGCCACGAGCGCCAGCACATCGAGCGACTCCGCGTCGAGCCGGACCTGCCTGACCTTCCGTTCGACGAGCGTGCCAAACCCGGTGAACTCGGGCCGGAGCCGCAGCACCCAGCCATCGTCACGCGACGCGACCTCGTAGGGACAGTTGTCGGCCCGGTAGCGACGGTCGAGTTCCGTGGCGAGCTCGTCGACCTCCTGCGGTCGCACCCCCCGCATCAGCCCTGCCACGGTCGTGCTCGACAGTGGCTTGCCGGCAGGCAGGCCCACGAACAGGAGTGCCTCGAGGATCGCCAGCGGGCTGACGGAACACTGGTCGTCGGCAGTGTCGTCGAGGTCGGGCGAGGCATCGACCT
>CAMDDA010000279.1 GCA_945890755.1 Candidatus Kuenenia stuttgartensis
CATGCCCTGAGAGCCGGCGTATGGCGGCAAGCGAAGGCAGGATGCCGAGAGCGCAGCCGCCATCGAGCGAGCGAAGGACAGGATGTCCGCAGCGAGCGTCCGGCTCTCGGGGCGTGGGCAGCCCCGACCCCCACCAACCAGCGAAAGCCCCTTTGGCTGCGCCCGTCAGACCGCTGTACATTCACCGCGAGAGAAACCCCATGGAATCCTTCCGTCAACCCAGCGTGCAGGCAGCCGACGAGCCCGTCGCTGAGGATCGCGCCCTGCGTCCGCAGCGGATGCCGGACATGGTCGGGCAGCGGGCCGTCTACGAGCGGCTCGAGATCGCCATCGACGCGGCGCGGAAGCGGGGCGAGACGCTCGGCCATATCCTGCTCGACGGCCCCCCCGGCCTCGGCAAGACGACGTTCGCCACGTGCATCCCTCGGGAGCTCGGCACCACGCTCCAGATCGCCAGCGGCGCGGCCCTGGCGGCGCCGAAGGATCTCCTGCCGTATCTGACGAACGTGTCGGAAGGCTCCGTGCTCTTCATCGACGAGATCCACCGGCTGCCGATCGCGGTCGAGGAGTTTCTCTCTCCGGCGATGGAGGACTTTCGCATCGATATCACGCTCGGCGACGGCGTGGCTGCCCGCACGATCAACATGCCGCTGCGGCCGTTCACGCTGATCGGCGCCACGACGCGGGCCGGCCTGATCTCGGCGCCGCTCCGCGACCGGTTCGTGATCCGCGAGCACCTCGACTACTACTCGCCAGCCGAGCTGGCCGAGATCGTGCGGCGGTCGGCGGCGAAGCTCGACATGCCGATGGACGATGCCACGGCCGACGAGATCGCCCGCCGCAGCCGCGGAACGCCGCGGCTGGCCAACAACCGGCTCCGCTGGATCCGCGACTACTCGACGAGCCGGGCCGACAGCCAGATGGACATCGACATCGCCCGCACGGCGCTCGAGATGCAGGGCATCGACGAACTTGGGCTCGACGGCTTCGACCGCCGATATCTGGAGACGATCCAGCGGGTGTTCGCCGGCGGGCCGGTCGGCATCGAGGCGATCGCCCACACGATGAGTTCCGCACCCGACACGCTCGAAGACGACGTCGAGCCGTTTCTGCTCCGGTGCGAACTGGTCGTCCGCACCCCCCGCGGGCGGCGGCTGACGGCGAAGGGGGACGAGCACCTCGGCACGCCGCCCAAGACAGGGCCCCAGGCTCGGCTATTTTAGAGGCGGATTGACCAGACCCCGTGGTTCTGGCTAGCCTACGCGACTCGCTCAGCACATTTCAGGGTGATTCATGGCCGTTCCGAAGCGACGTCAATCCAACCAGAAGACCCGATCCAGGCGGGCCCACGACTTCCTCGTGCCCCGGCAACTGACGTTCTGCTCGAACTGCGGCAAAGCGGTGCCCACGCACCGGATCTGCGGCACCTGCGGCCACTACATGGGCCGGGCCGTCATCAAGTCCGAGGAATGAGCCTTGGACAGCCAGCCGGCAATCGTCTTTCCCGGGCAGGGAGCGCAGACGGTCGGCATGGCCGGCGAATGGGTGGATGCCCATCCGGAAGCCGCCGCGCTGTTTGCCCGCGCGGCCGGCATTCTCGGCTACGACCTGCTCGGTCTGTGCCGTGAGGGACCGGCCGAAAAGCTCAACGCCACGTCTGTCAGCCAGCCGGCAATCCTCGTGACGAGCCTGGCGGCGCTCGAAGTGCTTCGCGGCCGGGAGGAAAATCCACTGGCCGCCACGCAGATGACCGCCGGCCTCTCGCTCGGCGAGTACACGGCCCTCGTGTTCGCCGGCGCACTCGATTTCGACGACGCCGTGCGGCTTGTGGACGTGCGGGGGCGTGCGATGCAGGAGTGCGCGGAAAAGCGGCCCGGTGCAATGGTCGCCGTGCTTGGCATGGACCGCGAGCCGCTCACGGCGATCTGCAACCAGAGCCGTGGCGGCGACGTGCTCGAGATTGCCAACGTCCTCTGCCCGGGCAACATCGTGGTTTCGGGATCGACCGCGGCCTGCCGCCGACTGGAGGCCGCGGCCCTGGCCGCAGGGGCGATGAAGTGCGTGCCGCTGGAGGTGGCCGGGGCTTTTCATACGTCGCTCATGCAGCCGGCCGTCGAGCGACTCGCCGCCGCCCTCGCGGAGACGTCGTTCCGCCCGCCGCGGATTCCCGTGGTGAGCAATGTCGATGCCCGGCCCCACACCGACCCTGACGAGATCCGGGGGCTGCTGGCCCGCCAGGTGGTCGGCGTCGTCGAGTGGAACGCCTCGATGGCCTACCTGCTCTCGACCGGCGTCCGCAGCGTGTGGGAAGTGGGCCCTGGCCGCGTGCTCCGGGGCCTGATGAGGCGGATTGACCGCAGCGTCGCCTGCGCGGGCGTCTTCGACTGATTCCGTGTGTTCAGACTGATGCCTTCCGGAGGATTCCGCCCATGGCCGATAGCGACGCCAAGACCTCGACACCCAAGCGATTGCACGTCGATCTGACGGGCCAAGTGGCCGTCGTGACCGGCGCCTCGCAGGGCCTCGGCCGCGCGATCGCCGAGGCGCTCGCCGCCAGCGGCGCGACCGTCGCCCTCGTGGCCCGGTCGGTTGCAAAGCTGGCCGACGTGGCCGCGGTGATCCGGGCCGCCGGTGGGAAGGCCGAGGAATTCCCCTGCGACGTCACGAAGGGGGAAGACATCCAGCGGGTAGTCGATGCCGTCATCGAAAAGCTCGGCCGCCTCGACGTCCTCGTCAACAACGCCGGCGTCACCCGCGACACGCTGCTGCCCCGGATGAGCGACGAGGAGTGGGACGAGGTGCTCACGACCAACCTGCGGGGGCCATTTCTCTTCATGCGGGCCGCGAGCCGCCCGATGATGCAGCAGCGGTACGGTCGGATCATCAACGTCTCGAGCGTGTCGGGCATGATCGGCAATCCGGGTCAGGCCAACTACTCGTCGTCGAAGGCGGGCCTGATCGGCCTCACGAAGACGGTGGCCAAGGAACTCGCCGGCCGGAAGATCACGGTCAACGCCGTCTCGCCGGGATTCATCGCCAGCGACATGACGGCGGCCCTCGGCCCCCTCGTGCTCGACGAGGTGAAGAAGCGGGTGCCGGCCAAGCGGCTCGGTGAAGCCTGGGAAATCGCGGAGGCGGTCCTGTTCCTGGCCGCCCCCTCCTCGGGCTACATCACGGCCCAGACCCTCGTCGTGGACGGCGGCCTGATCGGCTGAGCATGCGCACGGGCGTGCGGCAACCGGCGACAACCGCTTCGTGGAGGCCCGTCACTCCGTGACGGGCTGCCCGGTGCGGAGCAACGGGCCTACGGGGGGGGGCTCGTGACGGGCTGCCCGTGCCATACAAGCCCTGAGCGCGAGCGAGGGGATGGAGTGGTCCGAACTGCGAT
>CAMDDA010000280.1 GCA_945890755.1 Candidatus Kuenenia stuttgartensis
GCACTGCGGAGGTGCTCGATCCCTTTCCTTCCGATGAGGCCACGAATGTCTTTTCCCACCTTGATGCGCACGCACGTCGCCCTGCTGTTGCTGGGCTGTTGTCTCTGTACGGCCTTGGCTGTGCCCTTCTCGCCTTCGGCTCTTGCTGAGGAGGCGAATCCAGTCGGCTGGAACGCCGGCGATGCGGTCGATGCCGTCGCCTACGACGACGCGAACGACTACACGATCAACACCTTGATCATGTTCATCTGCGCGGTGCTTGTGATCTTCATGCAGGCCGGCTTCGCGATGGTGGAAATCGGCCTCAACTCGGCGAAGAACACGGTCAACATCCTCGCCAAGAATGTGATGGACTTCTGCATCGGGGTGATCCTCTATCTTCTGATCGGGTTCGCCCTGATGTATCCCGGCTCGGCCTGGATTGTGCCCGGCTGGCTGGGCACGCCCAACGCCTTCGTGACCCGTGACGCGCAGGCCGCCGAGGTGGACGGCAAGTCGGTCTGGGAGACACCGCCCTTCTACTCGGGCGGCGTCAAGTATTCGAGCTCAGCCGACTTCCTCTTCCAGGTGGCATTTGCCGCTACCGCTGCCACGATCGTCTCAGGCGCGGTGGCCGGCCGGATGAAGTTTGGTGGGTACCTCATCTACACGGCGATCCTTACCGGGCTCGTCTATCCGATCAGCGGATCGTGGAAGTGGGGCGGCGGCTGGCTCCAGGAAATGGGTTTCCAGGACTTCGCCGGCAGCATCCTCGTGCATGCCGTAGGCGGCTTTGCCGGGATCGTCGGCGCGATGTTCCTCGGGCCCCGGATCGGCCGCTTCACCTCGAGTGGCAAGAGCGTGCCGATTCCAGGCCACAATCTCTCGCTCGCCGCCCTCGGCGTGTTCATCCTGTTGGTGGGCTGGTATGGGTTCAATCCCGGTAGCCAACTCACCTACTCCGGCATCGCCAATGCCCAGGCCACGACCTACATCGCCGTCACGACGACGCTGGCGGCGGCGATGGGGGCGATCGTGGCCCTGCTCGTCGGCTGGGCGTTGTTCAAGAAGCCCGACCTCACGATGGCCTTGAACGGCGTGCTCGGCGGGCTCGTGGCGATCACGGCCAATTGCGATCGTGTGTCGCAGCTTGAGTCGCTGATCATCGGTGGCATCGGCGGCGTGCTTGTGGTGGCGGGCATTCTCCTGCTCGACAAGCTCCGCATCGACGACCCGGTCGGTGCCTGGCCCGTGCACGGCCTGTGCGGCCTGTGGGGCGGCATCGCGACGGGCATCTTCGGCGACCTGCCGGACGGGATCGACTCGGTGGGCAAGTTCGTCACCGTTCAGTTGATCGGCTCGCTCGCGATCATCGCTTGGTCCGTGATCACGATGGCGGTCGTGTTCGGCATCCTCAAGGCGATCGGCCTGCTGCGGGTTAGTCCCCAGGAGGAGGTCGACGGCCTCGACATCCACGAGCACGGCATGCGGGCCTATCCGGACCAGTGGGTCGCCTCGAGCGACTTCTCGGTGGCAGCCGGCCCGCACCACTAATCGTGGCCGCAGCCTGAAACGAACCGCCGGCCTGGCCCTTGCGGCTAGGCCGGCGGCGTTTTTGGCAGTCCGGCTAGGAGAGCGGCCCGCCGGCACTCCGGGAGAGACTACGAGGGGTCGGCGAGCGCTCACGGGGCCTTCGCGGCGTGTCCCGGCCCGCGACGCGACTTTTTGGCCCCCCCGTGCCGCCGCTATACCGATCCGTTGCCGCCGCGGTCAGTCGTTGCGGTGGGCGAGCACCCAGTCGATCAGCGACTTCGAGCAGAGGCTCATGATCCCGCCGCCATCGGAGCGATCTTCGATCCCGAAGCACTCGACCAGGCCGTAGATCGCCCCGGCCTGGGCCAGCCTCGACGGATAGTGCGGCACCGGCTGTGGAGTCGCGGGCACCTCGTCCCAGCCCGTCGTGTCGGGCATCGAGTTCATCAGCGTGGGATGCCGATGGACGTGGGACGGCGTGTGGCTGAACTCCACGACCGGCGCGATCCGCGTGAAGGTGCCGGCCGGTGACGGCTGGTCGATGCCGTATTTCACGAGGTCCTGCATCCGCACCGGCTCATAGGCCTCGGACTCGAGCGGCTCGGCCAGGCTCGGGGCGAGCGACGAGCAGCGGGACAGCGACGAGGCCACGTGGTAGTAGCCGCCCCTCTGCTCCCGCTCGGCGAGCGCCGCCACCACGGCGATGGCCACGAGGTATCCGGTCAGGTAGTCGTTGATGAGCGCGGGCACCACCGTAGGGGCAGCCATGCCGGCCGAATGCACGTGCATCGTGCCACTCACAGCCTGGGCGATCTGCTCGAAGCCCGGTCGTTCGCCCCAGGCCGTGCCGAGCGGGAAGCAGGAGAGCGATGCCCGGATCAGGTTCGGGTTGATGGCCTGGAGGGCGGCGTCGTCGAGCCCCATCCCGTTGAGCACGCCCGGCCGTTGGCCGTCGATCAGCACGTCGGCCGTGCCGAGCAGTTCGTGGAACCGGGCCTTGCCCCGCCGGCTGCCGATGTCGAGAAGAATGTTCTTCTTGCCCCAACTACCGTCCATCCAGATCGGCAGCACCCAGTCGCCGATCGGTGGCTGCACCTTGATCACGTCGGCCCCCTGCTCGGCAAGGAAGCGGGCACTGTTGGGCCCGGCCACCACGTGCGTGAGTTCGACGACCCGCACACCCTCGAGGGGCCGATGCTTCGCCGGCCCCAGCAGCCGCTTTTTCACGTTCCCCGACCCCTCGAAGTCGATGATCGGCCGCGCGAGCACCTTGGCCCCAACCGGGTGCGCGGCCCACTCCTCGGGCGTGCGGACGATGCCCAGCGGCAGCTTGTTCGCGATCGCCTCGTCCTCGAGTTCCTGAGCCGTCTTCTTCTCGACCGCCCCCTGGATTCCCTGGGCCGTGTTCACGCAGTTGAGGTGGACGAGCAGGCGGTCGCGGAGGTGTGGATGAAGACCGATCATCGTCACGAACCGGCCATCCTTCGCGCGGTAGGTGCCGTTGTCGGGGTTCACGCCCCACTTGTCCATGATCGTGCTGTAGCCATTCTGGAAGAGCAGCTGCAGGCCGTTGAGCGCGAGGCCGCAGTGGCGGCGGTCGAGCTTCATCGTCTGGCCGGGCAGACCGCGGACGGTGCCGAGGTGCTCGACGACCGAGCCGAAGGCCGCCATCACCCCCGCGGCGTAGTCATGGGCCTTCACCGGGCTCTTCACGTACGACACGCCGTCCGCGACCGAAACCTTGGAGGGATCGAGCGTGAAGGGCAGCGCGGCGGCGATGGACTCATAGGCCGTCTGCTGTTTGGCGTTGGCGAGCATGGATGACCCTC
>CAMDDA010000281.1 GCA_945890755.1 Candidatus Kuenenia stuttgartensis
CGGAGCAACAGGCCTACGGACGGAGCACTCGCAGCCCGTTGCGGAGCAACGGGCCTACGGACGGAGCACTCGCAGCCCGTTGCGGAGCAACGGGCCTACGGGCTTACGGCTGCATCGCGTCGGTGGGGCGGGCGCCGCAGTCCTTGCGGCCGGAGCCGGCGAACCGGCTCGTGGCCCGCACGGTCATGTCGGCGTCGCACGCGATCTGGCAGGAGAGCCGCAGGCCCGGCGTGCCCGCGAGCCCCTTCGCCGCGAGCACGTCCTGCTCGGCCTGCCGCATCGTCGCCGGTTCGCCCGCGACGAACTCCACGCGGCACGTGGTGCACCTCGCGATGCCGCCACAGGCGTGCAACTGATCGATGCCGCACTCATCCACGAGTGCATTGACGAGCCGCTTGCCGGCCGGCACCTCGAACGAACCGACACCTTCAATCGTGAGCTGGGGCATTTTGTTTCCTCGTATTGTTGACTTTTAAAGAGTGTCGTTACGCAGATCGATCCCCTCGCTTGCGCTCAGGGCTTGTATGGGGAGTGATGGAAGCCCCAAGGCGCGAGCCTGGGGATTGCGGTTCGGACGATTTCATCCCGTCGCTTGCGCTCAGGGCTTGTATGGGGAGTGATAGAAGCCCCAAGGCGCGAGCCTGGGGATCGCGGTTCGGACGATTTCATCCCTTCGCTTGCGCTCAGGGCTTCCGGTGATGGAGGCGAGGGGGTCGGGGCAAGCTCGCGGAGCATTTGAACCGAGTCTTCGAGGTTCCGCGACGCGACTTGCACCGCCCCCGAGCCGGCGGTCACCTTACAAGCTCGCGGCTGCAGGCTCCGGCTTCGGAGCAGGCTGGGGCTTCGGCCCCTTCTCGTCGAGGTTCGCGGTGAGATCGTCGGCCGTCACGCTCGACGCCACGCCCCCCTCCGGCACGTCGGCGCCGCAGGTCCACACCAAGGCGTTGAGCATCAGCCGGCGGAAGTCGTCGTTCTCCCAGTTCTTGTGGAAGTGGGCGCCGGTGCAGCCGAAGCCCCGGCCACCTTCAGGCCGCTCGTAGGCCCAGGCCAGCGCCTCCCGAGAGCCTTTGCCGGCCCGCACCGTGGGGTTGTTGCTGTGAGCGCCGTCGGGCCGCTCGCGGGTGGTATCGGGGGGCACGGCGGTGAGGATCATCGTCACGCCATCGGCGGGCTCCCGAAACCGCATGTGGTAGTACCACTCATCGTTGGTGACAAACGGCTTCACGCCCCGTGTGATCGGGTGGCCTTGAGCGACTTCCGTCTGGGCGAGCGTCCAGTGCGGGTTCACCGACCAGTGCGGCTCGAAGTAGCCGCCGATCCAGTTGAGGAACTCGGGGCCTCCCTTCTCCTTCGGCACCTCGACGCCGTAGTGCAGGCAGGCGATGCCCACGCCCCGCTTGGCCAGCGCGTCGATCTGGGCAAGGCGATTGCTCTGCAGCACGGGGTGCCCGCCGCCGCCATCGGCGAAGAACAGGATGCCGTCGGCATTGTCGAAGGCGGTCGGATCCTTGGGCCAACCGTTCGTGTGCACCTCCGACACGATCTGCGGGCACGAGGCGTCGAGGCACTTCTTGAGCAGCATCGCACCCGCGCGAAACTCGTGCTGTCCCGGCGGATGGCTCGGCCGGCCCGCGATGAGCAGGAGCTTCTTGCGGCCGTCGGCGACTTTGAGCCGCTTGAGGCGGATGTCCTTGAACTCGGCCTTCATCGGCGGGCCGGCATGCAGCTGGAGCGCGAGAATGCCCTGGACGGCCCGCTTGCCCGCCTGCTCGTCGATCGTCTCCGACATCAGCTGGCCGTTGATGAAGTGCTGGAGCGTGGGGCCCTTGGCCACGATCCGCAGCTCGTTCCACTCGCCCGGCTTGATCACCTTCTGGAGATTCTCCGTCTTGCCGATCGGCTCGCCGGCCTTCTTCGTGCCATCGGCCGCGATCGTGATCCGTTCGCCGCGCTTCGCAAGGATGCCGCGGCCCCGCTCCTCGTAGAGGATGCCGGAGTAGGTCGGGCCCGACTCGAAGTCGCCCTGGTAGCCTCCGACCACGAACGGCCCTGCCTCCGTGAACTCGCGGCTCCGGTACTGCACGCCGCTATTGCCGCCGGTGAGCCGGTACTGGAGCGTCAGCTCGAAGTCGTCCACGAGGCCGCCCCGCCAGATGAGGAACGTGTTGCCCTTGGTGGGGTTCTCGGGCGTGGTCTGGCCGACGATCGCGCCGTCCTTCACCGACCAAAACTCCGGCTTGCCCTCCCAGCCGTCGAGCGACGTTCCGTTGAAGATCGGGACGGCGGCCGGATCATCGGCGGCGAGCACCGATCCGGCGATGAGCGACGAGAGCCCGACGATCAGACTGCCGCAGGCGAGCAGCGACAGCGAGCGAGCCAGCATGGACCGGAAAGTGACGAGCCGCACGCGAGAATCTCCACGGGGGTGGGATCGGCGGATCCCGCACGTCGGGAGCCAGCCGGCGGCGTCAGTATGCCACGGCTGCGGCGGCCGGGCGACCGGCCGTCTCGCGATCGATCCCGAGCAGATCGTAGAGGGCGTCGATCCCGATGACGCGGACGCCCATCGCCTTCGCCCGGTCGACGGTCGTCTTCCGCCGCGTCTCGTCGGCCTGTCGCCAGGCCGACGCGCGACCCGCAGCGGCGTCGGCCGCCTGGGGCGGACCGGCATCCACCACGGCCGCCGTTCGCGGCGTCACGGTGTCGCTCAGCGTCGCCCCCGACCGTTCGATGAGCGACTTGATGGCCGCCGTGGACTGCTTCAGGCCGGTGCCGAGATCGAGAAAGCCGACGATGACGACTTCCGGCGACTCGCCCGGCCGCCACAGGCTTGTCGCCACGCCGTCACCCGGCAGGATCATGCGATCGAGGTCGTCTTCCCGGATCGCGGCCCGGACGAGCGTGGCATTCTCCACGGACGTGATCTGCACCAGGGCTTTGCGGTCGCCCACTTGTGGCCGCGGGTCGTCGTCGCCATACACCGCCAGCAGCAGCCCGGGCCGCACGCCAGCCGTCGTGGGCAGCGAGATGAGCACGCTGCGATCCCGCTCATCGACATCCACGATGCGTCCGTCGAAGCCCTCGATCCGCTCGTCGAGCGGCAGTGATGCCGCCACGGCCCGCTGCAGCGGATCGCCGGGCCGTACGCCGGGAGCGACGACCATGCCGTCGGCAATTCGCAGATTCGCCAGTTGCGCGTTGAGGTCGCGGATCGCCTTCTCGCGATCTGTCAGTTCCCGGAGCACGAGCCGCACCCGCTCCGGCCAGGGCTCGGGCTCGTTGGTATCGGCCGGCGCCGTCTCGTACCGGCGGCGGGCTTCGG
>CAMDDA010000282.1 GCA_945890755.1 Candidatus Kuenenia stuttgartensis
CAACGGGCAGCCCGTCACGGAGTGACGGGCCTTCAGGGGCAACCCCGGCCGAACAGGGCGGTTTTCCCGGCGTATTCAATTCCCGGCTCGATGCTAAAATCACAGGTTTCACCCGCCCCAGAAGGACCGTTCGCGACCGTGCCTGCCACCCCGTCCATCACCAAGGCCCAGCAAAAGGCGATCCAGAAGGCCGACACGCTCATCGAGGCGCTCGGCTGGATCCGCAAGTTCCGCGACACCACCACCGTCATCAAACTCGGGGGCAGCGTGGTCGAGCATCCGGACTCGCTGCGGCATCTCCTGCTCGACATCGTCTTCATGTCCACGCTCGGCATGCGGATCGTGGTCGTGCACGGCGGCGGCAAGGCGATCAGCCGGGCCATGGACGAGGCGGGGCTCCAGCCGCGGTGGGTGCAGGGGCGTCGCTACACCGACGACGCCACGCTCGCCATCGTCGAGCGGGTGGTGGCCACGGAGCTGAATCACGACCTCGTTGCCAAGCTCGAGGAGTTCGGTGGCCGGGCGATGTCGCTCAACTTCCTCTCCACAAACGTGTTGTTCGGTGAGCGGCTCACGCTCGACGGCCCGAACGGCGAACCGCTGGACCTCGGCCACGTCGGCGAGGTGACGCGGGTCGACCGGCTCACGATCGACAACCTCTCGTACGCCGGCCAGGTGCCGGTGATCCCGTCGATGGCCACCACGGAAGACGGCGAGAAGCTCAACGTCAACGCCGACACCGCGGCCACGGCCGTCGCCGCGGCGATCGGCGCCGAGAAGCTCGTCGTGCTCAGCGACATCCCGGGCGTGCTCCGCGACGTGAACGACCCCGAGAGTCTCATCCATTCGCTCACGGCATCGGAAGCCCGCCGGCTGATTGCCGACGGCACGATCGCCGCGGGCATGATCCCGAAGATCGAAGGCTGCCTCGAGACGCTCGACCGCGGCGTGAAGAAGATTCACATCATCGACGGCCGGCTCCGCCACTCGCTCTTGCTCGAGATTTACACCACCAGCGGCGTGGGCACGGAAGTCACCCGCGATCCGGCACAGGCCTCGTCGGCCCACGTCGCCGTGACGGCCGCAGCCCGCTGATCTCTCTGTTCCGGAGGCTCCCATGGCCACGATCGACTCGACCACGACCGCCATCGGCCCGCAGACGCAGGCGGTGATCGATGTCTTCGACCGCTACGTCGTGCCCAACTACAAGCGGTTCCCCGTGTGTCTCGTCCGCGGCGAAGGCTCGAGGGTCTGGGATGCCGAGGGCACCGAATACCTCGACCTCTTCCCCGGCTGGGGCTGCAACCTGCTCGGCCACTGCCCCGAGCCCGTGGTACGGGCCGTCCAGGAGCAAGTGGCGAGGCTGATCCACGTGCCCAACAGTTGGTACACGGAGCCGCAGGGCGAGTGGGCCCGCCTCTTGTCGGAACGGTCGTTCGGGGGCCAGGCCTTCTTCTGCAACTCCGGCACCGAGGCCAACGAGGCGGCGATCAAGCTCGTGCGGCTGCGAACCGACGGCCGCAAGTACAAGCTCGTCACCTTCAAGGGCGGCTTCCACGGCCGCACGATGGGGAGCGTGACGGCCACCGCCCAGCCGAAGTATCACGAAGGCCTGGGGCCGATGCTCGCGGGCTTCCAGTATGCCCCGCACGGCGATCTCGCCGCCGTCGAGAAATTGATCGACGACCAGACCGGCGGCATCCTCGTCGAACCGATCCTCGGCGAGGGGGGCGTGGTGCCCGCGCCGGAGGGCTTCCTGCAGGGGCTGCGGCGGATCTGCGACGAGCGGGATCTCCTGCTCGTGTTCGACGAGGTGCAGTGCGGCTGCGGCCGCACAGGCAAGTGGTTCGGCTACCAGCATTTCGGCGTCACGCCCGACGTGATCACGCTGGCCAAGAGCCTGTGCGCCGGCATCGCCGGCGGCGCGATGCTCACCACCGTCGAATTGGCCAAGCACCTCCGCCCCGGCATGCACGCCTCCACGTTCGGCGGCAATCCGATCGCCGCGGCGGCGGGGATCGCTGCCATCGAAATGATCGAGCGGGAGAAGCTCCTCGACCACGTGGAGCACACGGCCGCCATCTTCCGCGAGCGGATGCTCGAGCTGAAGGAGCGGTGCGACGTCGTCCGCGATGTCCGCGTGCTCGGCATGATGATCGGCATCGAGCTGTCGATCGACGGTGCGGCGGTGGTGCAGGCCTGCCTCGACAAGAACCTGCTCGTCAACGCCACCCAAGGGCGTGTGATCCGGCTTCTGCCGGCGATGACGCTCACCGAGGCGGAGGTTCACGAGGGCTGCGACCGCCTCGCCGCGGCGATCGTCGAGGTCGCCACGCGATCCGAGGGCTGAACCATGCGGCACCTCATCGTTCCCGAAGATCTTTCCGCGGCCGAAATCGAGGCGGTGTTCGCCGTCTCGCGCGACCTGGAGACGAAGTTTACCGCCGGCCGGCGCGACGCCCTGCTGCCGGGTCGGGTGCTCGGCCTGATCTTCGAGAAGCAGAGCCTCCGGACGCGGGTGAGCTTTCAGGCGGCGATGGCCCACCTCGGCGGGTCGAGCCTGTTTCTGGGCGCCGACACGGGCTTCGCATCCTCACGCGAGAGCATCGCCGACTTCGGCCGCGTGCTCAGCGAATATGTCGACGTGATCGTCTGCCGCTCCAAGGCCCATGACACGATCGTGCAGCTGGCGGAGGTGTCGAGCGTGCCGGTGATCAACGGCCTCTCCGATTACTGCCATCCGTGCCAGGCGCTGGCCGACATCTACACCCTCCGGCAGCATGTCGGCCGCGTGGCCGGCCTCACGCTCGCCTTCGTCGGCGACGGCAACAACATGGCCCGCTCGCTGGCGGTCGTCTGCGGGCTCTTGGGCATGAAGTTCGTGCTCGCGGCCCCGCCGGCCTACCAGTTCGACGACGGCTTCCGGAAGCACCTGGCAACGATCATGCCCGATGCCGAGATCATCGAGACCACCGATCCGGTGGCGGCGGTCACGGACGCCGCGGTCGTCTACACCGACGTCTGGACCAGCATGGGCCAGGAGCAGGAGCGGGCCAAGCGGCTCGCGGATCTTGCGGCGTATCAGGTGAACGAACAGCTCATGCAGCACTGCCCCGAGGCGCTCTTCATGCACTGCCTGCCGGCCCGGCGCGGTGAAGAGGTCACCGACGGCGTGATCGACGGCCCGCAGAGCGTGGTGGTGGAGGAAGCCGCCAACCGCATGCACGTGCAGAAGGGCCTGCTCGCCTGGCTCTTGGGCCACGCGTGATACGACTCCCCGTAGGCCCGTCACTCCGTGACGGGCACAGCCC
>CAMDDA010000283.1 GCA_945890755.1 Candidatus Kuenenia stuttgartensis
TGAGGTCGAGTTCGAGCAGGCGGCGAACGGCGGCGCCGGCCCGCAGGCACTCCTCGGCCTTGGCCGGATGCTCGGCCGGGATCGAGGCGCTGTCGGGCAGCGACATGCCGAGGGCCTCGATCGCGGTGGCCATCGTGTTGGCCGTGTACATGCCGCCGCAGGCGCCGGCGCCGGGGCAGGCGTGGCGGACGATGTCGCCGCGGCGGGCGTCGTCGATCCTGCCGGCCACGTATTCGCCATAGCACTGGAAGGCCGACACGATGTCGAGCACCGTGCCGTCGGCAAGATGGCCGGGCTTGATCGTACCTCCGTACACCATGATCGCCGGACGATTGAGCCGGGCCATCGCGATCAGGCACCCCGGCATGTTCTTGTCGCAGCCCGGAATCGCGACTAGGCCGTCGTACCACTGGGCGTGCATCACCGTCTCGATCGAGTCGGCGATGATGTCGCGGGAGGGGAGCGAGTAGCTCATTCCCTCCGTGCCCATCGAGATGCCGTCGCTGACGCCGATCGTATTGAACCGCATGCCGACCATGCCGGCGGCGACGACTCCTTCGCGCACCTTCGCGGCGAGCGTGTTGAGGTGCATGTTGCAGGTGTTGCCCTCGTACCACATGGCGGCGATGCCCACCTGCGGCTTGTCGAGGTCGGCCGACTGAAGGCCTGTGCCGAGCAGCATGGCCTGGGAAGCGCCCTGCGAGCGGGGCTGAGTGATCCGTGAGCTGTAACGATTGAGTACGGGGCTGGTCATGGCGGGCGTTCCATCGGGAAAGGTCTTCGGCGAATGTCGCGAGGATAGTATGCTGCCCGCACCAGGAAAAGCCGCCGTCTTCACCGCAGGCCATGCGTCCGCAATTCATCTACTTCGATCTCGGCAACGTGCTCTTCGCCTTCGACCGTGAACGGGCGTTTCGGCAGATGGCCGCGGTTTGCGGCGCGACCGTGAAGGTGGTGGAGAAAGCCACGGTGGAGTCTGGGCTCCAGGTGGCGCTGGAGACCGGCCGGATCGACTGGGCGACGGCCCACGCCGAGTTCTCCCGGCTGACTGGCACCACGAGCGATTCGGCCGCCCTCGCCGCAGCCGCCAGCGACATGTTCACGCTGCGGGTCGACATGCTGCCGGTGCTCGCGGCCATCGCGCGAACGGGCTGCCCGACCGGCCTGCTCTCCAATACCTGTGCGATCCACTGGAGGCACCTCGTGGACGCCGGCTACGCGATCCTCCCCGGCCGGTTCGTCCGCCAGGTGCTCAGCTACGAGGTGGGCGTCATGAAGCCCGACGTCGGCATCTACGCCGCTGCAGCGGCCACCGCCGGCGTGCCCGCCGAGAGCATTTTCTTTTGCGACGACCTGCCGCAGCACGTGGCCGCGGCCCGCACTGCCGGCTGGGACGCCGAGCTGTTCACGTCGGCGTCGGACTTGATCGACCAGCTCGCCGCCCGCGGGCTCCCGCTGTCGCTCTGAGGCCGTGGGGGGGTACGATACGTTCTCACGCCATGAGCGACGCCCGCCCCACGATTGCCGACTTCCTCGAGACCGTCCGCAAGAGCGGCCTGGTCGACGCCGCGCGGCTCGACGAGGCGACGGCCGCCTGGCCCGATCGCGCGTTGCCGCTCCCCGACGAACTCGTGCAGTCGCTCATCGACGCCGAGCTGCTCACGAAGTGGCAGACCGATCAGCTGCGGAGGGGGCGACACAAGGGCTTCGTGCTGGGCAAGTATCGACTGCTGCGGCTGATCGGAGCCGGGGGCATGAGCAGCGTGTATCTCGGGGAGCACGCCACGCTGCACAGCAAGGTCGCGATCAAGGTGCTGCCGATCAAGCGGGTCGATCAAAGCTCCTATCTCGCCCGCTTCGAGCGGGAGGCCCAGGCCTCCGCCCGGCTCAACCATCCCAACATCGTGCGTGCATTCGATCTCGACACGTCGGGGTCGATCCACTTCATCGCGATGGAATACGTCGCCGGCGTCGACCTCCACGGGAAGGTGAAGCAGGAGGGTCCGCTGCCGCTGCGGCAGGCCGTGGACTATGTCCGGCAGGCGGCCCTCGGCCTCCAGTACGCCCATGAGGAAGGGCTCGTCCACCGCGACATCAAGCCGGCGAACCTGATCCTCGACTCCCGCGGCACCGTGAAGATCCTCGACCTCGGCCTGGCGTTCGCCAAAGGCGAGGACGACGAATCGCTGACGCAGGAGCACGGCGAGAAGGTGCTCGGCACGGCCGACTACCTGTCGCCGGAGCAGGCCAAAGACAGCCACAAGGCCGACGCTCGTTCCGACATCTATGCGCTGGGCTGCACGCTGCACTATCTGCTCACCGGGCGGCCCCCGTTCGCAAAGGGCACGCTTGCCGAGCGGATTCAGGCTCACCTGCGGAATCCGCCGCCGAACCTGCTCGAGGAGCGGCCCGACACGCCGCCGGCGCTCGTCGAACTGTTTTTCCGGATGATGGAGAAGCACCCCGACGCGCGGCCGCAGACGGCCCGCGAAGTCGCGGCGACCCTCGCGGCCTGGCTCGCGGCCAACGAGTCGACGGGCCCGCAGGGCAGGGCAGAGGCACCTCGTCGGCCGCCCCCACGGCGGCCGCAGGGCAGTGGTGTCGGTGGCGGCCGTGGGCCGGCAGGCTCGGGGATCGGCCCGCCGTCGCGAGCCCCGGGGAACGGTCCGCGCCCGGCAGCGGGGTCCGGTGTCGGCGGAACGGGCTCGGCCGGATCCGTTCCGCTGCTGCCTCCGATGCCAGTACGCAAGGGGGGCGGCGCGGTGGTTCGCTCGGGCTCCGGAAGCGGTATTCAATTCGACACGAATGCCGCCGGCTCGAAAGCCAAGCAGACGGCACCGGCCACGTCGCCGGAGCACCGGCCGTGGTGGCGGCCGGCCCCACTACTCGGGCTGCCAATCGGGGCCTGGATCGCCGTCGCCGCGGGACTGCTGCTGGCGGGCTATCTGGGCTGGCAGGTGATGCAGCCGAAGCCGAAGAGGTCCAAGCCGGCCCCGCAAACCGTAGAGGCCACATCCCCGGAAACCGACGGGAAAGGCAAGACGGACAAGGGAGCGGCGACGGACGACAAGTCCGACGAGTCGAAGGAGAAGCCGAAGCCGGTCGAAGACGATCCAGACAGTCCGCTGAATCAGGCGCTCAATCCCCCGCCAGAAGAACCAGCCCCCGAGGCAGCCGCCAACGCGGAAGCACAGCCAGAAGCCGCACCACCCGCCGCCCCGTAGGCCCGTTGCT
>CAMDDA010000284.1 GCA_945890755.1 Candidatus Kuenenia stuttgartensis
GGCCCAGTCGCCTGGTGCCGGCAAGGTGATGCCGGCCTGGGGCGTGACGGCCGCGAAGAACTCGTGCGGCATCTGGATGAGGATGCCGGCGCCGTCGCCGGTGAGCGGATCGGAGCCGGTCGCACCGCGATGGGTGAGGTTTTCGAGCAATTCCAGCCCCTGCCGCACGATGCGGTGGCTCTTGCGGCCGTGCATGTTGACGACGAAGCCCACGCCGCAGGCGTCATGCTCGTTGGCAGGATCGTAGAGGCCCTGCTTCGGGGGCAAACCGGGCTTGGCAGGAAGACCGGGGCGGGGCGAGGAGGCGGGGCGCGTCATGGCGGTGCTCGTACGGGAACGGAAAACGAAATCGGACTCGGGGAAAACCTTGAGGGCGCTGTTCAGGCGTGGGCGACGACCGTTTCGCTGGACAGATCGACGTCGTGGGCGTGGCCGCGAAGCAGGTCGATGAAGCGGGTTGCCGTCGGCGGCAACGGCTTGCCGCGGCCATGGATGATGCCGAGCGGACGCACGAATTCTGCATCGGCCAGCCGCACGGTCGTGAGCGTGCCGGCGGCGAGTTCGCGGCCCACTGTCGGCTCCGGCAGCAGCGCCATGCCGGCGTCGATCTCGACGGCCCGCTTGATCGTCTCGATGTTGTCGAACTCCATCACGACGACCGGTTCGGCACCGTGGGCGGCCAGGACCCGATCGATCTCGTGGCGGATCACGAGATCGGGATCGAAGCCCACCATCCGCTGGCCGTGCAATTCGGCGAGCCCGATCTCCACGCGGCCCGCGAGCGGATGCGTCGGCGCGCAGACGAGCACCATCGGTTCCTCACGCCAGGGCTCGGATTCGATTCCGCGGGTGTTCCGCGGATAGCTCACGATCCCGATGTCGGCCTGTCCCTGCTCGACCGATTCGAGCACGCGATCGGGATGGAGATATTCAAGCCGCACGTTGGCCTTCGGGTGCCGGCTCATGAACTCCTGCACGTAGCGGCTCATGTGGTGCAAGCCCACGGAGTAGATCGCCGCCACGCGAACGCGGCCGGCCACCTCGTCGTGGAGCGTCCGCACCTCGTCCTCGAGCGCGTCATACTGCGCGATGAGCTTGCGGCAGCCGTCGAAGAACACCTTTCCCTCGCGGGTCGGCACCAGGGGCCGTTTCGACCGCTCGATGAGCTGCACGCCCAGCCGACCTTCCAGTTGGCTGACGACCTGGCTGGCGGCCGACTGCGAAATGCCGTTGTCTTCGGCCGCGCGGGAGAAACTCCGGCGGGAGACGATGTCGCAGAAGATTTTCAGGGATTTGAGATTCATGGCCCCCGCGCATCCACTGCCGGGATCGGATATTCCGCCTCATCCCTGATAAATAATCCGAATGATGCCGCCGTGCATCATTCGCAAAACAAATACACGGTAGCCGGTGGCTGCAGGCGGTCAAGTGGCGGAATCGGATGATTTTCGTCGGGAAGACGCCGCACCCCGGTTGACGAGCCGGGGGCCGCCCGGGGACATGAAGGCGACCTGGATCGAAGTACGCCGGCTCTCGGGGCATGGGCAGCCCCCGAGCCTCCCCGCTTTGTTTTGCGAGCTACCCATCTTGCCCAGGCGGCAAAAACTGCAGGACCGGTACATCCGGAACCGATTGTGATGGTGTACCCGTCTGGTCGCAGGTCACCCCTCAGGCCCCGTTTCGATGCCGCATGTCCGGCGACGCTCCGCCGCATTTGACTCACTCGCGGTCGCGGTCTGCGCCCTCATCGCCTGCGTTTCGCCCGCCGCGGCCGACACTGACCTCGCCCTTCTCTTGGAAGCCCCGCCCTCCATAGAAGCCCCAGGCGCAAGCCAGGGGATCCCGCCCCTCATAGAAGCCCCAGGCGCAAGCCAGGGGATGTTGCCCGATGCCGAGCAGGCCTCATTTCAACAGGTGCTCACGGAGGAGCAACTCCGCGAAGAGATCGACCAGGCAGTGACCGCCCGGCTCGGCAACATCCCGCGGCCACGCTACATCCCGGCCACCGACCTCACGCCCCCCAAGGGCCTCCTGCTCCTCAAGCAGAGCCGGCGCCGCGGCGACTTCCCGTTCGGCCTGGCGCTCGGCGGCTACATGCAGCTGCGGTGGTTCGAGTTCGCCCGCGGCGCGGCGACCTGGACCGACGCCACCGGCGAAACCCTGCCCATCACCAACATCAACACGTTCAACATCAACCGCTTCCTGCTTTCGTTCCACGGCTACGTCGTGGACGAGCGGCTCGTCTACAACTTCGCCCTTTTTGGCACGACGAACGTCGGCATTCGTTCGGGCGTCGTCCCGATCGGACTGTTGGGCTGGAAGTTCAGCGACGCGGCCACGGTCGGCGGCGGCATGACGCCGGTGCCCGGCACCCGCGAGTGGATCGATCCCACGCAGTGGACGATCGGCGTCGATCGCAGCATGGCCAACACGTTCTTCCGCCCCGGCTTCAGCCCCGGCGTGGCCTCGATCGGCACACTTTTCGACGACACCGTGCACTACCAGGCGGGTGTCTGGAACGCGATCGACGGCGGCACGACGGGCGTGCTCCGCCGCGGCACGTCGATGGCCTGGGCGGGCAACACCTGGTGGGAGCCGCTCGGCCCCTTCGGCCTCGGCGCCTCCGACATGGAGCACCGCGACGAGGCCGCGATCCGCGTCGGCTGCAGCGGTGTGTATGCCCTCACCAATGCCCTGCCGATCGTGGGCAACAATCCGGAAGACACGATCGTCCGCCTCTCCGACGGCACCCGAATCACGAAGACGGGCGCCCTCGGCCCCGAGAGCGTGGTCGAACAGTTCGTCTACCAGCTTGCGACGGTCGATGCGGCCTGGAAGTGGCGGGGCATCGGCCTCTTTTGCGAGTACTACTTCCGCCTGCTCGACGACTTCAAGGGCCAGGGCACGTTCAATCGCTCCAGCATCTTCGACCATGGCGGCATGGGCTATGTGTCGTGGTGCTTCGTGCCGCGCACCTACGAACTCTACGCCCGCTCGAGCGTCGTGACGGGCCCCTACGGCACCGGCCAGGAATACGGCGGCGGTCTCAATTGGTACCTGAAGGAATCGCGTCAGGCACGGCTCACGTTCGAGGCCCTCACGATGAACCGCAACCCCGCCCAGAACTTTCTCTATCCCTACCGTGCCGGTTACTCGGGCACCGCGATCCAGACACAGCTGATGGTGATCTTTTAGGCCACCGTAGGCCCGT
>CAMDDA010000285.1 GCA_945890755.1 Candidatus Kuenenia stuttgartensis
GTGTTCGAGACCGAAGTGAAGCGGCTCTGCGAGATCGTGCACAAGCACGGGGGCCGCGTGTACGTGGACGGCGCCAACATGAACGCGCTCGTCGGCGTAGCCGCCCCTGGTGATTTCGGCGGTGACGTCAGCCACCTCAATCTCCACAAGACCTTCTGCATCCCGCACGGCGGCGGCGGCCCGGGCGTGGGACCGGTGTGCGTGGTCGGGGATCTCGTGCCCTATCTGCCCGGCCATGCGACAGGCGGACTGCCGACGGGCGACGTGGGCGCCGTCTCGGCGACGCCCCTCGGCAACGCGGCCGTGCTGCCGATCAGCTGGATGTACTGCCGGATGATGGGGGCCGATGGCCTCCGGCAGGCCACGGAGGCGGCAATCCTCGCCGCCAACTACGTGAGCGTGCGGCTCCGCGACCACTTCCCCACGCTCTACGCGAGCGACAACGGCCGAGTGGCCCACGAGTGCATCCTCGACCTGCGGCCGCTCAAGGATGCGAGTGGAATCACGGCCGAGGACGTCGCCAAGCGGCTCATCGACTACGGTTTCCACGCCCCGACGCTCAGCTTCCCCGTCCCGGGCACGCTGATGGTGGAGCCGACTGAGAGCGAGACGCTCGACGAGCTCGACCGGTTCATCGAAGCGCTGATCGCGATCCGCGAGGAAATCCGGCTCGTCGAGGAGGGGCACTGGCCTCGGGACGCCAATCCCCTCAAGCACGCCCCCCACACCGCGTCCTGCGTGGCCGCCACCGGCTGGGATCGCCCATACCCTCGCGAGGTCGCCGTCTTCCCGGTGAAGCAACTCGAGTTCCGCAAGTATTGGCCGCCCGTGGGGCGAGTGGACAACGTGCACGGCGACCGCAACTTGTTCTGCAGCTGCGTGCCTATCTCCGCCTGGGAGTAACCGCCCCGAGCCCCGCCCGTGCACGACATCGACCTCATCCTCACGCTCACCGGCGGCCTCACCGCCGCGCTCGTGCTCGGCTACATCACGCAGCAACTCCGGCTGTCGCCGATCGTGGGTTACCTGCTGGCCGGCGTCGTCGTCGGACCGGCTACGCCAGGGTTCGCGGCCGACCCCGCACTCGCCGAGCAGCTCGCCGAGATCGGCGTGATCCTGCTGATGTTCGGCGTGGGCCTCCACTTTCACTTCCGGGAACTGCTTGCCGTGCGGCACGTGGCCGTGCCAGGAGCCCTCGTCCAGAGCGGCGTGGCCACGCTGCTCGGCGCCATTGCCGGTCGGTTCTTCGGCTGGGAGTGGCCGACGGCGATCATCTTCGGCGGCGCCATCTCGGTCGCCAGCACGGTCGTACTCATCCGCGTGCTCTCCGACAATCGCGACCTGCACACCCGGACCGGCCACATCGCCGTCGGCTGGCTCGTGGTCGAAGACCTGCTCACGGTCGTGGCGCTCGTGCTGCTTCCCGCCCTCGTCGGCCCCACGGCGTTGTCGGCCGCAGGCGTCGCCTCGGCCCTGGCGCTGGCCGCCGCGAAGATGTCCGTCCTCGTGGTGATGACGGTCGTGGTGGGGGGGCGCGTGATTCCCTGGGTCATGGAGCGGATCGCCGCCACGCGCTCGCGCGAACTGTTTACCCTCGCCGTGCTCGTCATTGCCCTGGGAATCGCAGTCGGTTCGGCCAAGCTGTTCGGCGTGTCGATGGCGCTGGGCGCATTCCTCGCCGGCATGGTGGTGGGCCGCAGTGAGTTCAGCCTCCGCGCCGCCTCCGACGCCCTGCCGATGCGCGACGCCTTCGCCGTACTGTTCTTCGTCTCGGTCGGCATGCTGTTCGACCCCGCGGCTCTCCTGCAGTCGCCGTGGGCGATCGTCGCGGCACTGGCAATCGTGCTCGTGGCCAAACCCCTCGCCGCGCTGGCGATCGTGCTGGGGCTCGGCTATCCACGGCGGGTCGCCCTGCCCGTGGCGGTGGCGCTCGCCCAGATCGGTGAGTTCTCGTTCATCCTCGCCTCGCTCGGGGCCCAACTCGGTGTGATGCCGGCCGACGCCGTCAATACGCTCGTGGCGACGGCGATCGTGTCGATCACACTCAATCCGCTGCTTTACCGGTCGATCGACGCCTGGGAGCGCTGGCTCGTGCGGAGGCTGCCGGCTACCGACCAGACCGGCGAGGAGGAGCCGGCGGCGGAGCATACCCCGACGCAGCGGGCGATCGTCGTCGGCTACGGGCCGGTCGGCCAAACCGTGACGCAACTCCTGCTCGACAACGAAATCGAACCCACGGTGATCGAACTCAACCTCGACACCGTCCGGCGGCTCAAGGCCTTCGACGTGCGGGCGATCTACGGCGACGCGAGCCGGCCCGAGGTGCTCGTGGAGGCGGGCGCAACGCAGGCGTCGAACCTCATTCTCACCTCAGCCGCGGGCAGCCTGGACGAGGAGGTCATCCGCCGGGCGAAGGATCTCAATCCCGGCATCCACGTGCTGGCCCGCACGCAATACGTGCGTGAACTGCCGAAGCTGCAGCGGGCCGGCGCGGAGGACGTGTTTGCCGCCGAAGGAGAGGTGGCCCTCGCCTTCACCGTCCGAATTCTAGAGCGTCTCGGGGCGAGCGGCGAACAGATTGACCGCGAGCGCCGGCGCGTGGAAGCCACATACCGCAGCGGGTAGCCGGAGCGGCACCGTTCCTGAACCGTAGGCACGCCGGCATGGAGGCTTACCGTGAGGTCGGGCTGGTGACCGCCTCCATCACGCGGTCGAGATTGAAGCTGCCCGGCTTCTGCCGCGGTGGAAACTCGCGGAAGCTCTGGAGCCACTCGCCCACGTAGCCGGCGGCCGGCGCGATCATGAACATGTGCTCCAGATACCACCGCTGGTAGTCCATGCCGATATCTTGGGCCAGCTCGAACGGATCCATCCGCAGGTTCACGAGCGTTGGCGCCCGCAGTTCCTCGAATGGCTGCTGCCACACGTGCATGCCGTGGGCGGTCTGCTTGAGGAACGTGGCTTTCCAGTTGCCGTAGCGGAGGGCGGCGACGCTGCCGTCGTCGGTCCAGTAGATGAACTCCTTCCGCGGCCACTCGGCCTCACCCCTCAGTGCCGGCCCGAGGTCGTAGCCGTCGAGGTGCACCTTGTAGGTGCGGTCGCCGATCCGCCGCCCCTTCTTCAGGTCGTCCTTGGCGGTCGTGTCGCCGGCCGCGGCCACGAGCGTAGTCAGCATGTCCTCGTGGGCGGCGACCTCGTTGACCACCGTG
>CAMDDA010000286.1 GCA_945890755.1 Candidatus Kuenenia stuttgartensis
TCTTCCGAACCCGTGGCCGCCAGAAACTCGGACGGTCGCACAATCCGCATACCGCGAAAAGTGCCCAGGGGCAACAGATGCCGCCGATCTCCGGTGACGATAAATGAAGCACACCCCGCCGCGCCGCACTCGAGAATCTTGTCGTCAGATGGATCGTTGGCGACAGCAGACAGTTGGCCTGTGATACGAACGAGGGCGAGAAACGAGAGCAGTTCTGCCAAGCACTCGTCGATTCTCGTTTCCGGCAGTCGCAGTTTTCTTCTCAGCACATCTGCTAGTTCGGCCAGAATCTGGCTGCATGTGATGCCCGTCACGCGTCCACCGCGAGCGAGGGCCAGACAACGGGCCGGCGCGCCCTGCCATATCAGCCCAGAAAGGGGCACGTTTGTATCGAAGACGGCTACGAACTGCACGAGCGATCCTCGTGCAGGAGATCGTCGACGAACCGCTCGCGTTCATCCTCTGGCATCGATTCCCAGTCCAATCCTCGCTCTCGGCACGCGGCTCGGACGCACGCCTTCAGTGACTCCGAACGCAACTGCTCCTCTGCCACCAACCCGTCTACCAAGACACCAAGCGCCTTTTGGCGAGCAGGCACGGGAAGCTGCTGAATCAGCTCAATCACTTGCTCTGGTGTGAGATCGATTGTTGGCATCACAACCTCCATGTGGAGTGTACGCTCGGGCGACCACTCATATAAAAAGTCGTCGCGCATCCACACCGGAAGCATACCGAAATACCCCTTATCTGGCCGCGCCATGCAGACATTCGACGTGATCGTGGTGGGTGCCGGCGGCATGGGCACTGCCGCTGCCTGCCATCTCGCCCGCCGCGGTGCCCGGGCGCTCGCACTCGACCGGTTCCCGCCCGCCCACGACCGCGGCAGCTCCCACGGGCAGACGCGACTGATCCGCCAGGCCTACTACGAGCATCCCGACTACGTGCCGCTCTTGCTGCGGGCCTACGACTCGTGGCGCGAACTCGAAGCCGCAAGCGGCCGGCGACTGCTCGTGGAGTCGGGACTCGTGATGGCGGGACCCGAGACGGGCGACGTGGTGCCGGGCGCGCTGCACTCGGCGCGGATCCACGGGCTGGCCGTCGAAACACTTGCGCCCGTAGACGCCGAGGCCCGCTGGCCCGCGTTTCGCATGCCTCACGACTGGCGAGTCGTCTTCGAGCCGCAGGGCGGCTATCTCTTCGTCGAAGACTGCGTGCGGGCCCATGCGGAGCAGGCCGTCGCCCACGGGGCCGACCTGCGCTCTGGCATCACCGTTCACGGCTGGCGGTCGGTGGGCAACGACGTCGTCGTCGATACCGACGCCGGCAGCTTCGCGGCCGCGCAGCTCGTGCTCTGCCCCGGCGCCTGGGCGTCCGATCTCCTGCAGCTGCCGAAGGTGCCGCTTGTCGTGCTCAGAAAATCACTCTTCTGGTATGGCCCGTCGGCAGCCGCGGGCCCCCGCTTCGACGCGGGCACACTCCCCTGCTTCGCCTTCGACACGCCCGCCGGTTTCTTCTACGGCTTTCCGCAGCTCGATGACCGCGGCGTGAAGCTCGCGGAACACACCGGGGGCCGCGTCGTCGCCGATCCGCTCGCCGTCGAGCGCGAAGTCGATCCCGCAGAGCAGGCCCGCATGGAGGCCTGGATCGCAGCCCACCTGCCGGCCCTTGGCCACGACTGCCGAGCCCACGCCACCTGCCTCTACACGATGTCGCCCGATTCACACTTCGTGCTCGGCCTTCATCCTGAGCATCCGCAGGTCGCCATCGCAGCCGGCTTTTCCGGCCACGGCTTCAAGTTCGCGAGCGTCGTCGGCGAGATCCTGGCCGACCTCGCCCTCGCGGGCTCGACGGTCCAGCCGATCAACTTCCTGTCGCCACTGCGCACGCGAAGAAGAGGTGGATGAACTCGCTCCCTTGCTCGAGCCGCGACTTACGCGTGCAGATGGCGCGTGCAGATGGATGGTGCGTTGGAAGACGGGACGCGTGGTATCGAATCGCTCTAGACATGCCGAGGGGAGCTATTCCGTGCAGAGGCGATTCTTGCCCACATCTCGTCGGACGTCATGCCGAGATGCGGGTCGGCGATCATCTCATCGCGTCGCCTTGCAGCTTCGCGTACGATCCAGTCGGGCAGCGGGAACGGCTCCTCCTGAGTCGCCAAGTCATCCCATATTCGCTCGATGAGCCGTAGTTTCTCCGCGGCTGTCAGCCCTTGAATGGACTCAGTAAATAGATCCATCGTCGCCCTCCGTATCACTCGGCCGGTGAAGCCGTCGCTCGATGGCCGCGTTCTTTCGCATCGTCAGACGAACAAAAAGGAATGTATACACATGGCCAGTTGCCTGTCAATACAGATTTCCTCCCGACGCATCACCCGCGGGCGTCAGGCCGCGCTGATCCGTGCCGCCCAGGCGTCGAGCAGCGCCACCTGCTTGCCGAAGTCCTGCTCGCTCACGCCGATCGGGCTCTTGAAGAAGCAGGCGAGCCAGTCGAGGGCGCCATACTCGCCGGCCCGATGGGCCCGCTCGACGAGCCGCACGAGATCGAGCACCAGCGGCGCGGCGAGGATCGAGTCGCAGCCCTGCCAGGTGACCTGCAGCACCATCGGCGTGCCGAGAAAGCCCTGGAAGTGGATGTGGTCCCAGGCCGTCTTCCAGTCGCCCAGGCTCTTGATGTATTCGATCGACACGTGCGTCTGCGGAGGATAGCCGAGGATGCTGGCGAGCAGATGGTCCTTGCTCTTCACCTTCGCGGCCTTGTTTCGCGGATCGTCGAGCACCTTGCCATCCATGTTGCCGAAGATGTTGTGTCCCACCCAGCTCATCACTTCGAGGTGACGGGCGGCGAACATCGGCGCGAGCACGCTCTTGAGCAGCGTCTCGCCCGTCTTGCCGTCGCAGCCGGCATGGGCAATCCGCTTCTCCCGGGCCACCTGCTGGAGACAGGCGGGCGTGGCCCCGGCCGAAGGCGTGAAATTGACATACGACGCTCCGGCCTCGGCGGCCGCGAGAAAGTAGAGGCTGCTGCCGGGGAGCGGGCACGCCTCGGCGTCGTCAAGGAGTGGCTCGAGTTCTGCGAAGTCAGCTGGGATCGGCCGTGCAGGGGGCGGCTCCGTTGACGAGACATTCACGACGACGACGTGCGCCAACTGCTCGGCTGCCGCAAACTCCTCGATGTCCTTCCGCACTCGGGCGATCGCCT
>CAMDDA010000287.1 GCA_945890755.1 Candidatus Kuenenia stuttgartensis
TTCTCCCAGCGGAGCATATCGCTGGCCGCATCGGCGTCGATGAGCCGCTGCATGCGGAACCAACGCACGACACGCCGGCGCACCTTCTCGGTGAGCGTGGCCAGATCGGCCTGGATGATCGGCCGGGCCGGCAGGAACGCCGGCGGCCCGCCACCGGTTGGCACGAAGACGCCGTCGGTCGCGCACGCATGCAGGTGCACATGGTGATTGAGCGCCGATCCGAAGCGGTGCAGAAAGGAGACGGCGCCGAGTCGCGGGCGAGCTACGCTCGGCCTGTCGCTGGCACGGGTCGAGCCCGCCGCAGTACAAAGCAGTCGTTCGATCTCTTCGATGAAGATTCTCGTGAGGGCCGCGACTGCGTTGGGCCGGTCAGCGAGCAAGCATCGCAACCGCTTCGGGACGGAGATCACCCACTGCCGCACGGGCACCGGGGGAATGACGCGGTCGACGAGATGCGCAGCTGTCTGTGCCATCCGGCGGCCGTTGCAGGAGGGACAGACGCCGCGGCCCTTGCACGAGAAGGCCACGACAAAGCCCTGCCCGCACGAAGCACAGCGTGCCCTGCCGAATCCGAAGCAGAGGATGCCACAGGTGAGATACGAACGCAGCTCCCGTTCGACGTGCGCCGAAACGGGATGCTCAGCGACCGCCCGAGTCTCGAGCCAGCCTTCGAGGTGCTCTGCGACGACCTTGTAGAGCGGCGTCTTCTCCGGTCGGCGTCGCTCGTAGCGGCGGGAACTCGCAGTGCCGACGTGCGGGCGGACTTTGGACCGCGTCGGCGACGCTGCCAGTACGGCGACCATGGGCGCACCGGGGCATGGACGAGAGAAGTGTTCGTCCGTACACTAGTGCTGCGACAAGGCCGACGCGAGCGACTCTCACCAGAGCCCCCCTGCTCAACTGCTGCCTCAATCCAGGCGATGTCTCGGTCAAGAGGCCTGTGGCGCACGCACCTGCGGGCGCCACAGGCTCCAACTGCAGTCACGCCCCCCGCGGCTTGCGTTTTGCGCCCCGGGATTCCTCGCTCCACGTGTAGGGAGGACGCGTCGGCTTTCGGCCCTCGCGGGCCGCGGCGGCGGCCTCGTCGCGGTTCGCGAAATCGTAGGCCCGCAAGACCGTGCCGCGGCTGACCTTCATCTCCCGGGCCAGCCGGTCGAACCCCTCCCCGGCTTTCCTACGGCGATCCACCTCCGCTGCAATCTGCTTGTACCTCGGCACGAACGGCTGCCCCGGCTTACGCGGCCCACGACGACGTCCGTCGATCCGGCCCGGCGGCCGCTTTCCTGTGCGGTGCAGATAGAGGGCGTCCCGCACGACCTCCGCCCCGATGCCGAGCGCCCGCGAGATCAGGTCGATGCCCGACCCGGCCTCCGCCATCTCGATGATCTGCGGCAGCATCACCTCGTATTTCGGCGTCCGGCGCAGCGGAACCACGACGTCGCGGCGGCCGCGAGGCGCCTTTCCGAGCATTGTCCAACGGTCGGTATTCAGGAACTCCCAAAGGCCGACCGTTGGATCATTGGCCCCGGCGGCCTTGCCGCGGTCGAGCGCGGCAAGGGCCGGGATTCCGTCGATCGTGAACTTGGCGACCATCTCCGGCCGCTTCTGCCCCTCGACCTGCCGAGACTCGATCACCACGTCGCCCACGAGAGCCTGCAGCACCGGAGCTGCCCGGCCCACGTCCGACAGGAGAACCTCCCGGAGCTGGGTGAGGGCCACCACGACTTCCTGCTCCTTGACTGTCGTGACCGGCGGCCGGCGATTCCGCCGCTGTTCCTCCTTGAGCTCCGCCCGCTTGGCCTCCAGTTGCCGGTTTAGCTCCGCAACCTTGTCGAAGATGGTGTCGAGGCCGCCGGCATCCTGGACCTTTTCAAGCCGCTCTGTCAGCCGGCCGACCTGCCGCTGCCGGCTGGCGATCTCCTGCTCAAGCTTCTTTGCGGCATCCTGGGGCCGCCGGACGGTCTCTGCCAGCCGGTTATTCACCTCGGCTGTCAGGTCCGTGATGAAGCCTTCGTCGAGGATCTGGGCCGACACGGCCTTGAGGACGGCCTCGTCGATGATCCTCGCCGACTTGTTGCCCTTGTTGCGGCACCCATGCCCGCCGTGGATCGAGTTGAGGCAAACAAAGCTCTTGTACTTGCCGGTCGACCGGCTGAGAGACATGGGCTTGCCGCAGCCGCCGCAGACGGGACGCACGAGCACGGTCGGGTAGACATCCACCCGCCGCCCCGGGGCCTTTCCGTCACGCCGCAGGTCGGCGGCGTTCTTCCCGAATCGCATGCTGCCGAGGCTAAGCTTCGCCTTGACGGCGTCGGCCATCTCATCCGCGAGGATTCGCAGCTCGGGACACTCGCGAATCATCCACTGCGAGCGATCATTCTGGACCACGTCCACGTGGCCCGTGTCGCGGTCGCGGACCTGCTTGGTCTTGCGGAAGACCTCGATCCCGACGAGCCGCTCGCGGGCATAGAGCTTGCGGATGCGGTTGCTCGACCACGTGCGGGTGCCGCCGACGTTGTTGTCGTTGAACACCACCGCAACCGCTCCGGGGCTGCGGTTGTCGCGGACGATCATCTCCGCGCCCCGCTTGATCCACTCGGCCGCCTCCGGGTCGACCTCCACCCGCTTCTGGATGGTACCCTTGCGGGTGAGCATGGGCTTCCCCTCCTCGGTCAGCACGTCCACCAGCCGATAGCCGAAGCCCGGATGCTGAACGATCCCGCCCCGTTTGAAGGTGTCGCTCTGCCCACGATGCACCTTCGCCTTCAGTTGGTCGATGAAGACCTCGTTGAATGAGCTCATCATCGCCAGCATGATCTTCGACTGCTGGTTGCTGCTATCGAAGCCGTCGCTGGCACCGATGAGCCGCACCTGGGTCGCTTCGACCAGTTCGCCAAGCCGCAGCGATTCAAGCGTGTTGCGATTCATGCGACCCAAGTCATCGATGATGAACCACGCGACGCCCGTCACCGCCCGCCGTTCGACGAGCATCTTGGCGACCGTATAGCCGCGGCGGCACGCAAGCGTGCCGCTCACGGCGTAGTCGGCGCAGACGTAGTGCCACGGGATGAAGACGCCGTCGCGGCGGGCTCGCTGCAGCACGTTGATCAGCTGCTGATCGAGCGACCGGGGATTCGACCCTTCGTCGCTGAACCGGACGTAGCCGAGGCCGATGTCGGTCCAGACCCGCCGGAGGCC
>CAMDDA010000288.1 GCA_945890755.1 Candidatus Kuenenia stuttgartensis
GCACGGAGCTGCTCGACCACCCAACCCGTCTGCGTCACAGCCAACTGGCTGCCGCGGGTGCCGACGCGAAGAGGACGGGTGGCGGGCATCGCAACAGCAGGAGGTCAGGGCACGTCGGTCGTGTCGGCGCGGGCGGCGACAGCAGCGTACCCGGCCGCGGCCCCGGCGGAGAGGAGGGCGGCGGAACAGGCCGCAACAGTGGACCCGGTGGTCGTGACGTCGTCCACCACGAGCACGCGGCGGCCGGCGACGCGGCGGACCGCCCGAAAAGCTCCCGCCACGTTATCCCGGCGGTCGCTGCGGGGCAGCGAGTTTTGCATGACCGTGCGGCGTGAGCGGCGGACCGCCCGCCGGAACGGCAGGCCGAGGCCCGACGCCACGCCCCGTGCCAGCTCGTCGGCAGCGCTCGTGCCCCGCACCAGCCGCCGCGTCCAGTGCATCGGCACGGGCACCACCAGATCCGGCTGCCAGCCGCGGATCCGTTCGCCATGCCGCTCCACGATCAGAGCTGCGAGTCCGGCGGCAAGCAGTTCGCCGGCCGGCCGCTTCGCCCGCAGCACGGCATCGCGAACCGCATCGGCGTAGCTGCCGAGTACGACGAGGCCGGCGCATTCTCCCGTCCGGCCACCGCAGCGGCCGCAGGGATCGTCGTCGCCCGGCTGGCCGCACCGGCCGCAGCGGCTGCCGCCGGAGGCAAGGCTGCGGGAGCAGTCACCGCAGACCTCGGCTGGCCGGCGGCGTCCGGCGCCATCGCAGCCGGGCGTCTCGCAGCCAGGCGTCTCGGCACCACAGAAGACACACCGCGGAGGCCAGAGCAGGTCGAAGCCCTGAGCGGCCCAGCGTTGCCAAGGAACCGTCAGCGGGAAGTCGGGCAGCGGCATTTCGGCCTCGAATGATGGGGCGGCAGGCCCCTGCCGGACGGCCGCCACACCGATTGACGCTCCGCGGGGCGCGGCCTACCCTCCGCGGCCCTGCCGGGCGGCCCACCCGACCGGCACCCCCATCCTCGCCCCCCCGAACGGGCCGTCAAGCGCCATGCTCATCGACCGCTACATCACCCGCGCGATGCTGCACGCGTTCGTGATCGTGTTCGTGAGCCTGGCCGGCCTCTACTTCGTGTTCGACGCCTTCACGAATATGGAGGAATTCATCTCCCATGCCGCGAAGTCCGGGGGCCTCGCCCGCGTGCTCGCCACCTACTACAGCTGCCGGCTGGTCTGGTTTTTCGACGCCACGAGCCCTGTGATTTCGCTGGCCAGCGCCATGTTCGCCCTCTCGTGGCTCGAACGCCACAACGAGCTCACCGCGCTGTTGGCTGCAGGTGTCACCCGCTGGAGGATCGCCCGGCCGGTGATCATTTTCGCCGCCGTGGTGAGCATCGCGGCCGCCGTCAGCCGGGAACTCGTGCTCCCTGAGATTCGACACACCTTCGCCCGCACGGCCAACGACCTGACCGGTGAGGCCGCCCAGCCCTTCGACGCCCGTTACGACCACGCCACCGAGATCCTGTTTCGCGGGCGTGCAGCCCGGGCCGCAGGCCAGACGATCGAGAGCCCGAGCCTGCTCATGCCCCCCCATCTCGGCGACTTCGGGCCGCAGATCGACGCGGCCGAGGCAAAGTGGCTCCCCGCAACTGGCGACCATCCCGCCGGGTTTCTCCTCTCCGGCGTCCGTGAGCCCGCCGACATCGACGCCCTGCAGCCGCTCGTGGCCGGCGGACAGCCGGTCGTGACGACACGGGCCACGGCCGGCTGGCTCGAGTCGAAGCAGTGTTTCGTCGCCAGCGCGGTCACGTTCGAGCAGATGATCGGCTCGACCAATTGGAGCCAGTATTCCGGCACGCCGGAACTGCTCGCTGCGATCCAAAATCCGAGCCTGGGCGTAGGCCTCGACATCCCGTTGCGGGTGCACGCCCGCGTGCTCCAGCCGCTGCTCGACATGGCGCTGGTCATGCTCGGCATTCCGCTCGTGGCTGGTCCGGCCCGGCGCGGCATCTTCGTCGCGGTCGGGATGTGCGTGGCGATGACGGTGCTCTTTTTCATCACCGTGCTGGGATCGCATGCCCTGGCCCTCGGCGAGGCTTGGACCGCGTCACTCGGGGCATGGATTCCGCTCCTCACGCTCGCCCCCCTCGCCGCCTGGCGGGCCCAGCCCATGTGGCAGTAGCGCGGCAGTGGCACAGGCCGCACGACCCGCAGGAACCGCCCACGCGGCCAAGGCTTCCGCATCCCTCCCGTTTCGCCAGGCCTTTTTTCTTCACCCCGCCCTCCCTGCCTGCCGATCTCATGGGAGCGGACGGGAGTTCGCGATGCGGGCCAGATGCCCCGCGAAATGCTTCAGGGCAAAGGAGTGCCGGGTCATGAGAATCAACACCAGCCGGTTCGGAAGGATCGACGTCGCCGCCGGCGATGTCATCAGGTTTCCCAGCGGTCTGCCGGGGCTCGAAGACTGCCGCGAGTGGGCCCTGCTCGCCGACGCGACGAACGACGCCCTCGGCTGGCTGCAGAGCACGACCAGGGGCGATGTGGCCCTGGCGGTCGTGAGTCCGCGGCGGTTCGTGCCCGACTACCAGGTGCGGATTCCGCGAAGTGAA
Source organism: Candidatus Kuenenia stuttgartensis (assembly GCA_945890755.1). Classification (GTDB taxonomy): domain Bacteria; phylum Planctomycetota; class Planctomycetia; order Pirellulales; family UBA1268; genus QWPN01. Next base: position 2,594 of record CAMDDA010000288.1, read on the forward strand.
CTCACGCCGCTCGACATCACCGACATCCGACAGGCTCAGGTCGTGGTGGTGGTCGGCACCACCGGCACATCCCTCACGCTCAATTTGAAGGCGCCGATCGTCATCAACCTCGAAGGCCGCACCGGCCGTCAAGTCGTTGCGAGCGGCGAGCTTCCGCTGCAATACGAACTCACGTCCGCACGTCCGCCGCTCAAAAAGAGCGCATAATCCAGAAGTCAACCGGCACGGAACTGCCGGATTCCAGCCGGGATCGGGAAGGAGCCAACGATGCTCGTACTCTCCAGACAACGCGACGAAAGCATCATGATCGGCGACAGCATCGTCGTCACGATCGTGGATATCAGGGGAGACAAGGTTCGCCTTGGCATCAACGCTCCGTCGGAAATCCCCGTCCATCGGCAGGAGGTCTACGAGGCCATCCAGCGGGAGAACCTGCGGGCCTCGCAACTGCAGCCGGGCGACACGCAAAACATCGGCACGTTCGCCGGCCGCGGCCCCAGGCCCGGCAGCGGCCCGCGGCCGTAGGCCCGTCACTCCGTGACGGGCTTTCCTGAGTGCCCGTTGCGGAGCAACGGGCCTCCGCGTCT
>CAMDDA010000289.1 GCA_945890755.1 Candidatus Kuenenia stuttgartensis
GGATCACGTTGCGGGTGGGTAATCACGTCGGGTTGTACGATCCCCTCGCTTGCGCTCAGGGCTTGTATGAAGAGCTACCACGGACTCTTCCACTCGCCCCAGGCGGCGAGGTAGCGGGCCAGGCCGGGGCATTCCCCGGCCTTGGCCTCGATCCATTCGCGGGCCTGCTCGATCAGGGCATGCTCCCGCTTGATGTCGATGTCGCCGGCCACCACCCGCGACCGCAGGAACACGAAGTAGGTGTCGAGCACGTCGCTGCGGCAGTAGTCGTGGATCTCCGCGGTCCTGCCCGCGTCCCACAGCTCCTGCACCATGTGCCCCGCCACCTCCATCTTCCCCGGCTTGCCGATCAGATTGGCAGCCAGCGAGAGCCCGCCGTTGAACCGCGACGCGCCCGAGTTCGTCAGCCACTCGTGCAGATCGAAGTGGGCCGCCGTGTTGTAGCGATACCGCGGCTGGTCGAAGTTCCGCGCGTCCTCGGCGAACCAGTCGGGAATCTGGATCCCGTAGCGAAACGCGCAGAGCTCCAGGAGCGGCATGTCGAACCCGCGGCCGTTGAACGACACCAGCCGCGGCCGGTGATACCGCCGCCAGCCCTCCCAGAACTTCCGCACGATCTCGTGCGGCCGCGACTCCTGCTCGTCGAGCGCCACGAGATCCTGCAGGGCCAGATCCTTGCCGAGCTTGGCGATCACGAGCGAGCAGGGCACTTGGAACGTGTAGGGAATGAAATCCTTCCCGTTCTCGGCCTGCAGCTCCCCGCGATACCGGGCGATGGCCTTCTCCGGCGCGAGCTCCTCCCCCGGATACCGCAGCCGCGACACGAGCGCCCCATCGGCCACACTCTCGATGTCGAACACGAAATACTTCGTATCAGCAGCGGCCATAGCGACCTCTCTTTCTCGTTTTCAATTGATCCGGTAGCCAGGTCGGCATTCACACCCGGAGTCCCCGGGCTTGCGCCCTGGGGCTTCTATGCAGGAGATGTTCATACAAGCCCTGAGCGCGAGCGAGGGGATCAACATACAAGCCCTGAGCGCGAGCGAGGGGATCGGCGGAGGGGCCCGCCATCCATTCCACCGATCCCCGGGCTTGCGTTCTGGGGCTTCTGTGGGAGGTGAGCCGGCGCACCAAGGCTTCGGGATGTTTTTCTACCGACGGGCCAGCGGATGCTTCAGCGGCAGCCAGGCCCCGTCGGCCTTGCTCGACGCGACCGACTGCTCGATGAAATACATCCCCTCCACGCCGTCGTGAATGTTGGGATAGATCGTGTCCTTCCGTTCGGGCGCGCCGCCCGTGGCCGCCTCCACCATGGCGTCGAAGCCGGCCCGGTAGACGTTGGCGAACGCCTCGAAAAATGCCTCGGGGTGCCCCGAAGGCAGCCGGCAGGCGGCCTTGCCCGAGCCGTTCATGAACGGGGCATTGGGGTCGCGGGTGTAGATGGCGTGCGGCTTGCCGTTGTGGCGGACGATCATCTTGTTGGGCTCTTCCTGGTGCCACTCCAGGCTGCCGAGCGTGCCGTCGATCTGGATCCGCACGTCGTTCTCGCGGCCGTGGCTGATCTGCGAGGCCGTCACGGTGCCGAGCGCCCCGTTCTCGTAGCGGATCACGGCATGGCCGTAGTCGTCGAGCGGGCGGTCGGGCACGAAGATCTTCAGGTTCGCGCTGATCTTCTCCGGGAGCAGGCCGGTCATATAGCGGCCGAGGTTGTAAGCATGGGTGCCGATGTCGCCGAAGCAGCCGGCGGCGCCGCTCTTCGTGGGATCGGTCCGCCAGGCGGCCTGCTTCTGCCCTTCGCTCTCGAGCCGCGTCCGCAGCCAGCCCTGGATGTATTCGGCGCGGATCGCCTGGATCTCGCCGAGCTGGCCCGAGAGGATCATCTCGCGTGCCTGGCGCACGAGCGGGTAGCCGGTGTAGTTGTGGGTCACCACGAACACGCTCTTCGAGGCGGCCACGACCTTCGCCAGGGCCTCGGCCTCGGCGAGCGTGAGGGTGAGCGGCTTGTCGCAGACGACGTGGAAGCCGGCCTCGAGCGCGGCCTTGGCGACCGGAAAGTGCATGTGGTTGGGCGTGGCGACCGACACGAAGTCGATCCGCTCGCCGGCCGGCAGCGCCCGCTCCTTTTCGAACATCTCGGCGTAGGAGCCATACGCCCGGTTCTCCGGCACGTCGTAGTCGGCGGCGCTGGCCTTCGAGCGGGCCGCGTCGCTGGAAAACGCGCCGGCCACGAGGGCGGCCCGGTTATCGAGCACGGCGGCGGTCACGTGCACCCGCCCGATGAAGGAGCCCTGTCCGCCCCCCACGATCCCCATCCGCAGCTTCCTGCCGAGCCCGCCGTTCGTCGCCATCGTCATCACCCCGTGTTGGCCGTGTATGCTGGTTCCGTCGCGGCGCCACTCCGCCGCCGACGGGCGGCACTGTACCAGACACGCGACGCCCGCGGCAGCAGCCTGCTCCTCGACGCCGGGCAGCCGTCCGGCCCGGTTGCCTCCATCACCCGCCCCCGCCGGCTGTCGCCCCATGGCCTACCTCGACCGCGGCTACTACCGCAGCGACCGCTCCGCACCATTCTCCGAGTGGACGGGCGTGGGCATCGTGATCGCGATCAACATCGCGGTCTGGCTGCTCAACTTCATCCTCTGCGGGAATCTCGTTCGCGAGCTGGTGCCGCTGCAGTTCTCACTCAACGACGTGTTCTGCCTCGACTCCGATCTGCCGCGGCACTTCGCCACCCACTTCTGGCAGCTGCTCACCTACGGCTTTCTGCACGACGGACCCAGCCTGCGATTTCCGGGGCCGTTCTCGCCGCTCCACCTGCTCTTCAACATGCTCACCCTGTGGTTCTTCGGCCGTGAGGTGGAGGGGATCGCGGGCCGCGCGGAGTTCCTGCGGTTCTATTGCACGGCGATCGTCGTCGCGGGCATCGCCTGGGTCGTGGCGGCGCAGTTCGGCGGCCAGGGAGGGCGGCTCGTCGGCGCCTCGGGCGGCGTGATGGCGGTGCTCGCCGTCTTCATCTGGTATTTCCCGCGCCAGACGGTGCTCCTGTGGGGCGTGCTGCCCGTGCCGGTCTGGGCGCTCGGTGTGCTCTACTTTCTTTCCGACCTGCAGGGGGCGACGACGGGCGGTGGCAACGTGGCCCACGTCGCCCACCTGGCCGGTGCGGCGTTCGGCGCC
>CAMDDA010000290.1 GCA_945890755.1 Candidatus Kuenenia stuttgartensis
AGGGGATCGTGTCCCCTACAAGCCCTGAGCGCGAGCGAGGGGATCGTGTCCCCTACAAGCCCTGAGCGCGAGCGAGGGGATCGTGTCCCCTACAAGCCCTGAGCGCGAGCGAGGGGATCCCTGCTTAGAAGTCGTACCAGATGCCGATACCGGCGCGGTTCTGGTTGTAGAACACAAACTCGTACTGCGGATCGGAGCCGTAGAGATATTCGAAGCCCACGCGGACGAGCCGCTCGCTGCGGTCACCCCGCCATGCCCAGCCCGTCTGCACGCAGACATTGCCCCCCCAGTTGAGCTCCTGCCGCGACATGCCGTTGATCGCGAAGAACGGCGCCCCCCGCGGGCCGGTCGGCCGCGCCTGCACGAGCTCGACGCCGCTCTGAAATTCCCACGGCTCCGAGCCGCCGCTATTGTGAAAGGAGTAGCCGACCTCGCCGTAGATCCGCATCCAGTCGAAGAGGTAGTACGAGTTGCCCCAGACGATCGCGTCGCGGAGATAGTTCACCCGCGGAAAATCCGGGTGTTTGAGCATCGACTCATCGCCGAGGTGGGCGCTGAGGTGGTAGTAGGCGAGTTTGGTCTGCCAGCGGCCGATGCCGTAGACGAGCGGCAGGCCGAACCGGTAGTCCGATGACCGCAGATCGAGTTCGTCCTGCTGGTCGAGCCGCACGAACGCCGCCCCCTCGACTTGCAGCTCGAACCCCTGCGGATGCAGAACGGGGTCTGACCCGTACCGCAGAATCGACACCCGCCCGCCGGCGGTCATGTCCCACATCCAGCCATTCTTGATCGAGGGATCGAATGGGTCGGGCGCCGTGTCGTCGTACCAGACGCTGGCGAACCGCGGCTCCTTGGGCCCCGCGAGGTAGCTCGTGTAGATCAGGTTGTTGGGCAGGATGTGCCAGCCCCAGGGGCGGGCAGCCCAGAGGTCGTCGAAGCACTCGCGGCAGGCGTCGGGCGACACGCAGGAGCCGTCGGGACACCACGGCCCCTCGGCATACGGCATGTCGAGAATCACGGGCCCCTGCGGCTGGGCCGGCGGCAACGGCTCGACGGGCAGATCCTGGCCGACGGCGCTGAGGCACGTCAGGCACACGACCATCAGCGTCAGCCTACAAGGCCCATTCAGCATCGAGACGCCATTCCGGAAAGACACCACCATTTTGTCCGCCCCGAACGTTCGGAGCAGGTTGCGAACCCGGCACATCGTGGCGACACTGTAGGGTCTCCGCCACGCTGAGCCACGGTGTCATCGGCACGACCGCCACCGTTCACCAGCGACGTGGCATGGCGGCCGTCAACTCGAATGGAAATGGGAAGACGGCGCAAGCCTGCGAAGGATCAGCCTCGCCGCAACTCACTCCCCTGCCGAACCTACCCTCATGACCAACTCATCACCGACACCCCAGACTGATACGCCTCGCCCCGCAACCGATGGATCGGCAGTGGGCCTTGCGCTCGGCCGGATCCCGAGCGGACTGTTCATCGTGACGTGGCGGGAGGGGGACCAGGATCGCGGCATGCTCGCCAGCTGGGTGATGCAGGCGGGTTTCGAGCCACCGATGATCACGATCGCCGTTGCTCCGTCGCGCGGACTGCTCGCGGCGGTGGACGCGGGCACGCCATTCGTGGTCAACGTCCTGGCCGAGCATCAGCGGCCCCTGCTGGCACGGTTCGGCAAGCCCGCAGCCGCCGGTGATGATCCCTTCGCCGGACTCGCGGTGAGTCGAGCCGCGTGCGGAGCACCAACGCTCGGCGAGGCAGCAGCCTGGCTCGAATGCAGCGCGGTCGCACAGGCATCGGGCACCGATGACGCCCGCTGCGACCACGTGGTCGTGCTGGCTCACATCGTGGCCGCCGGAGCCGGCCCAGACACGCCGCCACTGGTGCATGTGCGAAAGAATGGGCTACGCTACTGACGGGTTTTGTAAAGATGCCTTACAAACCTGCCGTCCCAATCCCTGGTGTCCGGAGCTGACCGCATGAGGGCGATCCTGTCTGCGTCGCTCATCGCCTGCGTCATGGCGGTGATATGTGGGTGCTCGAAGCCCTCTGGCTCGGGCCCGAGTGATTCGGCCACGGCGCCGGCGGCCGCTGCAGTCGGGAACCCCAAGCGGTTCGTATTCATCACCAACGGCGACGACCCCTTCTGGGACGCCTGCAACGCCGGCCTCGTCGAGGGTGGGAAACGGTCGGGGCTCGCTGCCAAGGGGCTGCGGGCGGTGATGGAAAAGGGCAACGGCACGGCCCAGGGGCAGATCGAGAAGCTGCGGCAACTCGCCAGCCAGGCCGACGTCGCCGCCGTTGCCATCTCCGTGATCCAGGCCGAGAACGCCGCGATCGTCGAGGAGATGAAAAACCTCGCCACGAAGGGCGTGAAGGTGATCACCGTCGATGGCGACGTGAACCGCGGCATGTTTCGCGACGCCCGCCCCTACTACATCGGCACCGATAACATCGTCGGCGGCCGGCTGCTCGGCGCCGCTGCCAAGGCGATCCTGGCCGCCCGCGGGAAGGCCTCGGGCGGCTACGTGCAGTTCGCCGGCTTCACCGACAACGACAACTCACGGGCCCGGATGAACGGGTTCAAGGAGGCGATCGGCGATGCCTTCAAGGAGGCCGACCGGATGAGCGACGAGATGGACCTCGCCCGGGCCCGCGACAACGTCCGCACGGCGCTCGTGAACCATCCCGACCTCGTGGCGCTCGTCGGCATCTGGGCCTACAACGCCCCGGCGATCGCGGAGGTGGTCGAGGAGCGGAAGGCCCGCGACCGGATCACGACGGTGACGTTCGACGCCCAGGCCGTGGCGATCGAACGGATGGCCGCTGGACAGATCGATGCCATGGTGGTGCAGAATCCGTTCGAGATGGGCATCCAGACGGTTCGCCTCCTGCTCGCGATGCACGATGGCGACGAGGCGACGATCAAGGAGATGTTTCCGCGGTTCGGGGAGCCGGATGGCGACATCTACACGACCGGCCTGCGGCTGATCGTGCCGGATACCGATCCGCTCGTGAAGCCGGCCGACATCCAAGGCAGCGACCACGAATACATGCCGCTCTCGACGTTCCGGTCGTGGCTGGCGACGTACGGCCTGTCGAGTTCCTGACGCCGCCGCCCG
>CAMDDA010000291.1 GCA_945890755.1 Candidatus Kuenenia stuttgartensis
GTGGGCGGCATCCGCCGACACTGGCCCCAACCGAGCAACTTCTCGCCCGCCTTCTCGAGTCGCCAGTGCAGGCACGTACCGCAGACCTGACCGGCGGAAGGGAGTGAATCTGGGGTGTCCATGGCGTGAATATAGTGTAGTGCCAGGCTGCGGCATGGCATCGAACTCAATGCGGCGCGGGTTTTCTGCCGATTGAACGTTCAGTCCGGCAGTTGGGACGCCGGCCAGAAACACCAGCCACAGGAGACGCGACGATGGGCAAGGGCAACAACTCGCAGAAGAACGACAAGAAGAGCATGAAGCCCAAGCAGGACAAAAAGAAGCCTGCCGTCAAGAAGTAGTCGCGGGCGGCACCAGAAGCCGGTGCTTGCGCTCCGTCACGGCGAGATGGCGGGGGCGGCCGGCGTTCGAGTTCATCACCGTCATGACCGCAGGCGACATGGCCCTCGAGGCACTGCACGGTGATCTCATCGGGAGCCCCGAGAGGCGGAAATCTGCTTGCCAGCCGGGATGAACAGTCGGATCAGCTCCAGCCGTGATGCGACACGCCCGGCGGTCGCCGGGCCGCTCACTGCCGCGGGCCTCAGGCCGGCCCCTCTTCTTCAACTCGTCCCCGGCCCGCATCTTCGACGACTGAAATCCCCTCGACCGTGAACCAGCGGGTGAACAGGTCGAAGTCGGCGGCGTCCGGCCAGACCGTCTCGTCGGGCTGCCAGCGTGCGAGTTCCCGCCGAAAGATCTCCTCGAAGAGGTCCTCGACCACCTCCTCGATTTCCTCGGGATAGCGGCAGGCGGGGATGAGATACACTGCCCGCTCGGCGATCTGCTTCCGCTCGTTGATCGCCTCGTCTTCGATGCCGGAGATTTTGAGCCAGCCGTAGAAGGCAGCCTCGTGGCCGATGATGACGGCACTGCGGTTGAGCATCGGTTTACCGGAGTTCGAAGACCGGCGTCCTGCCCTCACACCGCTCCTCCGCTTCTTCGTGCGGAAAGACCTGTCGTGGAACCCTACCGCCCGGGGCATGGAAAGAAAAATATTCCACTGTCTACGAACCGGCGACTCCAATCGACACCTCGCACACCAACACAGGTCCACCGCCCATGCCTGAGATGTTCTTCCAAGTGACCAACACGCTGGCTTTCCTGGCCTGGATCGCGTTGATCCTGTTCCCCGGCAAGAAACTGATCTCGAACGCGCTGTGTGGCCTGATCGTGCCCGGCATGCTGGCCTTTGCCTACGCCTGCGTGATCGGCTGGAGGCTCGCCACGAACGGCCCGCCGCCAGGGAACGTCATGACGATCTCGGGGCTCCGGGAGGTATTCAGCGACGACTGGGTGTTCGCCGCAGCCTGGACCCACTACCTCGTGTTCGACATGGTCGTCGGCGCCTGGATCGCCCGAGACAGCACGAAAATCGGCGTGCCCTGGCCGCTCAGGACCGCTGCGCTCGTGCTCACGTTCCTGTCTGGGCCCGTCGGGTTTCTCGTGCACATCCTCGGGCGGGAAGTGCTGCGTGTGGTACGCTCCACCCCGCCAGACAGCCCGGCAGCAGTGCTGGGGCCCGACCTGAAGGAACCAACGGCCACCACACCATGAAAGACCCGACCGTCCGCGGCGTTGTTCACCTGATCGAGGAGACCAAGACCTTCGGACAGAAGGGCTTTCGCAAGCGCCTGGTGGTGCTCGAGCAAACGAAGGGCACGTTCACGAACTTCGTTCCCATCGAGTTCGTGAAGGATGGCTGCGATGCGGTGGACGATCTGGCAGTGGGCGACGAAATCGATGTGACCTACCGTCTGAGCGGCCGCCGCTGGCAACGGGATGAGGCCAGCGAGACCAAATATTTCCTGAGTGCCGAGGGCCTCTCGTTCAAGCGGCTCTCCGGCGGCGGGCAGGCGAGTGACCGCCCATACGACACCGTCGATCCCAACGACGCCCTGGCCGAAGCCGGGGATGATGACGTGCCGTTTTAAGGCGGCCGCTCGCACTGGCGGCGATCAAGTCGATGGGGAGGGGATGGAGTTGCCGGGGAAGCCCGAGCCGCGGGCCGAGCGGAATACAAGTTGATTCACATGCGGCCGCCCGAATTCCCTCGGCGCACGAAAGAAGCCCCGGTTGACCGGGGCTTCTTGGCGTTTCTTCGCGAATTTTCACCGCAACGGAGGGCACGGGATTCGAACCCGCAACCGGTTTCCCGGCATCTGATTTCGAGTCAGACCGCTAGCCATTCGCTTACCCTCCGGGGACGAGTGTAGGCGGCGCCTAGCGCAGGCTCAAGCCGCGGGCCGCATCTGCGGCGAACGGCACAGGTCCGGCTGCGCCGCTCGTAGCGGATAGGCGCAGGATGCCAATGCCGCCCACGGTGCCGGCCGCACCGGCCGGCCGTCGGGCACTCGCTCCACCACCGCCCGCCTGCCGAAACTCCGGACAGCAGCGGACGCAAGCGACGCCCTGGCCGGCCGTCGCAGCACCGCCCGGAGACATTGATCGCATGGCGAAAGACACCTGGCGGCTCGTCACCCGCGCCGCCGACGGCGAACTCGTGATCCACGACTTCGATTCCCCGGACGGACTTCTGCGGACGCACCTCCAAGTGGGCTCCGACGACTGCAGCACCGATCTCGCGTTGCGTGGAGCCCCGGTCTTCCGATCGCTCGTCGGTCCGATGCCGGAGGGCCGCAATATCATCCGCTACGAGACGCCCGAGGTCTTCGAGACACTCACGAAGGAGTGGGCACTGCCCCGCACGCCACGGCGGCGGTCACGGAAGAAGGCCGAGACGACGGCTCCTGAGACGACCGATGGCTGAGACCGTCTTCGCCAAGATCATCCGCGGCGAGATCCCCGCCCGGATCGAACACGACGACGATCTCTGCCTGGCCTTCCACGACGTCGCGCCACAGGCGCCCGTGCATGTGCTCGTGATCCCCAAGCGGCCCATCGAGTCGCTGGCCGGGATCACGGGCGACGACGCAGGGCTGCTCGGGCACCTCGTCGTGGTGGCCACGCACCTGGCGCAGCGGCTCGGCCTCGATTCAGGCTACCGGCTCGTCGTCAACTGCGGCCCGGACGGAGGTCAGTCGGTCGACCACCTGCACGTGCACCTGCTCGGCGGC
>CAMDDA010000292.1 GCA_945890755.1 Candidatus Kuenenia stuttgartensis
AGCCAACGCCATGAGTGGTCGATGCCAACGCCCAACAGCCCTTCCCCGCGGGTCCATACAAGCCCTGCGCGCGAGCGAGGGGATCGTTTCGTGGCACCGTTATGGCGATGCATCTCGCGTCGTACGGGCCGCGTGTCATGTTCTCTTCATCCTCGTCACGGGGACGGGGCTGGCCCGAGGCGGGGAGCCGACGCTGGCTGAAGAGGCGGCGTTTCGGGCGGCGGTCGCGCGGGTGGCGCAGGCCGTCGTCAGAATCGAGCCCGTGGTGACGTCGGAGGCGGCGGTCGGCAAAGGGGCCGAGGCAGTCGCCGGCAGCGGGCCGTCCACGGGGCTCGTCATCGACCCTGCGGGCTGGGTGCTCACGACCGCGTTCGCCGTGCCGAAAGACGTGACCGACGTCGTGGTCGTGCGGCCAGACGGTGGGCGGCAGGCGGCGCGGGCCGTGGGCCGTGACGTGCCGCGCGGCCTGGTGCTGCTCACGACGGATCCACTGGCCGATGCGCCGCCACTCGAAATCGTTCCCCGGGCCGAACTCGCGCCGGGCCAGTGGACGCTCGCCGTGGGCCGTGGCTGGGCATCCGCGGAGGCGGCCGTGGCGGTGGGCGTGCTCTCCGCGGTGAACCGGGCCTGGGGCCGCGCCGTGCAGACCGATGCAGCGGTCTCGCCGGCCAACTATGGCGGCCCGCTTGTCGATATCCGCGGCCGCGTGATCGGCATCCTCGCGCCGCTCCCTGCCGATACGGCGGGCATGAACCTTGGCACGGAACTCTACGACGCGGGCATCGGGTTCGCCGTGCCGCTCGCCGACGTGGCGCCGCTCCGCTCGCGGCTCGAGCAGGGAGAGACCCTCGCCGGCGGCGTGCTGGGCATCTCGTATCGCTCCGATGACCTGATCAACGGCGAGCCGGTGATCGCCAGCTGCCGGCAGGGCTCACCCGCCGCTCGTGCCGGGCTGCGGCCGGGCGACCGGATCGTGGCCATCGACGGCCAGGCCGTCACACGTGTCGCCGACGCCCGGCAGCGGATCGTGCCCCGGCACGCCGGCGATACGATCCGAATCGACATCGCGAGGGGTGACGCAACGTCAAAGACGCACTCGTTCGAGGCCACGCTCGCGGCGACGCTGCCCCCGTGGCGGCGGGCGATGCTGGCACTCGTCGCGGCACCGGCGGCGGCAGACGCCGCCGACACGAAGGCCGCGGGCGTGACCGTCGAGTGGGTGCTGCCAGAGGGGCCTGCGGGCCGCGCGGGCGTGCAGGTCGGCGACGTGATCGAAGCGTTCGCGGTGGAGGATGCCGCAGCGGTCGGCGATGACGTGGCAAAGCTGGATGGCCTAACCGATCTGGCCGGCCGCCTCGCGGGCCTCGAGCCGGGCGCGGAAGTCACGCTCTCGCTCCGCCGCGGCGACGACCGCCCCCGCCTGACGATCGAGACGACGGCCTTCGATCCGCGGCTCCCCGCCGACCTGCCGCCCGTCGTGGCCGACACGACCGGCGATGCCGCGAAGGTCATCCGGCTGACGGCTGCCGAAGTGGCCGAGCCGGCGATTGCGATCGTGCCAGCAGGGGATGCCGAGGCGCCACTGGGCGTGCTCGTCTATTGCGGTGCGCCGCGCGGGCCAGTCGCCGAGGCCGAGGCGACCCCCTGGAAGCCCGCCGTCGCGCGGCATGGGGTTGCGGTGATCCTCGCCGGCTCTGCCGATCCCCAGCGGTGGAGCCGCGACGACGTCGCCGGCCTCAAGCGGGCGCTGGCGGCACTACACGCCCGGCGGCCGCTCGATCCGCGGCGGGTGGCGGTGGCGGGCAGCGGGGCAGGGGGCAGCTTCGCCTGGCTCGCGGCCGAGCAACTGCCAGCCGCGGTCCGAGGCCTCGCCATCCAGAATGCGGCGCTCCCGCGCACCTCTGCCATCCCGACCGCCGAACCAGGCCGCAGTCTGTGGGTGCTGCTCGGCGAGGGGGAGGGCGATCTCGGCCGCCGGCTGGCCGACGACCGCCGCCGTCTCGACCAGGCGGGGCATGCCGTGGGCACACTGCCCACGCCTCCGAACGACGCGATCCCCACCGACGACCTCTGCCGCTGGGTGCGTCTGCTCGGGATCTTGTAGCGGTCAGCCGCGGGTCGGCGCCAGAGCCGTCCCCTTGACCTGTTGCCAATAGCGGGAAAACCGACCGAGGTCGTTGACGCGGGAGCAGTCGCAGAAGGTGGGCCACACTCGCACCTCGACCGGCAGCCGTGCGGCGATGTCCGCCACGGCAGCCCGAACGAGCGGGCAAGGCGTGTCGGCCAGGCTCACGCCGTCACAGCCATGTGCCGTGGCCCGCTCGGGGATCACCGTCCGCGGATCACCGACGATCACCTCGACACTCGGCACGTCGGCCAGGCACTCGAACAGAAACACAAGCCGCTTGAGCGTCGGCCGCTCCCGCTGCAGCCAGGCTGGATCGATGACGAAGAGGCACGGCCGGCCGGGATGTGCAGCGGCCGCAGGGCTCCGCAGCGAGGCGGAGTCGAGCGTGAGCCAGACGAGGGGCCGCGCGGGAGACGACTCCGACGCGGGCTGCCAGGGAGTTGCAGGGCGAATCCGCAACGCAGGGCGCACGGCAGGCTCCGAGGTAAACAACCGCGCAGCCAGATCGTCGTAGGATCCCTCGACATCGCAGCGGCCCAGCACCGGACACGCTCGGCAGTGGATGCCCGATGTGAACGTCTCGAGGTTCTCGCGATTGAAGAGATAGGGCTTGGCAGCGAACGTGCCTGCGACCCACTGCCAGGAGAGGTGATTGCTCGCAGGATCGCCATCGAGCAGGTGCTCGAGAAACCAGTCGGCCCCCGCCTGCCACCGCACGCCGCGGACGTGCACAAGCCACGAGGCCAGCCACATGCGCTCGTGGTTGTGGAGCCAGCCGGTCGTCTGCAGCCGCGTCACGAAGGCGTCGATGCAGGCCATGCCCGTGGCTGCGGAGCGGACGTCGGCCGGCACCGCGTCGAGGCGGGCCGCCACGCACGATGCCGCGGCCGGTGGCTCGATGTCGGCATGGATGCGATCGCCGAGGGCCGCATACACCCGTCGCCAGT
>CAMDDA010000293.1 GCA_945890755.1 Candidatus Kuenenia stuttgartensis
GGCCCACGGCGAGTCGACGATCACCGGCGGGGCCGCCGGCCTGAAGGGGCTGCCGCAGCGGATCACAAGCGTGATCCAGATCAACCTGCCCGGCGGCTTCCCGCACCACGAGTCGTTCGATCCCAAGCCCGAGGCGCCGGTCGAATACCGCGGCTCGTTCGGCGTCGTCAAGACGAAGACGGGCGATGTGTTCAGCGACAACCTGCCGCAACTGGCGGGGATCGCCGACAAGCTCACGGTCGTTCGCAGCGTCGTCGGCAAAATCCCGGATCATACCCTGGCCAGCTACCATCTCTCGACGGGCTACACGCCCACCGCCGTCATCGACTACCCGCAGATGGGCTCGATCGTGTCGCACGAACTGGGTCCGCGCGGGCTTCTCCCCTGCTATGTCGCGATCCCTGGAAAGAACAGTGGCGGCACCGGCTTCCTCCCGAGCATCCACGGTCCGTTCGAGACCGGCGGCGATCCCGCGATGCAAAAGAAGGGCTTCAAGGTCCGCGACTTCTCGCTGCCCTCCGGCCTTTCGCTCGAGCAGCTCGACCGCCGCCGCGGGGTTCGCGACATAGTCGATAAGCGTATTCGCGACCTCGAGGCGAATCCCGTCCTCCTCGACACGATGGACGAGTTTCACTCGCGGGCCTACTCGCTGCTCACCTCGGCCGACGCCCAAAAAGCTTTCTCGTTCGACGGCGAGACCGACGCGACATTCGAGCTTTATGGCAGCGATGTCACCGGGGACGTCAAGGGGCCCAACGGCAAGTACCAGTCGAAGGGGCTCGCCGAGCGGCTGATCATCGCCCGCCGGCTCGTCGAGGCGGGCGTGCGGTTCATCACGCTCCAATACGGCTCCTGGGACTGCCACCAAAATGTGAAGCAGGCCTGCGATGACCAGATGCGGCCGTTCGACCACGCGATCGCTGGGCTCGTCACGGATCTCGACCGCCGCGGCCTCCTCGACTCGACGCTCGTCTGGGTGACGACCGAGTTTGGCCGCACGCCGAAGGTCAACAAGGAGAGCGGCCGCGACCACTGGGCCCGCGTCTATTCGATGATGCTCGCCGGCGGCGGATTCAAGCCGGGGCTCGTCTATGGGGCGAGCGATTCCACCGGCGGCGAGCCGGCCCGCGATGCGGTGCCGCTCGAGAACCTGATGGCGACGATCTACTACCAGATGGGGATAGACGCCGCCAAAGAACTGATCGCCTTCGGCACCCGGCCGATCGAGATCGTGAAAGACGCCGAGGTCGTCAAGCCGCTGTTGGGATAGGGCCGCGCTCGGAGAGAGCCGGCCGCACATTTCCCGTTGGAGTCGCTACGGTGCGCGTGGACAGCAGGATCCTGTTGGCTGTGATGATTCTCACCAGCGTCCTGGCCGGTGACGCCGCGGCCGACCCCTGGATCGCCGGCGTGAAGCCGCGGCTCGTCGGTCGGGGCTCGACCTGCGAGATCGTGATTGATTCATGGGCACACGAGGCGACGGCCGTCGTGTTCTACCCGCAGGCGACGTTCGACCGGTGGACGCCGGCCGCACAGCCCCCTGCAGCACAGTCCGGTAGTTTTTCGGGACCTATTCCTGGCGCAGACCTCGGCATCCGCTGCGTGGGCACGCAGTTCGACGCCGAGAAGCAGCGGCTCATTTGCCACCTTGAGGTCGCGGCCGACTGCCGGGTGGGCGAGCATCCCTTCCGCGTGCTCACCAAAGCTGGACTGTCGTCGATGGGCACGATCTCCGTCAGCCCCTTTCCGGTGATCGACGAGGGGGAAGAAAAGGACAACACCAACGATACGCCCGAAACGGCCCTGCAAGTCGAGCCAAACGTGACAGTCCGCGGCACGCTCTCGAGGAGCGCGGCCGCCGACGTCGACTGCTTTCGCGTGGCGGGCAAGGCGGGGGAACGGCTCTCCGTCGAGGTGGAAATGGTAAAGCTGGGCGATGATCTCCAGTGGCAGCCCACGCCCGAGAGCTATGACTCGGTGGTCGAAATCCTCGACTCTGCAGGGAAGCGAATCGCCGGCAACGACGACTCACCGCTCAACCGTCAGGATCCGCTCCTCGCGGTGAAACTCCCCGCCGATGGCGACTACACGGTCGTCCTGCGGCGGTCGATGTTCGTGCCGATCGACCGGGAGTATGCGATTCACATCGGCCGGTTCTTTCGGCCGCTGGCCGCCTATCCCCCCGGCGGGCCGGCCGGCGAGCCGCTTGAGGCGCAATTGCTTGGCGACCCGCTTGGCCCGGTCACGCAGACAGTCGCGGTGCCGGAGATGGCTGGCACGTTTCCCCTGGAGGGCGAAGCCCCGCTGCCGCTACCGCTGCGGTCGAGCCCGTTCCCGAACGTGCTCGAGGAGCCGGGGGCGGCCGAGACGGTCGTTTCGGCGATTCCGATCGCGATCAACGGCATCCTCGCCGAGCCCGACGAGACCGACCGATTCCGGCTCGGCGTGAAGAAGGGCGTGCCGCTGCAGGTGCGGGTCTGGGCGAGTGGCCTCGGGCTACCCGTCGATCCGGTGATCCGGCTGCGGCCCGTCGACGGGTCTGGCACGCCCGGTGGGGTCGAGTTGACCGCCGACGATGCCACGCTTGACGACCGCGACATCTTCGGGGCCCAAGGCGACTTTCCGGACTTGTTCGACCCGTCGGTGATCTGGGCGCCGAAGCAGGACGGCGACTATCTGCTCGAGATCAGCGACTCTCGCGGCGCCGGCGGTCCGACGTCTGTCTACCGCGTCGAAATCGCACCGCCGGTGAACACGCTGCACATCTGCCTTCACCGTGAAGGCTACCAGCCCGAGCGGCCGCGGAAGACATCGCTCTCCGTGCCGCAGGGGGGCCGCTGGACGGTCAGGCTCTCGCTCCATCAATCGCAGGGCAGCAGCATCCAGGGGCCGCTCGATCTCGCCGTCGAGGGACTGCCCGCCGGCGTGACGGTCGATGCCCCTCGGCTACCAGGATTTCAGTCGGTCTGGCCGCTCTCGTTCACTGCCGCCGCCGACGCGCCGCTGGCGGCGTCGTTCCTCCGGATCACGGCGCGGCCGGCGGAGGGAGGCCAGCCCTT
>CAMDDA010000294.1 GCA_945890755.1 Candidatus Kuenenia stuttgartensis
ACCAAGAACACCCGGCCCGTGCCGTGGGACGACCAGTGGCACACCGTCAAACTCGTGCGCGACGTGGCCTCGGGGCGGATCGCCGTCTCCTTCGACGACCTCGAGACGCCTCTGATGGAGGCCATCGACAAGACCTTCACCAGCGGCCGTGTCGGAATCGGCTCGTTCGATGACATGAACGACTTCACCGACGTGAAGGTCTTGGGCCGCAAGGCCGATGCCGGGAAGTAGGGCATCGGCCACAGCGAGCTCACCGCGTCCCGTTTGTGACATGCTTTCTCCAGAAGTGGCGTATGGGAGATGCCCTTGAAGCCCGAGGCGCGAGCCGAGTGGAATGCGGGGTGCGTCAAATGCGGCCGCGCGGATTCCCTTGGCTCGCGCCGCGGGCTTCCGGGCAGGCGAATTCCCTTCGCTTGTAGCGGCGCCCGTCAAGCCCGAGGCGCGTTAGGGGCCGTGGTTCGTTTTTGCGCGGAAGCGGCCAGGCTGGTAACCGGAATCCAGCAGAAAGGTCGCGTTGGGCGGATCTGCGGCACACAATATCATGAATGGGTTCCGTATCCCGCCCTCCGCAGAGCCCCGCCATGCCCCGTCTCATGATGAGATTTGCCTGCGCTTGTTCCCTGCTTTTCCTCGCACATGTGGCTGCCGCGGCCGATGCGCCGGCCGCGCCGCCGCAGTCCCGCTGGGAGCAGCCCGTCGAGGCGATGCCCGTGGCCGGCACCGAGGCGGCGGCCAAGCCGGGGGCACCGGCTGCCTTCTCCGTGCCCGCCGGCTTTGTAGTCGAGCGGCTCTTCGTCGTGCCCAAAGATCAACTCGGCTCGTGGGTCTGCCTGGCGACCGATGCCAAGGGACGGCTGATCGCCAGCGACCAGGGGGGCCAGGGGCTCGTGCGGATCACGCCCGCGCCGCTCGACGGCTCGAAGCCAACCGTCGTCGAAAAGATCCCCGTGCCGCTCACGGCGGCCCAAGGCCTGCTCTGGGCGTTCGACTCGCTCTATGTGGTGTGCAACGGGGGGCCGGGAAGCGGCCTGTACCGTGTGAGCGATACCGACGGTGACGACACGCTCGACACCGTCGAGAAGCTCCGGGAGTTTCCCGGCGGCGGTGAGCACGGCCCGCACGCCGTGCATCTCTCGCCTGATGGCACGCGGCTGTTCGTGATCTGCGGCAACCATACGAAGGTTCCCTTCGCCATCAAGGATCTCACGCCGCCGCAGACTCTTGCGGGCATTCGTCCGAACCAGCGGCGGGTGGAGCTGTCGGCTGATGGCACGAGCCGCCTGCCGGCCAACTGGGACGAAGACCAGATCATCACGCGGATGTGGGACGGCAACGGCCATGCCGCGGGCATCCTTGCGCCCGGCGGCTACGTCGTGAGCACCGACCGCGACGGCAAGGCCTGGGAGGTGTGGACTGCCGGCTATCGCAATCCCTACGACATGGCCTTCAACGCCGACGGCGAGCTCTTCGTCTACGACGCCGACATGGAGTGGGACTTCGGCACGCCTTGGTATCGGCCGACGCGGGTCAATCATGCGACGAGCGGCAGCGAACTCGGCTGGCGAAGTGGCACCGGCAAGTGGCCCGCGGCATTCCCTGACAGCCTGCCGCCGCTCGTCGATATCGGCCCCGGCTCGCCGGTAGGCGTGGCCTTCGGCTACGGCGCGAAGTTCCCCGCGAAGTATCAAAAGGCGCTGTATGTGTGCGACTGGACGTTCGGCACGATGTACGCGATCCACATCGAGCCCGATGGCTCGACGTACAAGGCCACGAAGGAGGAGTTCGTCGCCCGCACGCCGCTGCCGCTGACCGACATGACCGTGGGCAAGGATGGCGCCGTCTACTTCACGGTGGGTGGCCGTGGCGGCCAGGGCGAGCTGTACCGCGTCACCTACACCGGGGCTGAGCCGACGGCGGCCGTCGATGCCCGCGACACGGCCAACGCTGCCGAGCGAAAACTGCGGCACGAACTCGAGGCCCTGCATCGGCGGGCGGACGATCCGGCCGCGGCGGTGGCGAAGGCCCTGCCGCACCTGTCGAGCCCCGACCGGTTCGTGCGGTACGCCGCCCGCGTCGCGCTCGAGCACCAGCCGATCGAACTCTGGCAGGACAAGGCCCTCGCCATCACCGAGCCCCGCGGCACGATCGCGGCCGCGATCGGCGTGGCCCGCCAGGCCGAGCCGGCCGCCCAGGCCGCCGTGCTGGCTGCCCTCGACCGGATCGATCCAAAGTCGCTCGATGTCGCCGGGAAGATCGACCTGGCCCGCGCGTATGAGCTCGCGCTTGTCCGGCTCGGCGAGCCGGCGGCCGACGTGAAGGCCCGGATCGCATCGCGGTTCGCGCCGCTCTTCCCGTCGGGCTCGTTCGACCTCGACCGGGAGCTGTCGAGTCTGCTGGTGGCCGTACGAGCCCCTGGCATCGTGTCGAAGCTCGTGGGCATGCTGGCAGCGCCGACCGAGTCGGCGGCCGCGACGAATCTCGCGCCTGACGAAGACGACCTCCGGCGGCTCATCGACCGCAACAAGGGCTACGGTGGCTCGGTGAAGGCGTCGCTCGAGAAGCGATCGGACCTGCTCCAGATCCACTATGCCTATGCCCTCCGCACCGTGACGGAGAAGGATGCGTGGACGATGGCCGATCGCACGGGCTACTACGAATGGTTCGGGCGGGCCCGGGAGTGGGCCGGAGGCAACAGCTTCCGAAAGTTTCTCCTCAACATGGAGAACGAGAGCCTGGCGGGCATGACCGAGTCCGAGAAACTCGCACTGGAGACGCTCGGCGCCCGCAAGCCCTACACGCCGCCCCCGCTGCCGAAGCCCGAGGGCCCGGGCAAGCCGTGGACGTTCGAGGAGGTGATGGCCGCGGCTGACAAGAGCCTCGCCAGCGGCCGCGACTTCGAGCACGGCAAGCGGACGTTCGCCGCCGCGCGGTGCGTGGTCTGCCATCGCTTCGGCGACGATGGCGGGGCGACGGGCCCCGACCTCACGCAGGCCGCGGGCCGGTTCCAGGTCAAGGACATGGTCGAGG
>CAMDDA010000295.1 GCA_945890755.1 Candidatus Kuenenia stuttgartensis
CGTCGCCTCCCGGTGTAACGTCGCCTCCCGGTGCAACCCGTCCGCGGCTCGCGCCGCGAGATCCCCTCGCTCGCGCTCAGGGCTTGTATGCGCGGCCATAAAAGCCCCCAGGCGCAAGCCGGGGGATCCCGATGCGCAAGCATCGGCAACGTCGCCTCCCGGTGTAACGTCGCCTCCCGGTGCAACCCGTCCGCGGCTCGCGCCGCGAGATCCCCTCGCTCGCGCTCAGGGCTTGTATGCGCGGCCATAAAAGCCCCCAGGCGCAAGCCGGGGGATCCGATGCGCGACGGTGGCTAACGACCCGCTTCGTACCGCCCGCCGTCCTGGCACTCGACGACATACACCACGACGGCGGCAAGGCCCTCATCGTCGTAGATGCGTCGCATACTGCCACCACGCGTCCAGACACGTCCATGCGATTCCGACTGCCTGTCACGCATGGCGTTCAACGCCCGCGTGCCCCACGCCTTGAACTGTGCCATGATCGTTTCCGGCGCGACGCCCGTGGCCGTCACGACCACATGAACGTGCGTTGTTCGGCATTGCACCGCATGCAACGTCCACCCACGAACCGCGGCATGCTGGACGATCGACTGCTCCACTCGCCGTCGTTGCGACACACTCAGGCCAATCGCCGGACCGTTCATCGCTCGCTGTGCGGCACGTGCAAGTTGCGGCGCAGCGGTATGCATGCTGCCGGCGCCGTCCGTCCACCCACGGGAGTCACCGGGCAGCCACGTGCCGTACGTCGTCCACGTGAGGAAGAAGGCGAGCGGATCGGGACGAAACACGTGCCGAAAGGGAGGCTGCATGGCAGTAGTGTACGCATGAACATATTTGCGTCAAGGGGTTGGGGGCAACCCGTCCGCGGTTCGCGCCGCGAGATCCCCTCGCTCGCGCTCAGGGCTTGTATGTGCGCCCATAGAAACCCCAGGCGCAAGCCGCGAGATCCCGCCCATAGAAGCCCCCAGGCGCAAGCCGGGGGATCCCCTCGCTTGCGCTCAGGGCTTGCATGAAGGAATCCCCCCATTCTTCCCAGCCACCCACGGCGAGCCCGAGGCTGATGACGGGCGTCAAGTTGCGCGATTACGCAGCCGATACCGAATGTGACGGTTCTGCGTTCGCGCAGAGCTGGCGCCCGTGCCGCGCACCCCGCGCTGCACCCGCGAGTCCCAGGCGGCCATCGTGCACCACAAGACACCACACCATCGCTCCCGCCGCTCGGTCTGCGGTGCCTTCGCGGCCGCGGCCCTCGCCTGCGCAGCTGCGTTCGCCATCGGCCCGCTGGCCGCCCAGGAGCCGGGGCAGTTCCTGCCCGAGCCGCTCATCGCTGAGGCCGAGACGGCGACCCACGAAGAACTGCGACTCAGCCCGATCGTCACGCAGTCGTTCCTGCAGGCCACAGCCGGTGCCGCGCCCGAGAACGCCACCATCGATCTGCCCGAGGTGCTCCCCGCCCCGGTGCCGCTGACCGCCGCCGACACCGAACCAGACACGGTCATCATGGAGACCGGTCCGCCCGGCGTGGTGGCCGTGCAGCCGCCCGTGGAATCGAACGTGCCAGGCTGCGAGACAGACGACCGCGACATCCCGCTCACGCTGCCCGAGGTGCTCGACAGCGTGCGGATTCATTTCCCGCTCCTCCAGGCGGTGGAACGGGAACGCCTCGTGGCCGCCGGTCGGCTCACCTCCGCCATGGGGGCCTTCGACACCAATCTCAACATGTCGGGCAACGCCCTCGCCCCCGGCACCTACGAGAACTACCGGTCCGACATGGGCCTCTCGCAGATGCTCACGGTGGGTGGCATCAGCCTGTTCGGCGGCTACCGCACCGGCTTCGGCGACTTCACCACCTACAATCTCGGCCAGAAGACGGCCGATGCGGGCGAGTGGCGAGGCGGCGTAAACGTGCCCCTGGCTCGCAACCGCGAGATCGACCGCCAGCGGGCCACGCGGGCCCAGGCCCAGCTCGACGTCTCGCTCGCGGAGCCCGTGATCGAGCGGAGCCGGCTCGACTACATGCGGTCCGCCGCGCGGGCCTACTGGAGCTGGATGGGGACCGGCGAGCGGCGGGGCGCCGCCGACCGGCTGCTGCTGCTCGCCACCGAGCGAGACCTCGAACTCCAACTCCGGGTGGACGAAGGCGCGACGGCCAACATCGAGCGGGTAGACAACCAGCAGAACGTGGCACTCCGCAACGGCCTCGTCGTGCAGGCCGACCGCCTGGTGCAGCAGGCCACGATCGACCTCTCCCTCTACCTCCGCGACCCGCTCGGCAAACCCGTGCTCGCCGGCCCCCGGCGTCTCCGGCCCGTGCCGGTGCCCGTGCCGCCGAGTCGCAGCCTCTTCGACGAGTCGCTCTCGCGGGCACTCGCCGCGCGGCCCGAATTCGCCCGGCTCTCGCTGCAGCGGGAGAAGCTGATCGTGGAGCGCAAGCTCGCCGTCAACAACATTCTTCCCGGCATCGACGGCCAGCTGACCGGCAACCAGGATGCGGGCTACGGCTCGAGCCCACTCTCCGGCCCGTTCGGACTCGACCGTCAGGTGCTGCAGGCGTCGCTCGTCTTCCAGATGCCGGCCCAGCGGCGGGACGCCCGCGGCAAACTCGTCACCACCGACTCGCAGCTCATGCAGCTCGACCGGCAGCTGCAATACGCCCGCGACCAGGTGCAGGCGGAGGTGCAGGATGCCTTCTCGGCGCTCGAGCGGGCGTATGAGTTTCACAAGCAGGCGCGGCAGCGGCTGGAACTCGCCCGGATCGTGGCGGAGGCGGAGCGGGAGCAATTGCGGCTCGGCCGCAGCGACGTACTCCGCGTGACGCTCCGCGAGCAGGCGAAGTTCGAGGCGGATGTGTTGGAGGTGACCGCGCGGCAGGAGTTCTGGCGGGCCGAGAGCGACCTCCGCGCCGCCGACACATCGCTCGGCCCGGAGAGCGCGGGGTTGTTGGGGCCGTAGGCCGTTGCGAAACCCGTAGGCCCGTTGCTCCGCCACGGGCTTCCCGCCCTTGTAGGCCCGTTGCTC
>CAMDDA010000296.1 GCA_945890755.1 Candidatus Kuenenia stuttgartensis
ATGTGTCGCGTGAGCGTCTGATGGTTTTGTGCCACCCCGCCGATGCTCGCATGCCGCGAGAAGTGGGACCTCCGCGCGAAAGGCTATGCTGCACTGCGGAGAACCTTACCATGTATCCACGCATCGCCCGCTTCCGCACGGCCGACGACCTGCGCGCCCATTGCCGCACGATCTCGGCACCGATCCCGCTCGACGACACGATCCTGTCGGCCGCCGAAGGCTCGCCGCTCGCCGCGCCCATCACGATCGGCGGCCGCCGCGTGGGCAACCGCTGGTGCATCCATCCGATGGAGGGCTGGGATGCGTCGGCCGACGGGCAGCCGACCGACACACTCTTGCGGCGGTGGCAGCGATTTGGCGAGAGCGGCGCCAAGCTGATCTGGGGGGGCGAGGCCGTGGCCGTGCTGGCCGAGGGGCGTGCCAATCCCAACCAGCTGCTAGCCGGCGCCTGCGGCCGCGAAGGCTTCGCGAGGTTGCTCGAGACCGTGCAGACCGCCCACCGCGAGCGACATGGCACGGCCGACGACCTGCTCGTGGCCCTGCAACTCACGCACTCCGGCCGGTTTTCAAAGCCCACGTCCGCCGGCCGGCAGCCGCGGATTGCCTACCACCACCCGCTGCTCGATGCCCGGCACGGCGTCGATCCCCACGACCAAGCATGCGTGCTCACCGACGACGACGTGGAGCGACTCATCGACGCCTACGTGTCCGCGGCCCGCGATGCCGCAGCCGTCGGGTTCGAGATGGTCGATCTCAAGGCCTGCCACGGGTATCTCGTGCACGAGTTCCTATCGGCCCGGCGACGTCCGGGACGCTTCGGGGGCGACTTCGGGGGCCGCACGCGGCTTCTCCGCACGCTCGTCGAGCGGGTGCGAGCCGAGTGCCCCGGGCTCATGATCGGGGTGCGGTTGTCGCTCTTCGACACCGTGCCCTGGCACAAGGTGGGCGATCACGGCGAGCCGTTTCCGTTCCCGGTCGCCATTCCCTACGACTGCGGCTTCGGCGTCGATGAGCAGCACCCGCTTCGGGCCGATCTGGCGGAGCCGATCGCGCTCTTGGAACTGCTTCGCGACCTCGGCGTGGTGAGCGTGAACCTCTCGGCCGGCAGCCCGTACACGGTGCCCCACATCCAGCGGCCCGCCGCCTTTCCGCCGTCCGACGGGTATCCGCCACCGGAGGATCCGCTCGTGGGCGTGTGGCGGCAGATCGAGGCTGCCGCCCGGGCCAAGGCCGCTGTGCCGGGGCTCGTGATGGTGGGCTCCGGCTACACGTATCTCCAGGAGTATGTGGCCCATGCCGCCCAGGCCGTCGTCCGCGCCGGCTGGATCGACATCGTGGGCCTGGGGCGGATGGTGCTCTCGTATCCCGAGCTCCCGGCCGATGCCCTCGCCGGGACGACGCTCGCCCGCACGAGCATCTGCCGCACGTTCAGCGACTGCACGACGGCTCCCCGCCACGGCCTCCGCAGCGGCTGCTATCCTCTCGACGATTTCTACAAGCAGCTCGAACCCGAAGCTTCGCGAGTGAAGGCCCTCAAGGCTGCCGCCGGATCACATCGCGGTCCGTAGGCCCGTTGCTCCGCAACGGACCAACAAAGCCCGTCACGGAGTGAAGGGCCTACGGTGGGCAGGACAGGCAGCCCGTCACGGAGTGACGGGCCTACGGTGGGCAGGTCACGGCGTGACCGGGCTACCTGTCCGCCTACTTGAGGCTGCGGAGGTATTCGACGACGTCGAGCAGTTCGGTTGGCGACAGCGTCGCGGCGAGGCCGTCGGGCATGCTGCTCTGCTTGAGCTTCGTCCGCTCGTCGATCTCGGCCACCGGTATCTTCTTCTGCGCCTTGCCGTCGAAGATCACGACCTCCTCCGGCGTCTCGCTCACGAGCAGGCCCGTGATGCTGCGGCCGTCTTCGGTGAGGATCATCGTCGAGAGATACTTCTCGTCCACGGACGCATTGGGATAGATGATCGACTCGAGCAACTTGTAGCCGTCGAGACGGGTCGCCACCTTCGTCAACTCGGGGCCGAGTTCCGCCCCTTCGCTTCCCACCTTGTGGCAGTTCGCGCACACCCGCCGGAACACGATTCTCCCGCTATCCGCATTGCCCCCCTTCATCCCCGCGAGCACCGTGAGCGCCTTGTTCTTCTGCTCCTCGGGGTGCGACTCCTCTGAGAGCAGGAGTTTCAGGTGCGGTGCCATCTCGGCTGCGATCTTGTCGAGGCCGAGCACGCTCGCGCAGATTCGATCCGCTGGCGAGCCCTTGGCAACGAACTGGCCTGCCGCATGCCGGCCCTTCCAGACGTCGAGGTTGGCCCCGAGCGCGGCGTCGCACGTGTAGGTGACGAACTTGTCCGCAGGCGTCACATTGGCCGCGGCCACGACCGCGGCCATGGCATCGGACGTGGGAAAGAAGCTGAGCCCTCGCACGGCCTCCGTCCGCACCCGCGGATGGGTGTCGGCCGCCTGGGCGATCAGCAGTTGCTCGGCACCGGCGATCCGCTCCCGCTCGTCGGCGAGCACGCGGGTGGCCGCAGCCCGGGCCTCAGCCACGGGCGACTTCAAGACTTGCGTGAGCAGCGCATCGTCAACGGCGTGGAGGCACTGCTGCAGCCAAAGTTGCTCCAGCCGCAGGCGGTCGGCCTCGGGGGCCGATGCGTTCGCCTTCCCCCACTCGGCGGCCGCGGCCAACACCTCGGCCTGCGGCCGGGCCTGCAGATCGGCCCGGGCCCGATACCGTGTCCGCCACTCGGGCGACTTGAGCTGCTCGAGCACGTCGCGGGTCGATTTCCCGGCCTGCGTCTCCGACGAGAGCAGCGGTTTGTCCTTGTAGACCAGCCGGTAGACGCGGCCGTGCTTGTGGTCACGGTGGGGATCGCGTTGGCTGTACTGCATGTGGCCGATGAGCGGGTTGGCCCAGTCGCCGAACCACAGTGCGCCATCGGGCCCGATCTGGGGATCGACCGGACGAAAGTGCTTGTCGGTGCTCTTGATGAGGTCGAAGGGCACCGGCTTGCCTTC
>CAMDDA010000297.1 GCA_945890755.1 Candidatus Kuenenia stuttgartensis
CGCCAAGGCCCCGGCCTCGCAAGTAGTAGATGGCTTCGTGAGGTGACTTGGCATCCGGCTTTCCGGCGAGCAGCGGCCAGATGTCTCTACCATCAATCACGCGGTCGTTGGGAACTTCGCCGCCCGCGAGTTGGGTCAGCGTCGGCAGCAGATCCATGCAGGTGACGGCTTCGGTTGAAACGGTTCCCCCAGGGATTTTTTCCGGCCACCGGGCGACGAATGGGACACGGACGCCGCCTTCGAGCGTCGATCCTTTGCCGCCTTTCAAGGGCCCGGCGTGGCCGCCGGTGGCGGTGTTGGGGCCGTTGTCCGACAGAAAGATCACCAGGGTGTTCTGATCTAACTCCAGTTCCTTCAATGTCCGCAAGATTTCGCCGGTGCTCCAGTCGAGCTCCTGAACCGCGTCGCCGTATTTTCCTCGCTGGCTTTTGCCCACGAAGTCAGCCGACGCATGCAGCGGGAGGTGAGGCATGTTGTGCGGCAGGTAGAGGAAGAAGGGCTTGTCCTTGCTCTCGGTGATGAAGCGGATGGCTTCGCGCGTGTAGCGCTGCGTGAACTGCGTCTGGTCGGCAGGCACCTCGATGACCACATTGTCCCGGACCAACGGGCACGGCGCTTCCTCCATTTTGAGGATGCTTTCGCGGGTGTGGCCTTCGCGCCACACGCAGTCGGGAGCAAACTGCTTGAGTTTGGGATCGTAGCCCTGACTGTTGGAAGCCGGCGTGCCAAACCACGTGTCGAACCCGTGCTGGAGCGGCTGAAACATGTCCTGATTGCCGAGATGCCACTTGCCGATGATGGCCGTGGCGTAACCCTGCGCCTTGAGCAGCTCCGGCAGCGTCTTTTCATCGGGATTCAGGCCGTAGTCGTTTCTCGGAAACAACACGCCGCCAATCCCCACGCGCTGCGCGATGCAGCCGGTCATGAGCGAGGCGCGAGTCGGAGAACAGACCGACGCGACGTAGCACGAGGTGAACTTCGCTCCTTCGCGGGCCATCTGGTCGATGTGCGGCGTGGCGATGTCCTTTGCGCCGTAGCAGGCCAGGTCGCCGTAGCCGAGGTCATCGGCCAGAATCACGATGAAGTTTGGCTTCTGCGCGGCTTCGGCGGCAGCGGAGGCACCGCAGAGGGCACAGAGAGCGCAGAGGATGACCGCGAGGTGGTTCATTTCACTATTGGCCAGGGAATGGGGGCAAAGGAGTGTCGAGAGCCGCCGACTATTTCGAGCCTTCCGTTTTCTTTTTATCTTTCTTTTTCTTTTCCTGGGTCTCCCTGCGTTCCTCGGTCAGGGCAGAGGGAAGAGGGCGGGCGGCGGCCTCGAAACGGGGGACCAAGGCCCGGAGCGTGTTGACGGTCCCGGCGTATTCCGGATTGTCGGCCTGGTTGGTCCATTCGTGGGGGTCCTTGGTGGTGTCGTAGAATTCCTCCTCTTTGACCCCGTAGCGGGTGTAGCGTCCGAGTTCATGTCGGATGCTGATGAAGGCATCTCCCTCTTTCCTGCCTTTCGTGCACAATCCGGTGATGGCGGTGCTTCCCCAGGGAACCTTCGGGTCCTTGAGCAGGGGGACCAGCGAGCGTCCATCCAGGTAGGCGGGGGGCGTGAGTCCGCAGAGTTCGGCTAGTGTGGGATAGATGTCCAGCAGGGAGACGAACCGTTCAGACACGCCTCCCGGTTTGGTAACGCCCGGTGCGCGAATCATCAACAGGCTGTGGGTCCCCTCCTCCCAGAGGGTGGTCTTCTGCCAGTGATGCTTTTCCCCCAGATGCAAGCCGTGATCGGTGAGGAAGACGACGATGGTGTTGTCCTTGTAGGGGCCCTTTTCGAGGGCATCGAGGACGCGCCCCATCTGGGTGTCGACGTAGGTGGTGGTGGCGAGGTAGGCCTGCACGGCCTCTTTATGTTTGCCGGCCTTGATGACCTTGTCGGCAAAGCTCCCGATCCCGTCACTCACCGCTTTTGCCATCGGCGGAAGGTCGTCTAAGTCGTCCGCCTTGAGCTCGGGAAGGACAATCTGGTCGAGGGGATACAGGTCGAAATACTTCTTGGGGACATACCAGGGCATGTGGGGATTGAAGGAGCCGTAGGCCAGGAAGAAGGGCTTCTCGTGCTTCCTCTTCAGGACCGCGATGGCCTTATCGGCCCCGCCCGTGTCATTCATCTGCTCTTCGGTGAGGTGGATGGGACCCCAATCCTGCTCGCCCCCGCTGAGTCCGGCGAGGGGGGCTCCGGGCGGTGCCGGGTCCCTCTTGTGGCCGACATGCTCATCCCAGTGATCTTTCTGGTCCCAGCCGTGGGTGATCTTGCCGTAACCGAAGGTGTCGTAGCCGCCCTTCTTGAACAATCCGGCCAGGGATAACACCGCATCCTGGTTCAGCGCCTCGCTCTTGTTGATGGTCTGCGCGTTGTTGTAGACACCCGATTTCCAGGGCGCCACCCCGGAGAAGAAGGCGGTCCGCGACGGGCTGCAAACCGGCGCCGCGCAATAGGCGTACTTGAAATTGACTCCGCTCTCCGCCAGACCCTTTAGCTTCGGAGCGATGATCTTGCCGGTGTAACGTTCCGGGTTTTCCAGCAGCCAGGAATTGAGGTCATCGGCCATGAGCATCAAGACATTCATCGGCTTTTCCGCCGCAACGCCGACGGTTGCAGACACGCAAACGAGCAGGAGCAGCGCGAGGCTCCTGGTAATGAGGGATCTGAAACTCATATCAGTCTGGTCTCCCTTCGGAGGTTTTCGATTTCTTGCCGCCTTTGACTTAGGGTGAGAACTCGCTTTGGATGGCCTTGAATCCATCCAGGGCGGCCTGGAGCCGGCGGCGGTCGGCTTCGTTCGCGGGATCGGTGGTTACCCTTTCGCCGTATCGCTCCCTGTCCGAGGTGGCCGAGATGTCTTAAACCATTAGGTCAGCCAATGGCACTTCGGCAAGCGTCGGCCTGGCGGGGCGGATCATGAGGAGCAACCGCCGGAGCTGGCTGGGCCGTATGCGGCCCGACCGTGGAGGCGCCGCGGAGCTTCCTCTCCACGCTCAAGGCCGGATTTGTCTCGTCGGCTCGAGCGGTTCGCCGAGATGTGTGAGGATCTTCCGGATCGGCCCCGGATCGACCCCGGATCGGTAATGAACGCGATGAGGCGGATGTCGCCACCACACCCCGGGCACTCCAGCGGACACTCCTCGCCCAGCCGAGCCTTGAGTTTGGCCTTTCGCGTCGGGAGGTGTCGTGGGAGGGCAGTTAGTCGCATGAGTCGCAGCCGTGGCAGGTGGCATCTCCGTCCGCCGCATGTCCGCCGACCGCATGCCCACCAGTCGCGGCATCGCGCAGCGGATGCCGCTCATGATGCCGCGGGGACGCGTGGCGGCCGCGGGTGCTACTTGGCGGACGGGATGGC
>CAMDDA010000298.1 GCA_945890755.1 Candidatus Kuenenia stuttgartensis
CGAGCGGCGGCGAGAGGCCCTGTCCGGCAAGGCGATGGTCGTGTGTATGAGCCGCCGGATTTGCGTGGACCTGCTGCATGCGATCCTGAAACTCCGGCCCGACTGGGCGAGCGCACCCAATGACGACGAGCAGGCCGAGGCCAAAAAAGCCTGCGTCGCCAAGATCATCATGACGGGGTCAGCGATGGACGGTCCCGATTGGCAGCCGCACATCCGAAACAAGCAGCGGCGCCGCGATCTCGCCAACCGGTTCAAGGACCCCAAGGATCCGTTCTCGCTCGTGATCGTCCGGGACATGTGGCTGACGGGCTTCGACGCCCCGTGCATGCACACCATGTACGCCGACAAGCCAATGCGCGGCCATGGACTCATGCAGGCCATCGCTCGCGTCAACCGTGTTTTCAGGGACAAGCCGGGCGGCCTCGTCGTGGACTATCTGGGATTGGCCGACCAACTGAAGCGGGCGCTCGCCACCTACACGGAGAGCGGCGGCAAGGGGAAGCCCAGCATCGACACTGCCGAGGCCGTGGCCGTCCTGAACGAAAAGGTCGAAGTTGCCCGGGGCATGATGCACGCCTTTGAGTGGTCCACGTGGTACACCGCGACAGGCACGCAGCGGCTCCAGATCATTCCAGCCGCGCAGGAACACATTCTGGAGCAGGACGACGGCAAGAAGCGGTTCTGCAAGGTCGTCTCGGACATGTCCAAGGCGTTCTCGCTGTGCGCGACTGTAGACGAAGCAATTGCGCTACGGGACGAGATCGCCTTCTACCAGTGCGTACAGTCCGCACTGCTCAAGACAGCCGACCGGGAGGGAACGGCTGAAAACCTCGACCACGCGATCCAACAACTCGTTTCGCGGGCTGTCGTGGCGGACGGAGAAGTAATCGACGTCTTCACGGCAGCCGGGATCAAGAAGCCCGATATCTCTATTCTTTCCGATGAGTTCCTGAACGAGGTCCGGGGCATCAAGCAGAAGAATGTCGCTGCGGAACTGTTGGCGAAACTGCTGCAGGGTCAGATCGCCACGCGGGCTGCCCGTAACGTCGTGCAGGGGCGACAGTTCAGCGAGATGCTCAAAAAGACGCTCAACGCCTACCACAACCGGGCCATCTCGACTCAGGATGTGATTACGCGGCTGTGCGAACTTGCAAGAGACTTGAGCGCGGCCGCCAAGCGTGGCGAAGAGATGAACTTGTCGGAAGAAGAACTGGCGTTCTATGACGCTCTGGCTGCGAACGAGAGCGCCGTGCGGGCCATGGGTGATCAAAAACTCCGCGTCATTGCCGCCGAGTTGGTCACGAAAGTGCGGAGCAGCGTCACCATTGACTGGACGATGCGGGAGTCAGCACGCGCGGCAATCCGAGTAGCCGTGCGGAAAATCCTGCGCAAGTTCGGCTACCCGCCAGACCTGCAAGACGCTGCCGTTCAGACCGTACTGCTGCAAGCCGAGACGCTCTGTAAGGACTGGGCGGCCTGATCTGTGCCGCTCGGCTAAAACGCCGCCACATTCCGGGCATATTCAGTGAGCGCAAAAATCGCCATCAACAGGCTGCGCTCTCACTCGCGTAGCTGCTGATCTCTCCGGCGGCTTGGTTTCTGTCCCTCGCCTGCGCTCCCCGTCTGCGCACACGGAACCCACCCACATGCAAATCCACGTCACGCTGATCCCCATTTCCAGCACCGACAAGCCCCCTCCCAGCCCTGATCCTCCCGAGCACGTGTTCCATTACACCACGGGTCTGAAACTCAAACAGATCATCAACTCCGGCTGCATCAGGCCCACGACCGCCAAGATCGAGCCGCACGAAAAGCCGGTCGCGTGGTTCAGCACCCAAGACCACTGGGAGCCGACCTGCACGAAGGTCCCTATTCCCGGCATGCAGGGCCAGATTGAGACAGCCAAGGCCCAAGGCGGTCTGGTGCGCATCACAGTGCCGGGGACCTGCGCACCTTATGCCTTCCCGCAACTTCCTCTGATTGCTGGCACCAAGCCCAGCGTCTGCATCGGGCTGCTCGTCGCCGGCCTCGAACTTGGCAGTGATCCGGACACGTGGCGCTTCACTCCCACGCCCGTCCCGACTGCCCTGTTCCGTGAAGTCGAGGTTTTCGACTTCGCAAGCAACAGGTGGCTGGCCATCGATTTGGCCGAGCTTTCCTGCCGCAACTGACCCGCTTACTTCTCTCCCGCAAGGAGTCCCCCATGGTTCTGACAACTGGGCTCTTCGTCTGCGCACTGCTGGCCACCGAGATTGCCGGCGCGCTGTATCTGGCCAAGTACGTGCGCACCCGTCGACCGCGTCGATAGGCCAGTGTTCCAGATCCCAACTCCCCCACATTCCTCCAAGGAGGCTCTCGTGAGCACCCTGATCGCAATTCCGCTTTCCCTTCTGTCGGCCTTGTTCTGGCTGGCCAAGTTCACGTTCTTCGGCGGCTGGCTTCTGGCTCGCTGGGTCGCCTATCTCACGTGGCCGCTCTGGGCAACCATCGTCGGCCTCGGGGCTCTCGTCGGCCTGATGTGAGAGCACCCCGACCCATCCATCACCACACAGGAGAACTGGCATTGAGCCACATCGTCGAAATCAAGACTGAGATCCGTGACGAGCAGGCGGTCCGGGCGGCCTGCACTCGTCTGCAACTCGCTGCGCCCGAACACAAGACCGTCCGGCTGTTCAACGCGACAGCCACGGGGTTGTGCGTCCAGCTTCCGGGCTGGCAATACCCCGTCGTCGCCAACCTTCAGAGCGGCCAAGTCCAGTACGACAACTACGGCGGCCACTGGGGCGAGCAATCCCGGCTGAACTCGTTCCTGCAAGCGTATGCCGTCGAGAAGACCAAAATCGAGGCCCGCAAGAAGGGCCACACGGTCACAGAGACCAGCCTGCAGGACGGCTCGATCAAGGTCACCATTTGCGTGGGAGGTGCCGCCTGATGAGCACTCCCACCACCAAGACCATCGAGATCACCGTCAGCCCGGAAGGCGCCACGAGCATCAAGACCACAGGCTTTACCGGCGGCTCGTGCAGGGACGCCACCCGAGACCTCGAACGGGCCCTCGGCGTATCTGGTCGCGAAACCCTGCTGCCGGAGTTCTACGCGCAAACCCAGTCCGGCGAGCGGCTCCAGCAGGGGAGCTGACCACGCACCGGCTCCGGCCGTCTCCCGGCGGCGTATGGAAATGCGCCGCCGTGGAGACCTGCCGTTTTCCACACCCCATC
>CAMDDA010000299.1 GCA_945890755.1 Candidatus Kuenenia stuttgartensis
GAGTACCTGGGGCCACTGGGGCGATCCTCCCTTTACAAGGTCCGCGAGCGGATGGCTTTCAGCCAACGCAATCTCGCGGACGAGCTTGCCGTCCTTCACCCAGGGCGCATCGAGATACCGCGCGTCGCCGATCGAATAGGAAAAAATCACCCGCTTTCCATGGCGGTAGAAGCCGTGGTAGGTGCGGGGCCCGGCGGGTAGATCGACGGCAGCGGGCGGCGTGCCGAGCGGTCCCGCTGGGACGGCAGGAGCGAGGAACCCGTACCGCGTTTTCCCAAACGTGAGGAAGCCACCTGTCCAGACAGCCTCGATCTGGAGCGCCTCGGGATTGAAGCAGGCCGCAAGTTCGCCACCGTCGCCGAGTCGCAGGCTCACGGCCCGCGGAATCGTCCGACCGCCGACGGCGAGTGGCCACGCCTGCACGGTGCCCTGATCGCACGCGTCGCGGCGGGTATCGTCCCATGTTGACCAGGGGATGCTGCCCCAGTGGCCATGCGTGCCGCCATCGAGCCCGGGCCAGGCCGGCAGCAGAAGCGGCATCGGGTCGCGGCCACGAAACTGCATCGCCTGCTTCGTGTAGGGGTCGTAGATGCGGTGCTTGTTTACCCACAGGTCGCGGTTCGGCCAGTCCTCGGGCCGGAGTGGCTCGCGGGGCACATCGAATGAACCGGCCCGGTGCGAGAGCATTTCGAGGCCGGGCGTGCGGCCGAGCTCCAGGAGATACCGCACGAGGTCGCGACGGTCTTCGGCCGGCAGCGCTGTGAACACGTTGACTGGCATGAGCGAGCCGACCTCCGTTCGCTCGTCGATGTCGGCCGGCTTGAGCGAATGGCTCTTGCCCGTGGCGTCGACCACGACCACGGCAGCGGCAGTTTCTTGCCTGATGATCCCCTGAAGCACGCGGCCGTCAGCCAGCGTGAACGCATACGCACGGTACTCAGGCTTGATGGAACGCGCCGGCCAATAGACGCTCTCGACGATTTCCTCTGGAGAGAGGCACGTGGCGATCGTCGTGAGTTCAGGGCCGACGGCCCCGCCTTGGCCGGCCACCTTGTGGCACGACGTGCAGCCCGTCGTGGCGGCGTTGAAGACGCCGGCTCCGCGGCGGGCGTCGCCCTGCTCCCGGGCATCGGCCAGGGCCTGCTGGACGAAGTCGGCGGTCCACTCTGGTGCAGCCGATTGACCCGCGGCCTTGCCGCCCAGCCCGACGACCACAGCCGCAATCACCGCGGCTCTGGCGGCACGCATGACCGCGGTGACCTGCAGCGTGAGCGAAAGACGGAAACTCATACTTTCAGTTGTACTCCCCACCGCCATGGCCGGCTTGCCAGTGTGCGGCGGAGGATGGAATCAGAGCGGCGTGCGAGCACTGGCCGGTGTGCGATACTGAGGGTCCATGCCGATGCCCACCGGAAACGTAGCTATGGAATCCTCCCGTGATCTGCGACCGCTCGATCCAGTGGCAGCCGGCATCGCGGGACTGCTCGATCAGATTGACGGTGTTCAGTGTTGGATCAAGGATCCTCAGGGCCGCTACGCCTGGGTCAACCGCGGGTTTCTGCTCAACTACGCGCTCGAGCGGGTCGAGCAGGTCGTCGGACGCACCGATCACGACCTCTCGCCACCGCATCTCGCCGACCAGTACCAGGCCGACGACGAACGTGTGCTGAGGGGCGAGAAGGTTGATGGCCGGATCGAACTTGTGGGCCGCTTCGATCGCACCGCCGTCTGGTCGCTCACCACGAAGAAGCCGCTCCACGATGCCCGCGGGAGGATCATCGGTACACTCGGCATGACGCGGGTCGTCGATGCCGACGTCGTGCACGCGGGGGGCGAGGATGCAGTCCTCGGCCTCGTGCTCGTTCACATGCGGAAACACTTCACTGAACCGCTGTCCAATGTCGAGCTGGCGCGGATGGCCGGCCGCTCCGTGCGGGCCTTCGAGCGGATGTTCCGCCGGCAGATGCAGGCCACCCCGCAGCAGTTCCTGCGTCGCCTGCGGCTCCGGCTGGCCTGTCGCGAATTGACGACGACACGTCGTTCTCTCGCCGCGATCGCCGTGGACCACGGCTTCTGCGACCAGAGCCACTTTGTGCGTGAGTTTCGCCGCGAATTCGGGATCCCACCGGGCGAGTACCGCAAGCAGCAGGACGGCACAGTGGGCCGCACCGCTCCGGTGAATCGCTAGGCAGCCGCGCCGGGCCAGCCCGGCTGCCAGGTGTCTTCCATGCGCGGAAAACGCTGCCGCAGGGCGATGTAGTCCTCGACCATGCCCCGAATCTGTGGCTGTAATTGAGCCTGATACGCCGGGTCGGAAATCGGCTCGAGGGGCAACAGGTAGAAGTGCCAGGTGGGCTTGCGGGTGGCGCTGTGATACCCCATGTGCAGCGTCCGCCGCGGCGTCTCCATGCCGGCGTTGTAGCCGCGATGAATCAGATTGTTGTTGTAGAGCAGGGCGTGGCCGGCGGGAATCTTCACCGGCACTCCGCCTGGCATCGCCGCATCGGTCGGTGCGTAGTGCTTCGAGCCCCCAAACGCTGCATCCTCGGCGGGCGTGTTGGGTCGGATGTGGCTGCCGGGCACCACCCACAGGCTCTGTTCCTCGTAGAGCGGCAGATTGATCTGCACGCTGTTGTGCGGCCACTCTGGCGAGAACAGTTCGTCGCGGATCTCGGCCTGCGGGATTTGGATCACGTCACGATGCCAGCCGAGGTTGTAGGAAACCCCGGAGTTGGTCGCGAAGATCGAGGCATTGTTGATGATCGCATGCGGCCCGAGCAGTTCCTCCACGATCTCGAGCACCGCAGGGATGTGGTATGCATGCAGGATCGACGTGGCCTGCGGGGTGCCAAGCATGTGGATGTAGTACTGTTTCGCGCGGGTGCCGAACGAATCGAGCGGATCGCCGAGATGCTGCATCGACGAGCATGCGACTTCGTTCGCGGCCGTCTTCTTGGCCGGGTCGAGAAGGGCCGCCATCAGGCGGCGAAAGTCCTCGACTTCCGCGTCGGTGAGCACTCTCTCGAGCACGAATCCATCGCGGGCAAACTGCTGCTGTCTCGGTGTCATGTTGAAACTCCTTCGGGGGACTGGATGGACGAAACCGTGGTCTGTCGGCCGCTGGCCGCCGACTCGAGAGCGGCCTCGAGCACGGCGATGACCCGCAGACCGTCGACGAAGTCGGGGTGGATGGCCACGCCCGTATGGATGGCGGTGACGAAGTCGGCGACGGTATGCACGAATGTGTGCTCGTAGCCGATCGTGTGCCCCGGCGGCCACCAGCGGCCGGCATAGGGATGGCAGGCTTCGGTGACGAGGATCGTGCGAAAGCCCCGGACGTGCTCGGGATCATTCCGCGAGTAAAACTCCAGTTCGTTCATCCGCTCGAGATCGAAGGCGAGGCTGCCCTCACTCCCATAGATCTCGAAGCGATTGCGATTCTTGCGGCCGGCGGCGAAACGGGTGGCCTCGAAGGAGCCGATCGCGCCGCTGGCAAACCGCACGTGCATCAGGGATGCATCCTCCACGGTCACTCTTCCGCGGGCCGCGGACTGGGCGCTCGTGCCCGCCGAGAAGGTCGCCGCTCCGGCGCCCGGCAGCGGCCGTTCGTCGATGAAGCCGGCGGTCAGGCACGACACGCTCTCGATCCTGCCCACGAGAAAGTGGGCGAGGTCGACACTATGCGAGTTGAGGTCGCCGTGCGGTCCCGAGCCGGCGTGTTCCCGCTGCAGATGCCAGGTGAGCGGAAACTCAGGATCGATGATCCAGTCCTGCTGATACGTCGCCCGCCAGTGGTAGATGCGGCCGATCCTCCCCTCGTCGATCAACTGCTTGGCCAGCTGAACCGCCGGAACGCGTCGGTAATTGTGGTTGACACAGTGGCGAACCCCCGCCCCGTGCACCGCCGCCAGCATCGCCTCCGCGTCGGCCTGGGTGAGTGCCAGTGGCTTCTCACACAGCACATGCTTGCCCGCCTCCGCCGCCGCAATCGCGACGGCGGCGTGCAACGCCTGCGGCACACAGACGTCGATCACGTCGATATCATCGCGGGCCACGAGCGCCCGCCAGTCGGTCTCCACGCTCTGCCAGCCCCAGCGGCGGGCGAATTCCTCCGCGGCCATACGGTTGCGTCCGCAGGCAGCCCGCAGCTCGATCGGCCTCGGCAGATCGAAGAACCGTGGGGCCTGTAGCCAGGCGTTGGAGTGGGCCCGGCCCATGAATTGTGTGCCGGCGATCCCGATCCGCAGCGGCGATGCCTCAGGCATGAGCCGCCTCCGCGGCCGCCAGCCGCTTGAGATAGGCGACACTTTGCTTGACCATCTCGTCTTCGCGGCCGAGCCACCGCGCGGCTGGCATATCCACCTCGAAGGCCAGTAAGCCTCGATATGCTCTGCGGGCCAGGATGGCGACG
>CAMDDA010000300.1 GCA_945890755.1 Candidatus Kuenenia stuttgartensis
AACTGGCAGGGCGACGAGGAAGGCCCGACAGCGGCACGCCTCGAAGCCTATTTCCTCAAGAACATGAACGAGGAGGGATCTCGCCGACCGAAGCTCGTACTGCGGCGACACGACCAAGAAACGCTCCACGCAATTCTGGAGTCTTCCGAACTCCCTGCGAACCGCTCGGAGCGAATCGTAGAGAACTACGAATACTTCCGGGAGCAGGTGGCTCAAGCAGACCCGGCCGACATCTATCGAGGAATCGGCCGACTTGTCGTCGTGGACGTCACTCTCGACTCTGGCGATAACCCGCAACTCATCTTCGAGAGCCTGAACTCAACCGGCATCGACCTGAGTCAATCCGACCTCATCCGCAACTTCATCCTGATGCGGCTACCGGAGAAAAAGCAGACTTCGCTCTACGAGTCTTATTGGAGCAAGCTGGAGGGGCTGTTTCGCGGATCGGAAAAGACGTTTGATGCATTCCTTCGTGACTACATTGCCTTCAAGACTCAGGCAACGAAGCAGGAGAAGGCCGACGACATCCACCAGTCGTTCCGCAGAGAGTTCCCTGGCCTGGAGCAGTCGTGCGGCGGCCTGGAGCCCCTGCTCACCGAGCTTCTCCGGTTCGGGCGCTACCATGCGGCGTTTAGCAGCGACGCGAAAGTCATTCCCGCCCTGGCAGACGATCTGGCCCGGCTGCGGCGGCTCGTGGACGTGCCGGCCTTGCTCGTCATGCGGCTTTTCGACTGTCACGAGAGGTGCGGATCGTTGTCGATCGACGACTTCCGTCGGGCGATCGGTGTCGTCGAGAGCTATGTGTTTCGACGTGCTATCTGCGGAGAGCAGACCCGCAGCTATTGGCAGGTGTTTGCGAACCTCGCCTACCACATCAGCGACGAGTCGCCGCTCACCGATCTTGAGGTCGGGATCGCCCGGCTTCGTGATGCGTATCGCTTTCCGACGGACGCCGACTTTCGCCGCGAGCTATTGAGCCGCGACATCTATGCCCTCCGGGTCTGCAGTTATCTGCTCGACCGGCTGGAGAATCATGGGAGTCGAGAGCCGACCGATACAAGCAACTACACAATCGAACACATACTTCCGCAGAACGAGAGGCTGCCGGAGGCCTGGCAACGGATGCTCGGCCCTGACTGGAAAACGGTGCAGAAGACCTGGGTTCACCGGCTGGGGAACCTCACGCTGACGGGCTACAACAGCACGTATTCCGATCGGGCATTTGACGAAAAGAAAACGATCCCCGGGGGATTCGAGCAGAGCTCCGTCCGGCTCAACAAGTTCGTACGTGAGCAGCCAAAGTGGACAACCGACGAAATCGAGAAGCGGGGCCACATCCTTGCCGACCGTGCTCTGCAGATCTGGCCGGTCCTGCAGGTTGATCCCGCACTTGTCGAGAAGGCCAAGCAGGCCGAATTGCGAGAACTCGCGCAGCGGCGCGACGTGGCGAAGGTGCCGATGAGCACACCAGCCAGGGCTCTGTTCGAGCAGCTTCGCGAGCAGATCAAGCAGATTGACCCGGCCATCCTCGAACTGGCGGAGGTGAAGTCGGTCAGTTACCACGGCCCTGGGTTTTTCCTGGAGGTGCTACCCAGGAAACAGCGACTCAGCCTGCTCCTGCCCCTCGATCACGCCGAGATCGAAGACCCGCACGGCCTCGCCCAGGACGCAACCGAATGGAAGTTTGTCGTGAACGCCAAGCATGAGGGAGGCGTTTTGCTCCGCATCAAGGATGCTGACCAGATCGACCACGCCATGCCGATTATCCGCCAGGCTTTTGTCATGGTGTCGGGTGAATGACACATGCACGACCTCATCGGTGACATTCACGGCCACGCTGACGCCTTGCAGCGGCTCCTCAAGAAGCTCGGTTACTCCAGGCAGAACGGCATCTACCGACACCCTGATCGCCAGGCCATTTTCCTCGGTGACTTCATCGACCGCGGCCCCAAGATTCGCGAGACGCTGGAGATCGTCCGACCGATGATTGAGTCCGGCGCGGCCCTGTCCGTGCTGGGCAACCACGAACTCAACGCCTTGGCTTTCCACACGCCGCACCCCGACATACCCGACGAATACCTCCGGCCGCACAACGAGAAGAACTCTCACCAGCACGCCGAGACCGTGCGGCAAGTCCCAGCCGGGGAACTGGCGTCATATCTGGAATGGTTCCGGGCACTCCCTCTCTGGCTCGATCTCGACGGCCTCCGGGTCGTTCATGCCTGCTGGGACGAGACCCGCATGGGCAAGATCAACAGTCCTGTGACAGATGAGTTTCTTTATTCGGCCTGCTTGCCTGGCGGCAGCCTATTCGAGCCGGTGGAGGCGATGCTGAAGGGCAAGGAAGCACGCCTGCCCTCAGCGACCACCTTTCGGGACAAGGACGGCCACGAGCGGACGGCTACGCGAGTGAAGTGGTACGAACCGCCGGAAGGGCACACCTACCGAACCTATGCGATGGCAAGTGAGCCGATTGATTCAGACGAGCAACTACCCGGAGAGGTCATCCGAGCCGCGGTGCCCTATCCCGAAGATGCAAAGCCTGTGTTCGTCGGGCACTACTGGCTGAAAGGGGCTTGCCCTGAACTTCTACGTCGAAACGTCGCCTGCGTGGACTGGAGCGTGGCAAAGGGCGGCTTCTTGTGTGCCTATCAGTGGGATGGGGAGCAGAAACTAGACGCCGGGAAGTTTGTTTGGATTACCTGAGCCCGAGATGCTGACGTGCCACACATGACCAGCTAGCGTCGATGTTGCGGCCGGCCCCGAACCGGCCTGGATGTTGGTGCTCGGCGGCCCGGCCTAGCCGCCCATGTGAAACCCAGCCTTTAACACGGGGCCGCCGGCTCTCCTTATGAAAGGCTGCCCCCCGTCCAGCGAGCCCGCGACGAGGCCGGAGGAGACCAGGCCGGGCTATATCGCGACGATCCGGGCTGCCGACGTCCATGACATACGCCCGCTGCTCGATTTCGCCCGATCCTGAGCGGCCCTGCTAGCCAGCGGCCGGCCCGGCGGCCCCCCAAAAAATTTTTTTTGGCCCCCATGCTCATTTCGGGGCCAGCCCTCCCATAAAGAGTCTGGAGGGCCAGATCGGCCTTCCGCGGTGAGACGCTCACCGCCGGTACTCAGAGGGCCTACCCATGCCCAAACGCCCCTCCCCCTTCGGCTCGGCCACGCTGGTCGATGCCCGGGAAATCGCGGTTTTTCTCGGCTGTTCCCCCAAACACGTCCGCCGAATGGCCGAAAAGGGCCAGCTGCCCCAGCCCGTGAAGGTCGGCCGGCTCTACCGCTGGTCCCGGCAAACCATTGAGAACTGGATCGATCAACAGGAAGGAGACCGCCATGCAGCCCATTGAGAAGATTCTTTCCCGACTGCCCGACCACCGGGCGACCGCCGACGGCTTCAAGGCCCCCTGCCCGACCCACGAGGATCTGAACCCCAGTCTCTCGATCCGGGAGACCCAAGACGGTGTTGTACTCGTGAAATGCTTCGCCGGATGCTCCCAGGAAAAGGTCGTCTCTGGCCTCGGGCTGCACATGGCGGACCTCTTTCCAGCCAAAGACGAGTCACCTTGGCCGGGTCGGCAGCATCAGAGTTCTCGGCCGCAACCACGGCGTTTCGCGACCGCTGAGGACGCGATCAATGGCTACGGCCGCGGCATGCCGGATCGCCAGTGGACCTACGTGGATGCCTCCGGGACCGAGGTCGGCCGGACGCTCCGCTGGAACACGGCGACCGGCAAGGACATTCGCCCTGTGGCCAAGTTCGCCGACAGCTGGCGGCATGCGGCGATGCAGGAGCCGAGACCGCTCTTCAACCTGCTCGCCCTGCTGTCCAAGCAGGAATCGCCGATTTACGTCGTCGAGGGCGAAAAGTGCGTCGATGTGCTGACGGCCCTTGGTCTCCTCGCCACGACGAGCGCCGGCGGCTCACAGGCGGCGCGGTTCACCGACTGGTCGCCAGTCGCCGGCCGCTTGGTGGTGATTCTGCCCGACAACGACGCGGCCGGGCGAAAGTATGCAGAGACAGTCGCCGACATCCTCGACGGTCTTGGAGCTACGGTGGTAGTCGTTTCCCTCGACGGCCTTGCTGCCGGAGGCGACGTTGCCGACCTCCTAGAATGCTGCCCAGACGACGACGCTCGAAAGGCTCTCCGCGAGCAGATCGAGGCCCACACCAGCCGGATCGAGGTGGTGCCGATACAAGGCGGCTCCGCTCAGCCGGTCGGCCTCGAGTATCAGTCATTTCCCATCGAGACCTTGCCCGACTCGGTGGCCCGATTCGTCGCTGAGAGTGCTGCAGCGGTTCGGTGTGATGCAGCGTTTGTGGCGCTCCCGGTACTCACGCTCCTGGGCGCTGCCGTCGGGAATGCCCGTAGGCTGCAGCTGAAACGCACCTACGAGGTGCCGACGATCCTGTGGACCGGCATCATCGGCGAGTCAGGCACGGGCAAGACGCCCGCTATCCGCACGGCACTGTCTTCCGCCTATGAACACGACCATGCCATCCGGCAGTTGGACACCCCAAGGCGTCTCCTCGTTGGCGATGCCACCACGGAGGCCCTTGCCCAGTTGATGGCTGTGAACCCGCGTGGGATTTTCTGCGTTCGAGACGAGCTTGCAGGCTGGTTTGGGTCGATTGACCGCTACACGGAGCGGCATGGCGGCTGCTCGGCAGATCAGTCGTTTTTGCTTTCCGCGTACAACGGAATGCCCCATTCCGTCGATCGCCGCACTGGCGACCGGCGGCACGTCCACATTCCGCGAGCCTCTCTCTGGGTGACAGGCGGAATCCAGCCAGGCATCCTCGCTCGGGCGATGGGGGCGGCGGAGCGTGAAGCCGGCCTTCTGTCACGGCTGCTGCTGGCATGCCCTCCCTCGCGGCCGCAGGAGTATTCCGACGACGATGTATCGGCGGACACGAAAGAACGCTTCGACGCAGTCCTCAAGAGCCTTTTCGCTCTCGAGGACGAGGAGTTCGTCACGCTCTCGCCGGAAGCCAAACAACTCTGGCGAGCTTTTCACGACCGCACGGCTGAGGAAGCGAACCGGCTTTCCGGTGACCTCACCGCAGCATGGAGTAAGTTCCGCGACACGGCCCTTCGGATTGCTCTCATTCTTCATCTGGTGGAGTCTCCTGACAGCCCCGTTTCTCTGAAGACCATGGAGCGGGCCCTCGTGCTCACCGAGTGGTTCAAGCAGGAAACACGCCGCGTCTATGCGATTCTCGCGGACGCTCCTAGGCGTCAGACAGAGCGAACCGAAGACGAGGCCTTGCTCACATGGATGGGCGGCCGAGGCTGGTTGACGCAAAGAGATATCGAACGCGGCGCTCGACAATTCCGTGGCGCTGGCCAGGCAACCGCGGTCTTGCGACGCCTGGTGAAGAGTGGCCGCTTGGATGAGGAGTACCGCAGGTCCGGTCCTGCAGGCGGTCCCAGTACCTATGTCTTTCGGGTAGCCGAGTCGTCACCTCCGGCCTGCAGTCCACCCGCAACACAACCGCCGCCGGCAGGCGTTCAATCGCAACCCTCGCCGACCACCAAGCCAAGCGAGGAGGAACCATGGACGAAGCTATAGACGGACTCCTCACCGAATTGGATGCCCTCGGCATCATCGTGAAGGAAGAACGAGGGGAAGTCTCCGTCAGGCCCACACCACCGCCGGAGCTTCTTGCCCGCCTGAGGCGACACAAGGATGCTCTGGCGCAGGCCGTCTGGGCGCGGGCTGGACGGGCGAGGCAGGCCAGAGCAATTGAGCAACTGGCGGCCGACCGCCGCAATTGGATCGAGCAGAACAAACGCTTGGGCTATTACCGTGGCCCCGACTGAGCACGCTCCCGCGACTGTTTTCGCCACTCGCGCACCATCTGCTTGCTGTCGGTCTGCAGCGGGAAGCCCAACTCCTTCGCCGCGATCGCCCACTCCACGGCCTTGTAGTTGTCGAACCTGCGTTTGTTGGGGTATTCACGCTGGGTCATGAGCCACACCGCGATCCGCTCGATGCTCGTGCCCGCCTGACGCATCGCGTGGATCGCCTCGGCAAGGCGGCGTTCCCGATCGTCGATCGAATACTCACGGGTCGACTTCTTGGACTTTGTTTCCCTCGCCCTCAGGCCGATGATCTTCCACCCGACGGGAGCTTGCCCGCCGACGGGTAGTCCGCGTTCACGCCGATCAGCAATGGTTCTGAGAGTCCGCTCGCTGGCGAATGACCGGCCGATTTCGCCCACGGCCCGCATCACGACGGCAATGCCGCCATCCAGCGAATCAGCGGCCTCGCTTGGCAATTCGAGCGAGTGAAACCGCACCCCACGGGCCGCCAAGGCCTGGATCACTGCGGCCCCGTCGGCCGCCGACCGAAACGCCCGGTCGAGCTGCCACACGACCACATGATCGCCCGCCTCGGCGAGGGCAAACACCTCTCCGCCTTGCTTGCGATCAGCAAAAAGCTGACTTCCCTGGGCGCTGGTATCGCAGAAGAAGCCGCCCCAGGCGATGCCGGCCGGCTCGAGCTGCTGCTGCCAGTAGTCCTTTGCCTGCTCTTCCTGGACGGCCGCAGTCAGATCGGGCTTCGCGGCCGTAAGCCGTCCGTAGACAAAGCACTTCGGCGAGCATCTACCTTCCTGCGTCTCCATGACGAGCCTCCGATGTGTGTCGACATTCCTCCATTCATTTATGGGATGGCACGACTACTTTCGGACAAGCGGCTTTCCCGATTTTGCCTTTTCATGCGGGCGCGTTTGCGGCCCGCATCTGGCAGCTCCGCCCCCTTCGCTTGCTGCATATTTCGGCTAGCTCAGCTTCTTAACCGTCACTTCGATGTTGTACGTTTTGAACAATTCGATCAGCTCCTCGGCTTCCTTGCGACTGGCGGTCGCAATGTGGTTAACGCCGCCATGGCGGGAGTCGTATTCGTAACTAAGACAGCGAAGCCCGCCTCGCGGCCCCATCGTCTGCACAACATTGCGTGCAGTCTTAAGGTCTTCGAGTCTTTCTTCCCGCAACTTGGCAAGCTCCCGATTTACCTCCTCGTCAATGATCTCCAGTGCCTCCCACAAAATGTCATGGATGCCTGCGCCCTCGAATCGCACAG
The DNA here is from genome assembly GCA_945890755.1 of Candidatus Kuenenia stuttgartensis. Taxonomy (GTDB): domain Bacteria; phylum Planctomycetota; class Planctomycetia; order Pirellulales; family UBA1268; genus QWPN01. The sequence goes on from CAMDDA010000300.1 coordinate 7,093, forward strand.
ACACAAAACGATCGCTGCCACGGGCCCACATGCCTGCGTTGGGCACCGTGACTCCCTCAGCGTTTTTGACCAAGCTGGGATGGTATTGCGTAAGGTCCGTGTTCAATCGGACTTGGATTCCATACTGCTTCATAGTGTGACAAGGCTCGCAAATGCTGGGATCGCTTTGGGTCACGGTGCTCACGAGTATGCGATAGAGGAGCAGCGGAGTCGAATAACGCGTCGACACCCCTCCGGCCTAAAGCAACGTCTGAAGGTGAGAATCAACGGCACTTTTACGCAGCACTCCACCCTGCGATGAAGGCGATCTCGATGACCCCGCCGTACGAAAAGCGGCTCCTCGAGGATCATCTGATCGAGGACGTCACGCTCGAGATGCTGTCGATGGTGCCCATGAATCCGGCAGAACCAAACCGAGATGCTCAGCGGCGGGGTGATCCAGCGACTTCCTCGGCATCCTCTGTGTCGAATGGATCAGCACCATGCCAGACGTCCCAAAAGTCCGACAGGCGAAATGACTCGACCTCCGGGCGCCGCTCCAGCCAATGAAGCACTGCTGCTTTATTGCCATCGGTCGTGGAGTCGTGACTGTGATCTCGGCACACGACCCCGCTCCATCCGCGATCCGGAGATCCGCCTCCGCCAAACACCAAGCGGTTAGCCTCAATGGCCTGAGCAATAAATTCATCCGTAAACTGATCGAACTCCGCGCTTGATAAGCCAGATCGTAAACGACATTCCACACTGAAGCCCATTTGCCGGAATTCGCCGAGGTTCTTCTTTTTGCGAAGGCGTTTGTTCATGCAACAGACTCCGTCGAACGAAAGCGTTAATTAGCTTGCAGCCAACAGACCCATGATAGCGCAGGATGCTATTGCACGTCTGCCCCAACGCCTGGGTCGCCATTACATAGCCTTGTTCAGATCAATAGAAAACCCCGCGGCCCGGAGCTCCTTGGCCAGCAGAAGCTTCCAGCCTCCTCCATTATCGAGGGGAATGTATACGACTCCCAGAATATCCGAAGGCAACTCAACGCTGCCCCTATGCAGCGCGCATACTCGGTCGCGGCCAAGTTTTCCGATGAAATAGCCCAACTCTAGAACAACATTCTGACGAGCTCGCGGGTTCATACTGTCAGCAGAGGTGGCGACTGCCCCTACGTCATCAGGTGTCAGCAGCACCACGGCGAAATCCACTGAAGAGTTGTATTCCAGTTTTTCAATAATCGTTCGACCCTCGTTCGGCTTCTCATGCAAGATGATTGCTTGGACTCCCAACTGTTCTAAAAACCGGGCTGTTGATTCCCGGGCGGCCTCATCATGACCATGAACGACGAAGACTCGAGTCCCAGAGGCCGATTCCACGGATCGAGACTCCGAACGCGAAGGAACTGAGGATCCCAGAGGAATCAGCTCCAGCTTCTCGTGGATTGACTCCAACCGATGAATCTTGTCTTGAATATCTCGGCGCAGGTCATTCGTTTCCTCACAAAGCGTAGGGCTTGTATTGATGACGGCCCCATAGAAGGCGCTGTACTCATCCGCGAACATCCCGCTCGAGAACAGGCGTCGGAGAAGCTCGTCGTTGTAGTCTGACCATTTAGAGTAGTCGTTGCGAACGGCTTCAAGTTGCTCCCACGAGCCGATATCCCGCTCCAGCAGTTCCCTACCCCGTTCAATTCGGTCCATGAACTTTTCGGCAGCGTCCTCGCGTGAAACAACGAGCGACGGGCGTAGCGGCGGGGCGACGACATCCTTTGGTTTTTGCGGCATGTTGAGTCACCGATTAGAGGCAGTACCAATTGGGTCTGGATGCCGAACGACCGTATTACTGCGGCACCGCGTAACGCCCGTGCCCATCGTGATAACGCGCACGAGGAGAACTACAGCCTAAGCTCCAAGTCTCGCCCCGGCCACAACTTCCATCAACTCGGGGTGCGATTGGGCTGCGTCTTATTCGGCGAATGTCGTGGGATAACGCCACCGAAACCGATCGTCAGGCCGGTGCGTTCTGCGCCGCCCGCCACTCCTTCACCATCCGCTTCCCATCGGCCTGCTTGAGGAATCCCAGTTCCTTGGCGGCGACGGCCCGACTTGATCGATGCTGCTTCCGCGCGTCGTCATCGCCTCATACTTGAAGCGGAACCCCGACTTGATCGACGTCGCCAACCGCTGCGATCTGGAAGGCGCGGCGGAGCAGGCGGTGTGCCTGGCCGCACTCACCTACAACCCCGAGAAGGCGGGCGTCAGCGCCTACTTCTCGGTAGCCATTCACCGGGCGATCTCGAAAGAAATCCAAGCCCGGCGGAACCACGAGCGGCGAATGCGGACGGCCTGGGAGATCGCCAAGCCGCAACTGAATCCGCACATCGAGCGGATGAAACACCGGGCGGTGAAGGCGCTCCAGATGCTATCGCCCTACGAGAAGCAGCTGCTCGAGGACCACTTGATCGAGGGCGTTTCCCTCGAGCGGCTCGGCCGGGAGCAGGATCTCGACCGGCGGACAATCCGCAAGCGGATCAAGCGGGCGATTCAACGGCTGCGGGAGGCGGAGCAGGATCTGCCGTAACGCCTGCCGTAACCGGGCACGAACGGAAGACTTTGATTTCAGTTGCCGCGTGAATGAGTGCTCCGGTTCACGGATTGGTTATGTTGCTGCTCTTCGTTTCAGCTGCTTGGTTGGGTTCGACGGGAGGACGGCCACAAGCGCGCCGCCAAGCCGACAACTGCCCCAGATGTCCTGAGAAATGCGTGGTCATTAGATGTGAAACAACGTGACCAACAGTCGTGAGCGGCGTGGACGACAGAAACGGCACGGAATGACGTGCGGCAACGGCGGAAGCATCCATCTGTTGGCAGCGATCACGGACCGTTGAGAATCCGTCGATAATCTTCTTGATCAATTCGTTCTTGCTGGGCAGGTCTTCCGGCGTCTGGTCGCTCGTAGTTCCGCGAGCGAAGCTTCGATGCCACTGCTTCGGACACTGGAATCGTCCTCCTGTCGCGCGTAACGCATAGTCGGTGTAGATGGCGAGGTGGCCGAGGGTCCAACGTGGCGGGTTGAAGCCCTCGATCGGTTGGTGGTCGAATTCGGATTCATCAATATCAGCGACCAGCAGGTTCATGTACTCAACCATGAACTCGTTAAGCACGCACTCGTTTTCAAACATGTGTTCTTTGCAACATAACGGTCCCGATCAATGGCTCGCGACCACAGGATTATCCACACCGCCGGGCTTCATCGCGAGTCCATTGCATCGGATGGTTCGGCGAACCGTCAGCCCTCAGCCGGTTGGCCAAGCTCCCGAACGATGCCAGCAGCGCTTGCCTCGAAGCACTCACCGGTCAAGCGGTCGCGGTAGTACCACCACATGTCGTTGCCGTCATTTCCAAACGTCTGGACTTCGTACCCCTGCGTGAACTGTAGTCGAAGGTCCGGAAAATCATGGCCAATGATTGCGGCGACAAGCGATGCGTCATTGAGCGGATCACACAGGCCGCACCACGCTTTCCACAGCGGTCGGTTTACTTCCGGATCCTCGATGCCGTCCCACTCCGGACAGTCATAGCTCCCTGTGACGAATCGCCCGTCACACACCAGACGCCAGGGCGGATCGATCCAGATGTACACGCGGCCTTTCGCCCGCTGGCTGAAGTCGAACGACAGCTTCAGTGAGCTGACGGTCAATGAGCGTTTGCAGGGGACGCCCACAAGCGAGCCCAACGCCGCTGCCAGTCTGTCCGCCACGTCGCTCACACGTCGGTCCTCCGCTGTGTCCTTTTGCCAAAGAACGCTGTCGATTATCGGCTCGCCACCTTACGCGAACCACACCGACCGATTCAATCGCGAGTCCGCTGCATTGCGTTGTTAGACGCCTTCTCGATCTTGCTCTCCACGGATCTGGTACTCCTGCACGATGTCCGAACACTGCTTGATGATGCCGGGGAGGTAGCTCTGGTCTATCTCAAACTCGAATCGGTGTGCTTGGAGCAAGTGGTCTGGAGTGATCTCGACCCGCGCGCGGATGTGTCCAACCCTGTCCGAAGCTTCGAGTGACACCTTGAGTTCGGGCTCGAAGGGAGCCAAGTCCGCCGACCTCCTCTGCCCATCGAGCATTGCGGCGCACCCGTTCCCAAACCCGGCAATGTCCGTGACCATGAGAATCGCACCGTGGGCCCAGACGCTAGCACCCGACGCGCCGCAGTGTGCTGTCACACGGAGCCAGTTGCCATCGTAGTAGTCGTTAGCCTCGGGGTACTGGCGTCCATGCACCCACAACTGGAAGCCAGCAACCTTAAGGTCGGGCTCGCCAAGGTCTGTGGGTGACGGCATCTGGGGCATGGCTTGTGCGGCTAACGTTGGCAATCAGCGGCTCGCGATCATTGGCGAACCACACCGACCGATTCTATCGCGAGTCCGCTGCATTGCGTGGTTCAGCCTCTGCCGACCACAATGCGATCGCGTGCATGAGTTCTTCACGGCACCCCCATTCCTCAGTCAGTTGCTGCCGTGTTGCGTCGATATGGCGTAGCAAGGCGGACACAGCCCGCCGCTGGTCTGGGCTAAAGCCCTCAAGGTGGCGATTCGCCTCTCCCTGCGGGGCATAGGTGAGGTGATATAGCAACTGCGAGCCGTACCATCCGTGCTCCGGGTCAGGGGCGGCCAAGGCCAGCCGCGCGAGACCGGGAAAGAAATAGCCGAAGCCCGTCGCATCGACGTAGCACAGTGGGTCCCACCCCGGATTGGCCACGTCCGCAATCCGGAGGGTGTCGGGAACCCGCGATCGCAGCAGTTCGTCGTGCTCGGCGCACTCCTCGCAGTGGTTGCGGTCGGTGAAGTGCTCCGGCCGCTCGCATTGAGCGAACGCCGCCTGCACCTGCCCAAGAACCGCTGCGTCATCGGGCATCTCACCTCCGGTGGCTGAACGGTGAAGCTGATCAGCGGCGGACGCTCGACTCCGCCTCACCGCTGGATTCTATCCGCCGTCTGATCCAGCGGATGGTTCGGCGTCTGAGGACAGCACCACCGACCAGACCGACAGCACCAGAGGGGGTGGCTCGGGCGACTCCTCGTCCGGTGCCATCGACTTCAACTCACCCCACGGGATGCCATGCAAGCGCGGCGACCCAAGCCAGTCGGATGCGACCTCGGCCAGCGACGCGGCCGGCACCACCTCGCACCCGAACGGCAGCCGATCGTGGGCGGCAGACACCAAGCTGAACTGGAACTGCCCGGCCTGAGCATCGTGCCAGCAGTAGAACCGCATCGGCCCGGCACCCCGTTCGGCGAGCCACTGGCCTCGGGTGACCAAGACCGCCCTGACGAACTCCTCCACGTCGGCCGGGCTGACCGCCGCCCGCTGCGCGGGCGACAGACCGAACGTCCAAAGGTTGCCGCGTGCCTCGGCGTCGATGGCCTCAGGCCGGATCACGATCGCATCCGCCGCGACCTCGGCCAGCCAGCCTGGGAACGGATTCGTGGCCACCGCTAGAAGCCCTCCCTCGCCGAACGCGAAAGCTGATCAGCGGCGGACCAACGACTCGCCACCCAACTGGATTCTACCCGCCGTCTGCTCCAGCGTCTGGTTAGGCGATTACACGCTCACCGCTCCGGGCTCGATATGAAAGGAATGGTAGCCGGGGGTGTCGAAGACGCGGATGGAAAGGCCGCCTTCAAAGTGAAGCGAGATGCTCTCAGGGGCATCGACTGTGCTTCCACAGACGCGGCGGCCGACGCAGGCGTGAATCCGGAGCGGCCCATGCGCGCTGATGCACTCACTGCCGAAATTCCCTTGATCTAATACCGTGCCGTCCTCGGCGAGCAGCTCCCACGGCCCCTCGATTTGAAGTCTTGCGACGTTTTCGTGGCCAACCTCAGGTTCAAATGAGAGCGCGATCAAATAGCGGGCGACGATGATGTAGTCGAGGACTGTGCCATGGAACGGCATCAAGTCGAGATTGTGCGGTACGCCGTTCATCGTTTGGTATCGCGTTCGCCTAACGCTTGAGCTAATCAGCGGCGGACCATCGGCTCATTCACTTCGCTGGATTCTATCGGCCGTCTGATCCAGCGACTGGTTAGGCCATTCACGACCGGCCACCTGCGATCAACTTCTCCACCAATTCGGCGCCCCCAACAACGTCTTCGCTGCCCTTAAAACGGGACACCTCCATATGGCCGTCCTCGAAGACGTCGATTTCGACTCGCTCCCCGACCAGCGTGAGCGTCACGAGCAATGAGTCGCTCCGATTACGCGATAGTGTGAACGGGATGTTGGCATCCTCCAATCGCAGCAACAGATCGTAGAGCGGATGCGACATGAAACTGGCCTAACGGCGGCGATCAGCGGCTCGCGACCAAGGGATTGTCCACACTGCCAGACTTTATCGCGAGTCCGCTGCATCGCTTGGTTCTACTTTGCCCATAAACGACGTGTACGCGCAATACCCAGCACCCGAGACGAGACCTACTGCGCATCCGATCAAGCAGACGCCGCTAACCAAGAGCCAGTCCGGGTCCGACCATGAGACTGCCATTGCGGCGACGCCGCATGCGAGGGCAGGTCCGACACACAGCACTGTAAACAGGTCAGCCTTTCGCCGAGCGATCGCCACGCTGCTGAACATCAAGAGGCAGGTGTAAGCAAGCCACAACTGGAGAAATAGTGGCGTCAAGCTGAGGTAAGGATGGGAGGAACGGGAATAAGCTTTGAAGGTGCGCAAGAAAAATGCGTCTACATCGCCACGCCCAAGAACCAACGGAGTGGTCAAAGCGATCCACGCAGCTGCCAAGCAGGCCATCGCCGCGATCTGCCACTTCGGGATTGGCTGGCGACTGGGGTTCATAGCCAATGAGTAGAACTTGTATTTATACGGAACCGCGTAACACCCGTCGGTCTCTTGATAACGCTCAACGGGAAACGCGGCCGACTGACCACAAGTGTCGCCGCGGCTTGCGGTTCGATCAACGTCGGCCGGCGTGAGGCTCGACGTTATCCGGCGATTATCGCTGGATAACGCCCGCGGAACGGGCCGTGAAGCTAGCGAACCTAGGCTTTCTGCGCCGCCCGCCACTCCTTCACCATCCGCTTCCCATCAGTCTGCTTGGGATACCCCAGTTCCTTGGCGGCGATGGCCCACTCGACGGCCTTGTAGTTGTCGAGCCGCCGCTTGCACGGGTACTCGTCCTGCCGCATGAGCCAAAGGGCGATCTGCTCGATGGCCATGCCCTGCTGCCGTAACTCGTGGATCATCTCGCAGAGTTCCCGCTCCTCTTGATCCACGACGAACCGCCGGGTGGACCGCTTCATCCCGCTATCCCTGGCCCGGGTGCCGACGATCTTCCAGCCCAACGGCGGCCGATGCCCCACCGGAAGTCCGTGCTTCCGGCGGTAGGCAATGATCTCGCTCGTCCGCTCACTGGCAAACGCCCGCTCAAGTTCCGCCACCGCCAGGAGGATGGTGACGAAGAACTTCCCCATCGGGGTGCCCGAATCCACGAGAAGGTCGAGGGAATGGAACCGCACCTTCCGCTCACCGAGAGACTGGATCACCTTCACCCCGTCGTAGACTGACCGGAACGGACGGTCGAGCCGGCTGACGACGACATGATCCCCAGGTTTGGCCAGGGCGTAGAGCTGCCGCCCCTGCTCCCGCTCGGAGAACTCGACGGCCCCCTGCACCGCCTTGTCGTAGTAGAACCCACCCCAGCGGATGCCCTTGGGTTTCAGCGTGCGCCGCCAGTACTCCTTCACCTTGGCCCTCTGCGCCGCCCGGGTGAACTCCTGCTTGGCCGTGGAGTGCCGGCCGTACCCGTAGCAAATCGGTCGCGTGTCCGTACGCATCAGTTGAACCTCCATCGGTCATCCCGCAGGTTCAGTCCGTCCAACACTTCGTCGAGACGCTTACGCACCGTAACACCCGCCGGCCACTTGCACCCGGCGAAAGCCTCGAACAAAAGTCCCCGCTGCGACCAGTTGTCCTCGTGCATGACGGAGTTGCACAGCACGAGGAGCAGTCCGACGATCATCGGATCGCCGACGCAGCGTTCGTAGGCGGGGTCTGCCCGCAGTTCATCCCGGATCTGTTCGATGCGTTCCGCCAGGAGCATCGCGCACCGGGCTGCCATGTTGCGACTGTCGTTGGTCATGTCTGTCCTTTCGTGTGATTGACCGGCCGGGACACGCTGCCCGACACTCCATACCTCCCGGCACCCCTCCTATCACTGATGGAGAGCCGCGTTTCTCCCGTGTTTCCGGTGGTAGCGGACCAACCGTGCGTACTTGGCAACCTTGTTGCGGGCGATCGTCCGCCGCCGCTTCCACGCCTTGAGTTGCCGCTCGTACTCGTCGAGTTGCCCCTTCGGTTCCCGGCGGGCGGCCGGCATGGCGGCGAGCGCCTCGATCCCCGCCCGCAGCGGCTCGACCTCGATGGGTAGCGCAAGCGCCGGCCACGTTGATGCGTCGGCCCGCTGGCGGTAGATGTGCCGGGCCAGGAGTGGCAGGTACTTGCGGCGCAAGAGCCTGAGCAACTCCCGACGGACGTACTGCGAAGTGAGCCGCGTGAACCTGGGCATGGTCAGTCCTCCCCTACGGTGAGCAAGGCACAGATGATGAAAAGCGCGACAACGAGAACGATGTGACTAGCCCGCATACTCGGAGCCCTCCCAGCACTTGACGATTCGTGCCCACTCCGGCGGCGGGTAACTCCGCACGTTGTCCTCGACCATCGCCACGACGAGCCGTGCCCGGGTCTTGGTGCGGGGCCAGCTCGTCTCGCCGTCGGTGATGCACACGATGCAGTCGGCCTTGAGCGTGTCGGCGTACTCGATGGCCTGATCCATTCGCGTCCCACCTCCGCCGTCCCACGAGAACTGGGAGAGCGACGAGAGCCGCCGGTCTGACTGCGCGTCGGTGTCGAAGCAGATCACCCGGGGCCGATGCACCCGCCGCATCCCCTGCGCCACGGCAGTAGCGGCACGGTGGATGTAGGGAGACATCGACCCGGAGGTATCGACGATCACCGCACACTCCGGGGCCAGCCGCACCACACCCCGCATCCGGGCGCAGTTGGCAGGCTGTCGCCGGGACATGCGACGGTAGGTGTAGTCGTCCGTCCCGATGGGACTTGCTACTGACCTGGCGACGAGGGACTTCAAGATCTCGAACGGATCGGGCTGTCGGCCGAGCCGCTTGTCGATCGCCCGACGGAGAATCCCCGGAGTCGAGCCGGGGCTCGTGGACTCCTGCTGCTCGATGGCCTCAGCGACCTGGGCCAACTTGGCATCGAGGCTCATGGGATTCCCTTCCCTCTCACCATCCCGGGGAACTCCATCAGCGCACGATCCGCCGAACGGTGGCGGCTCAGGCTCATCGAGGTTATGCCGCAGGACGTCGGCGTATCCCTCGGTCGTGAGGCCGTGGCTCATGCCGGGGATGTGCCGGTACTGCGCCCAGTTGAGAATCCCCGCAGGCTCCCACGCTCCGGCATCACGTGAGAGTGCCTGCTGGATGCAGAGGTCGGCCGCGATGTTCCAGATGAGCAAGTCTTGCTCAGTTGGTTCCGGGCACCAGACACCCCGGCGCCGGTGGTGGGACAGGGCCAGGTGGAAGCACTCGTGCAGCAACGCATAGGCAAGTTGCTCGGTGGTCAGCGTGTCCAAGAACTCCGGATTGAAGTAGCACCGCCCGCACTGGTCTACAGCGAGCGTCTCGCACTGCTCAGACGGCCGGCAGGGCATGGAGAACACGAGCGCCGAGAGGTACGGGAACTTCCGCCGACACAGATCCTTGGCCTTGAAGATCCGCTTGGTGTGCTTGTTCATCACGCCACCCCCATCACAGCCGACACCACCTTGCCGTAGCGGGCAGCCAGCTTTTCCGAGGGGCGGTACTTCGGGAACATGGGCTTGAGGGCAGAGAGAGAAGGCACCGCCGCATCGGGCAGGTCGTTCTCCGCCAGATGCACCATCACTTCCACGGCCCGGTCGAGCACGGCGGTGTCGACCTCCGACTCCTTCCGCCTCTCGTCCAAGTGCATGACGATCGCACTGGGCAAGGAGATCAGCCGATCCACCTGGGAGTCGGTGACGACCACCTTCTCGGCACCAGAGAGAATCGCCTCGACGTCGTGCATCGCAATCGCATCGACCCGGGCCATCAACTCTGCAGACGCACCCGTACCCACAATCCCCGCACCCAACTCTGCCCGACATTCATCGAGCAGCCCGACACTCTCAGCGGCGGCGAGGCACTTGGCGAGGTTCCACCAGCTCCGGGGAGTGGGGAACGCGAGCGTCCCTTCGTGAACC
>CAMDDA010000301.1 GCA_945890755.1 Candidatus Kuenenia stuttgartensis
GATGAACAACGTCTTCACGCCAACTCGCCCTAACCATTCTCGGACGCACTTGGCGGTGAACTCGCTCCCGTTGTCGCTACGGATGTGTTCCGGCACACCCCTGTGGACGAACAGATCGCTCAGCCGCTCCAGCACGTCCTCACTCGTGAGCCTCTTGGCGACATCGATCGCCAAGCACTCCCGAGTGAACTCGTCCACGAGCGTGAGCATCCGGATCGGGCGACCATCCGAGGTGCGGTCTGCCACGAAGTCGTAGCTCCACACATGATTGCGATGCGTCGGCCGCAAGCGGATGCACGACCCATCATTCAACCACAGCCGCCTTCGCTTGGGCTGCTTTTTAGGCACCTTCAGCCCCTCCTCCCGCCAGATCCGTTCCACGCGCTTGTGGTTCACCCGCCATCCCTCCCAGTGCAATAGGCCCGTAATTCTGCGGTATCCATAGCGGCCATACTCGCAGGCCAGCCATACGATTCGCGTCACAAGACGGGGCTCATCATCTGGAACGTGGCGTTGCCGCCGCTGCGTGTTCCGATGTTGCCCCAGCACTCGACATGCCCGGCGTTCGCTCAGTCGATCACGGCCAAGAACACCTCTGACGTGCTCGACCGCTCGCCGCCGCTTCGCCGGGCTCAGAAGTTTCCCGATGCAGCCTCTCGAAGAATCGCCTTGTCGAGTTCCGCATCAGCAAGGAGCCGCTTCAGCCGAGCGTTCTCCTTCTCAAGGTCCTTGAGTCGCTTTGCCTGGTCGATCCGCAGCCCACCGAACTTCTTCTTCCAGCGATAGTAGGTCTGCTCCGTCACACCGATCTTCTTGACCGCCTCCAAGACGGTCTTGCCTCTCCCCACCTCAACCTCGACCTCTCGAAGCTTGGGGATAATCTGCTCAGCCAGTTCCTTCTTTCCGCGTGGCATTGGTTGCCTCCCTTGGTTTGCTCCACCCCCAGATTCTCTCTCTGGAAGTGGTGCTGTTTAAGGGGGGCAGGTCAGTTGACGGCCGCCAGCGACATACATAGAATGTACATGTGTTCACCTGCTGATGTGGGCGCATTCACGAGGGAACTTCGTCTCATGAGAAAACTGGCCTCACTCCAGACCGTAAAGCACGTCCGCCCGATCGACGGCGCGGATGCCATCGAAGCGATCGGGATCCTGGGCTGGGAGTGTGTCGCGAAGAAGGGCGAGTTCCGGCAGGGCGACCCGTGCGTCTACTTCGAGATCGACAGCCTGCTGCCGGAGGAGCCGCGGTATGAATTTCTGCGGAAATCCTCATTCAAGGCCGACCTCGGCAAATTCCGGCTTCGTACCGTCAGGCTCCGCAAGCAGCTGAGCCAGGGTCTCGCCCTGCCCGTCGAACTCTTCCCGGAAGCCTCCGGGCTGCTCGTCGGCTCCGACCTCACCGACGTCCTCGGCGTTGAGAAGTACGAGCCGCCGATCCCGGTTCAGATCGCGGGCGACACGCGGACATTCCGCTGGCCGATCCCCAAGACCGACGAGATCCGAGTCCAACAGAACGATGACTACCATTTCATCGAAGGACTGACAGGCAAACCCTATTACATCAGCCTCAAGCTCGACGGCACCAGTTGCACGTTCATCATCGATCCGAAAGACGGCGAGTATCACGCATGCGGAAGGAATTACAGCTACATACCGACTTCCGATCACAGCTTCTGGAAGGTGAATGACCGCTATGGAATCGAGGTGGGGCTGCGGTCGTTGGGCGGCTCGCTCGCCGTCCAGGGCGAGATCGTGGGGCCGGGCATCCAGTGCAACAGGCTGGGCCTGAGCGAGGTCGATTTCTACGCGTTCACCATCGTGGACACGGGCTCGCAGCAACGGCTTCCACTTGGCGAAGCCCTGGCGGTCGCCGGCACCCTCGGTATTCCGTTCGTTCCCATACTCGAGCGTGGCGACTCGTTCTCGTATTCGATGGCGAATCTCTTGGAGAAGGCCAAGGGCCGCTACCGCGACCACTTCCCCGGCGCCAAAGAATCTCAGGAGCGAGAAGGAATCGTCATCCGCAGCATCTGCGGTTCGATCAGCTTCAAGGCGATCAGCAACGATTTTTTACTGAGAGACGAGTAAGTCGATAGTCTCGCCGACTGCTCGACTGCCTCGCGATCATGGCGCATCGCTCACAAGCGGCACGCCCGTGAGCCGCAGGTGATGATCCGTCGACCAGCATATCCGCGATCGCTGCACGCGCATGACATGGAGCCCAACTGCGTCGGCGAGAGTCAACTCTTGATCAGAAAATCGCCGCATGATGGCCGTCGCCGCCATGATTTCCTGACTGCCAACCGTGATCACGCGCAGCGGCGAAAGCACCTCGATCATCGCCAGAAACCCAAGTGCACGGCGCAGGTCGAACCGCCGAAGAAACCAGCCATGCCCCTCCGCGATCACAAGGGAAGTTGTGCACAGGGGCGGCGGATTGGCAAACAGCCTCGCGAACAGCGGATGGTGGCTGTCGGATGCGTCCATGAATGCAATGAACGCCGACGTATCGACATACGCCTCACGGCTTGCGGCCATAGACGACCTCGTCGATTCGCCGACTGGCCTCCGCGTCGCCGGACTGAACCGCACCTGCGAACCGCATCCAGGGAGGCTGGTCACCCACTGGCAAAAGCGTCCGCAGCGACCGCCGGAGCAACTCGGCCAGCGAAATACCCTGCCGGGCCGCCTCCTGCTTCGCGGCCGCGTATTCCTCGTCTCGCAGGCTGATCTGGGTGCGAATCATGATAACATCCTAGCGGCCGGTGTTATCACTGGCAAGGCGGAACGTGGAACGCGAGTTCCTTCATATGATCTGGATCGCTGCGGCAGCAACGCCGGAAACCCAGGTATCGTCCGCGCTGCGGTATCCGCCTGTTCCTCGCATGGAGCGTCGCTCGTTATGTCTTCGCTCGGGTTTCCACTCGGCTTGCTCATTGTGGAGGCAGCGTTCTTGACCGTGGCGCACGTTGCCGGCGGGCCGCCCTGGACCGTCGTGTCGGCCCTGGCATTCGCCGTGCTCGGCGTTGCCGGCAGCCGGCAGGATGGGGCGTGGCGCGAGCTCGTGTGGCTCATCCTGCCCAGCCTCGGCTGGCTCGCAGCCTTTTGGGCCACCGGAAACCGCGAGCTGTTCTTTCCGTTCACGATGTATCTCGCTGCCCACGCGGCTGTGACCGTGAGCGGCCGCGGCCTGAGCCCCGCGTGCGCCGCGGGCGGGCTCGTCGTCGCGGCGTTCCTAGTGATCCGTGTTGTTCAGGCGGCCACGCCCAACGTCCTCGCCGTCGAGGCCGTCGCCGCCGGCGTGATTCTCGTGGCAACGTGTCTTGTGCTTGTCCGCCGCGAGCGATCGCTTCTCGGCGATGGGCTGATCCTGGCCCTGGCGTCAGCGGCGGCCTTCGTGAGCCTCCGACTGCCGAGCTGAACGCTGGCTCAGCCTTGCCTGCCGTCGCCGGCGACACAGGCGGCCACCACGAGGTCGCCGGTGACATTGAGCACCGTCCGGCACATGTCGAGCAGCCGATCGACGCCGAGGATGAGGCCGATTCCCTCAGCAGGCACGCCGACCGACTGGGCGATCACCGCCACCAGCGGCAGCGACCCGCCGGGCACGCCTGCCGTGCCGATGCCGGCCAGCATCGCCATGAGCACGACCTGCAGCTGCTGGCCCGCCGTGAGCGACACGCCGAACACCTGGGCAAGGAACAGTACCACCACGCCCTCGAAGAGCGCAGTGCCGTTTTGATTGCCGGTGGCTCCCACCGTGAGCACGAAGCGGGCTGCGTCGCGGCGAAGGCCGAGATCCTGCTCCGCCACCCGCAGGGCCGTCGGCAGCGTGGCATTCGACGACGACGTGCCAAACGCGACTTGCATCGCCTCCGCCGCACGCCTGAAGAAATCGAGCGGCCGAAACCGGCTCAGCGTCCGCAGCACCACCGGATAGACGAGCAGCAGTTGCACGGCGAACCCGGCCAGCACGGTGAAGGCGAACCAGAAGAGCGACACGAGCGCGTCGAAGCCGAGCCGGGCGACGGTGGCAAACACGAGACAGCCCGCGCCGAGCGGCGCGCAGGCCATCCCCCAGCCGATGACCGTCATTGCCACCGTGTTCCAGGCCTCGAGCCAGCCCACGAGCGGACGGCACTGCTCGGGACTGGCCGCAATCGCCGCCCCGAGCAGGAGTGCGAACACCATCACCGCGAGCATCCCGTTGCCCTTCGAGCTGCCATCGATCGCCCCGACCATCTCCTGCAGCGGATTCTGCGGGATCATGTCGACGAGGATGTCACGAAGTTTTTTCATGCCCGTCGCCTGGGCGAGCAGGCGGCCCGTCTCGGCCGTGGCCGTGGCAGCCTGCTCATCACCGCGGGCCGCCGCGAGGGCATCGCCGGGCCGGATCAGGTTCACGAGACCGACGCCGATGACGACGGCCGATCCGGAAAGCACGATCGTGACGGCTAGCGTGGCCAGCCCGAGCCGGCCGAGCTTGCCGAGGTCGCCGATCTCGGCCACGGCCAGCGCGAGCGCCGACACGACCAGCGGCACCACCATCACGAAGAGCAGTCGTAGGAATAGGTTGCCAATGACGTCGGCTACGGCCACTGCCTGTTCCACGAGCGGCGTGTCTGCACCGAGCCGATTGGCTATCAGCCCACATACCACGCCGATCACAAGCCCGATGAACAGCCGGCGGGAAGGACCGGATCGATGTGCAGTCGCATTCATGCCTGACTACTGTACCGGAGCCGATGAAAGACGGTCACCAACCAATAGTCCATGCAGACCAATACGTCGTGAGGGGCTGCCCATGCCCCAGGAGCCGGCGTTGGCGGCAAGCGAAGGCAGGATGCCGAGAGCGCA
>CAMDDA010000302.1 GCA_945890755.1 Candidatus Kuenenia stuttgartensis
CTCCGTAATCTTGACCGCGGTGGCGGGCACGATCACGGTCGATCAGGTCGAAGCGTTCGGGGATGTGAGGCTGAATGCCGACCAGTTTCTGAACGTCTCTGGCAGCGTCACGTCCAACCAGGGCAACATTCTCCTCACGAGTACGAATCGCGATATTGTCTCATCTCCCGCCATCCCTGGGGCGCTGCTTCACGCGATCAACGGCACTGTGACCGTGGTCTCATTGGCGGGTGCGGTGTCCGTGCATCAGGCGCAGGCGGTCGAGGAGATCGTGGTGTCCGGCGTTCAGGGGGTCACGGTCACGAACGAACTGCGCAGCGAGACCGCGCAAGTCACCGTCACGGCCCTTGCCGGCCCGATCGCGATCAATGGAGATATATTTGCTGAGACGTTCGTCGCTTTGACTGCCGCGGAGACCATTTCGCTTACTGGCCTGATCGAGGCAGCGACCGGCGACATCACGCTCTCGAGCACGAACCGCGACATTGATCTCTCGGCTGCGACGGCGCTTCTGAACGCCATCGCAGGCCAGGTGACCGTCACCGCCGACACCGGTGCGATCCAAGTGCAAGAAGTCCGTGCCGCGAACAGCATCACCCTCGACGCCGATCTCGCCCTCACGATCCTCGCGAGCATCGTGAGCGCCACCGGTGACGTCACAGTCACAAGCGAGAACGGCGAGATTAACGCTGCTGCGGGCACGCTCCTGCATGCCCTCGCCGGCAGTGTCACCGCGACAAGCGTGACCGGGCCCGTGACGGTCGGCCAGGTCCAGGCCCAGCAGAACATCACGCTCTCGGCTGATCAACTCCTCACGGTGCTTGGCAGCCTGACCGCCAACGCCGGTGACATCGAGCTCACGAGCACCAACGGCGACGTCGATCTCTCGGACGCTGCGGCGCTCGTCAACGCTGTCGCCGGTGCGGTCAGTGTCACGAGTGACACCGGCGCCGTCACTATCCGCCAGATCGAAGCCGGCAATGGTGTTGCGCTCTCTGCCGACCAGGTCCTCACCGTCATCGGTAGCGTCACCGCCAACGCCGGTAACATCACGCTCTCGAGCACGAACCGCGACATCGATCTCTCGGCCGCCACGGCGCTCTTGAACGCCATCGCGGGCAGCGTCAGCGTGACCGCCGAGTCTGGCGCCATCCAGGTCCAAGAAGTCCGTGCCGACCAAGACATCACCCTCGACGCCGATCTTGCTCTGACGATCCTCGCGAGCATCGTGAGCACCACTGGCGATGTCACAGTGACGAGCGAGAACGGCCAAATCAACGCTGCCGCCGGCACGCTCCTGCATGCCTTGGCCGGCAGCGTCAGTGCCACTTCGGCCACCGGGCCCGTCACCGTCGGACAAGTCCAGGCCGGCGATGCCATCACGCTCTCCGCCGATCAGCTGCTGACGGTGTTGGGCAGCCTGACCGCCAACGCGGGAGCGATCACGCTCACGAGCACCAACGGCAACGTCGATCTCTCGGCTGCTGCGGCGCTCTTGAACGCCGTCGCTGGAGCGGTGAGCGTCACGAGTTCAACGGGCTCGGTCAGCGTTCAGCAGATCGAAGCCGGCAACGGCGTCACGCTCTCGGCGGACCAGGTCCTCACCGTCATCGGTAGCGTCACCTCCAACGCCGGTAACATCACGCTCTCGAGCACGAACCGCGACATCGATCTCTCGGCGGCCACGGCGCTCCTGAACGCCATCGCGGGTAGTGTCAGCGTCACGGCTGCTGCAGGAGCGATCGACGTTCAGCAGGTTCGCGCCAGCACTGGTGTGACGCTGGATGCGGATCTGGCGTTGACGATCCTCTCGAGTGTCGTAAGCGACACCGGCAACATCACGGTCACAAGCGAGAACGGCGAGATCAACGCTGCCGCGGGAACGCTCCTGCATGCCCTCGCCGGCAGTGTCAGTGCCACGGCGGCCACCGGGCCCGTCACCGTCGGACAAGTCCAGGCCGGCGATGCCATCACGCTCTCCGCCGATCAGCTGCTGACGGTGTTGGGCAGCCTGACGGCCAACGCGGGAGCGATCACGCTCACGAGCGCCAACGGCGACGTCGATCTCTCGGCTGCTGCGGCGCTCGTCAACGCCGTGGCCGGTGCCGTGAGCGTGACGAGTTCAACGGGCTCGGTCAGCGTTCAGCAGATCGAAGCCGGCAACGGCGTCACGCTCTCTGCCGACCAGGTCCTCACCGTCATCGGCAGCGTCACCGCCAACGCCGGTAACATCACGCTCTCGAGCACGAACCGCGACATTGATCTCTCGGCTGCGACGGCGCTTCTGAACGCCATCGCGGGCCAGGTGACCGTCACCGCCGACACCGGTGCGATCCAAGTGCAAGAAGTCCGTGCCGCGAACAGCATCACCCTCGACGCCGATCTTGCCCTCACGATCCTCGCGAGCATCGTGAGCACCACTGGCGATGTCGCAGTGACAAGCGAGAACGGCGAGATCCTCGCTGCGGGCACGCTCCTGCATGCCCTCGCCGGCAGCGTCAGTGGCACGGCGGCCACCGGGCCCGTCACCGTCGGCCAGGTCCAGGCCCAACAAGACATCACGCTCTCCGCCGATCAGCTGCTGACCGTCCTCGGCAGCCTCACCGCCAACGCCGGCGACATCACCCTCTCGAGCACCAACAGCGACGTCGATCTCTCGGATGCCGCGGCGCTCTTGAACGCCGTCGCTGGTGCCGTGAGTGTCACGAGTTCAACGGGCTCGGTCAGCGTTCAGCAGATCGAAGCCGGCAACGGCGTCACGCTCTCTGCCGACCAGGTCCTCACCGTCATCGGCAGCGTCACCGCCAACACGGGCAACATCGCCCTGACGAGCACCAACCGCGACATCGATCTCTCGGCCGCGACGGCACTCCTGAACGCCATCGCGGGCAGCGTCAGCGTGACCGCCGAGTCTGGCGCCATCCAGGCCCAAGAGGTCCGTGCCGAAACGGGCATCACCCTCGACGCCGATCTTGCTCTGACGATCCTCGCGAGCATCGTGAGCACGACCGGTGACGTCACCGTCACGAGCGAGAACGGCGAGATCCTCGCCGCCGGCACGCTCCTGCATGCCCTCGCCGGCAGCGTCAGTGCCACCGCGGCCACCGGTCCCGTCACCGTCGGCCAGGTCCAGGCCCAACAAAACATCACGCTCTCCGCCGATCAGCTGCTGACCGTCCTCGGCAGCCTGACGGCCAACGCGGGAGCGATCACGCTCTCCAGCGCCAACGGCGACGTTGATCTCTCGGGCGCTGCGGCGCTCGTCAACGCCGTCGCCGGTGCGGTCAGTGTCACGAGTGCCACTGGTGCGATCACTATAAATGGCGACGTCTTTGCAGAGACGTTCGTCGCCTTGACTGCCGCGGAAACTATTTCGCTTACCGGACTGATTCAGACAACGACCGGCGATGTCACGCTCATCAGCACGAGCGTCAACATCGTGCTTGCCACGGGATCACTTATTCACGCGATGGCGGGTGGGATCATGCTCGACGCCGACTGCGGCGAGGTCATCGTCGATCGACTCTGTGCCTTTGAAGACATCGCGATCACCGCACCGCAGGGCGTCACCGTTATCACTGAACTCCGCAGCGAGAATGGTAGCGCCACCATCACTGCCAACGCGGGCCCAATCAACATTCAGGGGGACATCTTCGCGCAGGCGGCAGTCACTATGGCTGCGGCAGAGACGATCACTTTGTTTGGGCTCATCGAAGCCACGGCGGACGACGTCACGCTCACGAGCACGAGCATCGATATCCTTCTGGCAACGGGATCGCTGATTCATGCCATGGCAGGCAGAATCACCCTTGAGGCGGACTGTGGCCAAATCATTATTGACCGGCTGTGCGCCTTCCGAGACATTGCGCTCACTGCACCGCAGGGCGTGACGATTGATAACGAGCTTCGCAGCGAGACCGGCGGCGTTACGATTACGGCCGACGCTGGACCGATTACCATTCCGGGCGACGTCTTCGCACAGACAGCAGTGACGATGACGGCGGCCGAGACGATCACTCTGACTGGGCTCATCCAAGCCACGACCGGCAACATCGCCCTCACAAGCACCAGCCGTAACATCGATCTCTCTGCCGCCGCGGCGCTTCTGAACGCCATCGCGGGAAGCGTCAGCGTCACGGCTGAGGTTGGCGCCATCCAGGTGCAAGAGGTTCGGGCCGCAACGGGCATCACGCTCGACGCCGATCTCGCCCTGACGATCCTCGCGAGCATAGTGAGCACCACTGGCGATGTCACAGTGACAAGCGAGAACGGCGAGATCAACGCTGCCGCCGGCACGCTCCTGCATGCCCTCGTCGGCAGCGTCAACGCGACAAGCGTGACCGGTCCCGTCACCGTCGGGCAAGTCCAGGCAGACCAAAACATCACGCTCTCCGCCGATCAACTCCTCACGGTGCTCGGCAGCCTGACGGCCAACGCCGGCGACATCACCCTCTCGAGCACCAACAGCGACGTCGATCTCTCGGCTGCTGCGGCGCTCGTCAACGCCGTGGCCGGTGCCGTGAGCGTGACGAGTTCAACGGGCTCGGTCAGCGTTCAGCAGATCGAAGCCGGCAACGGCGTCACGCTCTCTGCCGACCAGGTCCTCACGGTGGTGGGCGGCGTTCTGGCGAATGAAGGAAAGATTGAACTTTCGAGCACGAATGGGGACATCGATCTGTCTTCGGCGACGGCGCTATTGCATGCGGTCGCGGAGAGCGTGAGTGCGACGGCTTCTGCAGGAGCGATCGACGTTCAACAGGTTCGAGCTGGTACTGATGTAACGCTGGATGCCGGATCCGGTGTCAAGATTCTCAACGCCGTCAATGCGACGAATGGCGACATCGAGATTCGCACGATCAACGGCAACCTCGATTTCAACTCCACGGAGGCGATCCTCAGTGCCGAGAACGGCGGTGTGACCCTGTCGAGCTTCAACGGCTCGATCCTGAGTCCGCCGGTGCTCCATGTGGCCGGCGACATCGTGATGGAGGCCTTCACGGCGATCCCGGTCGCCAACCAGCTCACGTCCGACGCCGGCAGCATCCGCGTCGCGTCGTCGAGCGGCAGCGTGGCCTTGAATGCCAACGTGTTCGCCGCTGAGCGGGTCGAACTCGCGGCAAAGACGGGCATCTCGCAGCCGAACGGGTTCATCCAGGCTGACTCGCTCGTCGTGAACAACGGGTCGAATACGGCCGTGAGCCTCGGCAACGCGTTCAACAACGTCAACCAACTGGCAGCCACGACGCTCGGCAGCTTCAGCTACACCGACGCCGACGACTTCGAGACCGGCGTGAGCCGTGGCGGTGCGGTGGGCGTCGAGATTCGCGGCGACGGCGTGAGTCTGACCGCCTTGGCCCCGCTCTCGACGGTGCGGGTCGTCAGCGGCCTGCAGTATCGCAGTCTCAGCATTTCGGCCGGGGCGGCCTTCGGGGCAAGTGTGGGAACGGTCGAGTATGTCGTCACGTCGGGTGGCGACTCGGCTGCTCCGAACGCCGCTTTCCAGGGCTCGCTCCGCGACATGACGCGGTATCTCAACGACAACAACGCCACCTACGTGCTCAACGGCTCGCGGGTGCCGCAGAAGTCGGCGATCGTGTTCGACGAGGACGGCTATCTTGTCGAAGAGATCGTCGTGGCCGGTGCCCTGCCGGCGATGACGAAGCCCGTGATGTTCGACGGCGGCCGGCTCGGGCAGACGGCGACCACCGATCGCATCGGGCTCCGCGGAACGGCTACCACGCCGACGGGCCTCAACTTTGGTCTCGGGTCGAGCGGTAGCACGCTCACAAAGACTGCCGCCTACGGCTTCACCAACGGCTCGGCCATCGTGATGGCCAGTGGCAACAACACCGTGACCGACGTGCATGCCGGCATCGACGCGGCCGGCATCGTGCGGGCCAACCGCGTGGGGCTCGACATCACGGGAACGGCGGCGGTGAACAACCTGATCGGATCCACGACGTTCGACGTCGATCGGGCCAACCGGTTTGCCGGCAACTCGCTGGCCGGCGTGCTGATTCGTGGCGGGGCGACGGGGAATCGAGTATTTGGAAACGTCGTCGGCGACGAAACGGGCTCAGCACCGGAACGTGGTAACGGTGACGGCATTCGGATCGCCGCTTCCTCTCGCAACTTGATCGGAACGCCGGAGGAGGTGCGGCCGGACCTTGTTGGCTCGGTGAGCAACGTGATCATGGGCAACCGGATGGCGGGCATCCAGGTCCAGAATGCGAACGGCGGCACGTTCACCGGGGCCAATCGGATCCGGAACAACTACATCGCCAACAATGGGACGGGTATCGGGATCATCGCGTCGAAGTTCGCTGTGCTTGGCGGGCCCAACACTGCTGCGTCGAACACGATCGTCAATCAGACCGGGAGGGGCGTGAGCGTGGCGGCCTCGTCGAACGTTCGACTCGTGGGCAACTACATCGGCCTCACGCCTGCCGGCGACATCGATTCCGAGATGCTCGGTGGCAACGGCGGCGACGGCGTGTTCGTTGGGAACGCGAGTCAGGCCGTGGAGATCATGGGCGGCAACCGCATCGGTGATAACGGCGGCCACGGCGTGGCGATCGCCTCGGGAGCGACCGGCGTGGTGCTCACCGGTAACACCATCGGCGGCCTGCTTGATGACGGCACGCCCGCCGGCAACGCATTCGATGGCGTGGCGATCTCCACGGCCATCGGCAATACCGTCGGCGAGGGGAACGAGGTCTCGTACAACGGCGGCCACGGTGTGAGCATCGCAGATGCCCGCGCGGCGGCACTGACGGCCGGCAACCGCGTGACCGGGTCGGAGATCACTGCCAATGCAGGTAGCGGCGTGTTCCTGAGCGGCGGCAGCCACTCGACGATCGGCGGGGCGGCTGCGGCGGCGAATCGGATCAACGCGAACGGTGGCAGCGGCGTGCGGATGGAGGTTTCGGCGGCCACTGGAGCGGCCACGGGCAACCTCATTCAGGGCAACCTGATCGGTGCCGACGCCAACCGCAGCGTGAATTCCTCGACGGGGAATGCCGGCAGTGGCATCTCGATCGTCGGTGGCGTGGGCAACGTGATTGCCAACGGCAACGCGATCATGAACAACGCCGTGAACGGCGTGGAACTGCTCGGCGGTTCGGGCAACGTGGTGGGAGGAGCGGCGCCAGGCCAGGGGAATCTGATCACCAACAATGCCAGCAACGGCGTGCGAGTGGCCGCGGCGACCGGCGTGGCCGCCACGAGCACGACGGCCACAGGGCATATGATCACGGGCAACACGATCGCCAACAACGCCCGCAATGGCGTGATCGTGGGGTCTGGCTCGGCGATCACGGTGGGTCAGACGGTGACCGCCACTCAGTCCACTGGAGCGGGCAACACGATCTTCGGCAACCTGAACCACGGCGTCTCGATCGGGGCGGCTGCCCAGCAGGTGGCCGTGCAGGGTAACGCCATCCATGGCAACGCCCTGGGGGCGATTGGCCGGACTAGCGGGGCCAACCGGTCGGCCACGCAGACCCTCTCCCTGAACTCGGCGACCGTGCAGCAGACGGGCACCGTGAGCCAGCCGATCACGATCACGGGGCAGCTGCACAACCCGAGTTACCAGCACCAGCAATACTCGGTGGACATCTACGCCAGTAACCCGGAGGACGGCAACTACGGTGTGCTCGCCGGATATCAAATGCGGCGATTCCTCGGCCGTGCCACGGTGACAGCCGATGCGAACGGTGTGGCCAAGTTCGAGATCCGCATCACCACTCCGATCCGGGTGGGCGAGGTGATCACAGCGAATTCCACGGCCCTCCGATTCGAGGTCGGGTCGAGTTCCGCCGAGAGCAACGCTGTGGTGGTAAACCTGCAGAATACGCAGGTGCCGGGCACGCCCGCTCCGACACCCACGCCGAAGCCCGCCCCGAGGCCTACGCCCGGCAAACCCAGCCCCAGGCCCGCTCCCCGCCGGCGGTGATCCGCTGCGGGGCGGCGATCGGGCGGGCCTGGCGGATCACGGAGTCGGCGGTGGCACCGGGGGCGTGGAGCCGCCGAAGGTCACCGGTGAGCCAGGCTCGGTGACTGTCACGCCTGCGTTCTCGAGCTGCAGGTCGCTGAGCGATGCCTGATCGATCTGCAGCACACCGGCCTGGTTGTTGAGCACAAATCCGCCTGTGCCAGGCGGTCCCCCCGCCGTCCCCAGATTGTTGGTCACATTGAGAAACATCGAACTGGCTCCGTCCACCACAATGGAGTTCAGTGCGTTTGCCGAGACATCGAGCAGCGAAGACTGGAGCGTGCCGTTGACGATGCCACCGCCCGAGGCCCGCAGCTGCATGCCGTCGATGCCCACGGCGGTGCTGATCTGAGAGTCGAACACCTGCACGGTCGTTTCCTGTCCGGCCCCGGCGACGGCGAGGATTCCCTGGCCGCCGAAGCCGGAGATAGAGGCGCCCGTGATCGAAGCCAGGGCGTTGGTCACCTGGATGCCGTTGCCGCCGGCACCGGCGATCGTGCCGCCGTTGATGTAGACCCGGCCGCTGCCGGTGCCCATCGGGTCGAGCGGGTCGGTGGTGTTGGCTATCGTTACGGCGTTGCCCGCTCCGTCGCTGATGTTCAGACTGCCGATCTGCACCTGCCCGTAGATGCCGTCCACCACCATGCCGACATTGTTGCGGTCGGTGATCGTGACGGTCTGAAAGCTGATCGAATCGGCTGCCGGAGGTGAGACGGTATCGGTGATCGACAGCGACGGCCCGTCTGCGCCCGAGATGGCCGTAAGGCCCAAAACGCTCAGATCGCTGTTGAGGTTGTTGAGACGGACACCATTGGAGAGCGAGTCGGTGCTCGTGAGGTCGAGGAAAGTAAACCCGCTTCCCGCCACGCCGCCGGTCGTGCCCTGTGTGTTCTCCAGGTCGATCGCGGCCCCTTGGCCTGCAGTGATCGAGGCCGGGTTGTTGAAGTTCACCGTGCCGCCGTTGCGGGCGACGAGACCCGCGCCATTGAGCGTGGTCACCTGTAACGTGTCGAACGAATAAGCCGTGTTCGGCGTCGTGTCGGTGTTGGTGATATTGACGCCGATGCCACCGTTGGTGATCCCACTTACCGACGTATTGCCGAAGTCGGCCTGGAAGCCTTCCGCGTTATCGACCGCTGTGATGCCGTAGCCGGCCGGCGTGGTGATGCTCGTCGTGCCGATTGTCACCGCACCGCTCGACTCTGTGAGGGCGAGGCCGGCGCCGTTGCTGTTGGTCGAAGAGGCACTGGCCAGCGTGATGTTCAGGTCGGAGTCGTTGGCCGCGATCGAGGCACCGCCCACGGCCGTGATCGTGCCGCCGGCGGTCGTGACGCCTGACGACTGCACCACCAGGCCTGAGCCGTTCGTCGTGGTGACCGTGGTCTTTCCGAGGGTGATTGCACCCGCCCCGCTCGTGCCACTGTTCTGGATCACGATGCCGTCGGCCCGGGCCGGGGCCGTGGCCGCCGTCGTGACGTTCGTCACGGGTACGGTCACCGTGAGGTCGGGTGAGTTGCGGATCACGAACCCGTCGTCCTGGGCGTTTTCGACATCGAGCCGCGTGGTGACCGCGAACGAGCCTGCCACGCCGTCGATCAGCACGCCATTGCTCGGGCTGTCGGTGCTCTTGACGGTCGTGAAGCTGATGTCGGCGTCGCTGACGTTCGTGAGCGACACCGCCGGAGCGTTGGCGGTGTTCACGCGGCTGTTGCCCGACACGTTGATCACGTTGTCGTTGACCGCCAAAAAGCCAGTGGAGCCGTCGGTGGTGATGCCGAGGTTGCTGAAATTCGTCGTGCCCGCGTTGTTCTGGAGGTTCACGCCCGCGTAGCCGCTGCCGCCGGCCTTGGTGATGGTGACGTCGTCGAACGTCATCTCGCCGGAGCTGTTGAAGACCCCGATCCCGTCCTTCTGACTCGCGATCGTGGCGGCCGTCATGCCGGCGACCTGGCTGCGGACGGTGACGTTTCCAGCTGCATTGTCCACGAGGATGCCGTCGCCTGTCTCGGTGAACGGCGTGTCCGGATTGGCGACGAGTTCCACGCTGCCGCCGGTCGTGTTCTGCACTCGCAGGATATTGTCCTGGGTGTTGGTGATCGTGCCGTCGGTGAAGGTGATCGTCGGATCGCCGCCGTTCACAACCACGGCGCCCTTCGTCATGCCCTCGATGTCCACCGTCTCGAAGACCGCCTCGCCGGTGGCCCCGGTGATTGCGATGCCCTGGGTGGGCAGGCTGCCGGTGCCTGTGATCGTGATATTCGAAGCGAACGACGGGCGTTCGCCACTCGAGAGGTTGCCCGAGCCTGAGATACCAATCGCAGAGTTCACGATGTTGAAGTTGCTTGTAACCAAGCCGTTGGACAGGTTGATGCTCGGGCCTGTCGGGTTGGTCAGCAGGGGCGTGCCGTTGGTGGCTGTGGCGATGTTGATGTCGCCGCAGCAGACCGTCGGGATGAAGAACGGCGAGCCGTCGCCGATGAAGTATTGGGTGGCTGCCAGTGGTGAGAAGGTCGTGTTGTAGCCCGTGGCCGTGCCGTCGCCGGCATTCACGAGCACGATGTCCCAATTTTGCGTCGCTGCCGCGTTCGCATCGGCGATATTGTTGAATGGATTCGAGGCCGAGCCACTGCCGGTGTCGGAGCCTGTGTTGTTGACGTGGATGACATACCAAGGCTGGCCGCCGTTGTCCGGATTCGTGGCCACGATCGGCGTCTGGTGGGCCCGCACGATGTGCTCGTTGCGCATCATGGGCTGTTCCATCTGGTCGGGCACGTTCCGGCGGCGGCTGCCCCCCATGCGGTAGGTGAGCCGGGCGAAGCCCGTCCAGTCGAAGTAGCTGTCGTTGTTGGCCTGGAGCGAGAAATCCCAGTTGTTGACGAACGTCATGTCGAGGCGGGTGTACACACCGCCGAACCAGGGCACGACATCGGTGCCCGTCTGGGGGCCCACGTTCCAGTCATAGCGTGAGTTGCCCAGTGCGTAGCCGCCCACGCTGATCATGCCGGCCCAATCGGAGAGGCCGGGGATGTAGGCACCGACTTCGAGGTCGGCTCCCGTCAGGGCTGAGTCGAGACCGTATTGGCACATGATGTAGTTGCGGTAGAACGGCGAATCCGGGGCGCCGGCCGTGTAGGCCGTCGTGCCCACGGGCATGTAGCCGTTGCTGCGGAGGTTGCCGTAGTCGGTGAGCCACTCGGCCGACACGCCCACCTGGTTGTAGGAGTGACCGAAATTGCCCAGGTATTCGGTGCCACAGACGCCCGCCGTCTCGTATTGATTCTGATCGCCGTCGTAGTCCCAGTAGACGCCGATGCCGAGCAATGTGCCGCCGAGGAACTGCTTGCGGACGGCACCCACGTTGGAGAAGAAGCCGCCGTATTCGGAGAGGTGGCCACGGAGATCGGCGGCCCAGAAGCCACCGAGGTCGTCCTCGGCCATCGGGATGAACCCGCCGAGCGTCATGTAGCTGCCGTTGTAGCCGAGGCCCCGGTCGGCGGCGTTGATGCCGTAGTAGAGGTAGCCCGGGCCGTTGGCGTTGAGCTGCTGGAAGCCGTTGACGGCGCGATTCACGATCCCGCCCGCCGGGGCCATCGCCGCCTGGCCCATCTGGGCTTCGGCCAGGGATGGGGCGAAGGCCATGCCGCCGGTGATCGCGGCCAGGGCCACGGCACGACGGGCCCGCCGCCGCCAGTCGGCAGCTCGCTGGCGAATCGCCCGGAGGCGAGAGGAGGCCCGTTTTCCGAGGCTACGGATGGCTTTTTTGCTCATCGGAGTCGCGTCCCTGACGGTGGCCGGTGGCCCGGGCAGGGCAGTCCCCGCGCCGAACGACCGGCATGATCGTCAGAAGTGATCGACTCATCGCGACCCGCTCCATGAGCATTTTCGGTATATGGCCCCGTATTGGAGGGGTTTGCGCGGATTGCCAGGATTGCCAGCGTGGATGGGGGCCATGTAGGCCCGTCACTCCGTGACGGGCAGCCCGTTGCGGAGCAACAGGCCTACGTCACTCGTCGACGCGGAAGCGGCTGACGGTGGCGGTGAGGCCGTCCACCGCCGAGACCATGTGCTGCGAGGCGTCCTTGAACTCGCGGAGGGCTTCGGCGGCGGCGCGGGAGCCGTCGGTGAGCGTGGCGAGGGCCTCGGTGATCTGCTGGGCCCCGGCGGCCTGGGCCTGCATGCCCTCCTTCACATGGTCGAACCGGGCCGAGAGGCCGTGCACCTTGTCGATCACCTCGGCGAACTGGCTGCTGATCCCGGCCACCCGCTCCACGCCCGTCTTCACCTCGGCCGCGAACCGGTCCATCTGGTCCACGCCCGCGTTCACCGCCTGCTGCATCTGCTCCACGAGCCGCTCGATGTCGAGCGTGGCCACGGCCGTCTGATCGGCCAGCCGCCGGATCTCGCGGGCCACCACGATGAAGCCCTGGCCATACTCGCCCGCCTTCTCCGCCTCGATCGCCGCGTTGATCGAGAGGAGGTTCGTCTGGTCGGCCACCTTCGTGATCGTGGTGATCACCATGTTGATGTCTTCCGCCCGCTGGCGGATGGCGGCGAGCCGCTCCGAGAACTCGGCGGTCGACTGCTCCAGGTGGGCCATCGACTCCCCCACTTCCGCCAGGTTTTCCCGGCCGGCGTCGGCCACGTGGGCCGTCTCCGCCGCCACGTCCGCCACCTCGTGCATCGTGCCCAGGAGTTCGCGGCCGGTCACCGAGATCTGGCGGCTGGCCACGGCTGCCTCGCTCGTGCTGGCTCCGAGCGAGGCGATCGCCGACTCCTGCTGCCTGCCGGCGGCGGCGAGTTGCCGGGCCGTCGCGTTGAGGTCGAGGCTCGCCTGCTTCACCTGCGAGACGATGCCCCGGAGGCTCGTCGTCATCGCGCCCACGTCGCGGAGCAACTGCCCCGTTTCGTCGCCGCCGCGGATGTCGATCACGCCCGTGAGGTCGCCCTGGGCCACGCGACGTGACGCTGCCACGGCCCGGCCGATCCGCTGCGTGAGGTTCCCCGTGAGCCACAGGAGCAGGCCGAGCATGCCCGCCATACCGGCCGCGGCCAGCGCGGCCGACGTGAGGAGCGGCCACTGGATCCGGCCCACGAGGTCGCCCCGGCGCATCTGCATCACGACCGTCCAGGGGCCGCTCGGCACCTTGGCCGCCGCATACAGACTTTCGGCACCCGTCAGCGGATCGGCGGCCACGGTCACGCGATCACTCGCCGGCGTGGCGTGGAAGTCTTCGAGGATCGTCGCGTAGGGCGTGTCGGCGACCGGCTTCGTGCGGAGATCCTCCCGCTTGACGGTGCTCGCGATCACCTTGCCCATGCGGCTGATCAGGAACACCTCCACGTGCCAGCCGGCGTCCCGCTGCTGCCGTTGGATCGCCGCGAGGTCGTGGGCCACCTGATCGAGCGCCCGATCGACGCCGGTCACGCCCGCGAACCGGCCGTCGATCACGATCGGCACCATCTGCTCCACCATCAGCCGGCCGTCGTAGTCGTAGGGCTCCGTGACGAGCGCCTTGTCGACCTGGCCCGGATCGAGGAACCGCTCCTTCGTGCCGGCGTAATACAGACTGTCGAGCATCACGAGCCGGCTGAGCCGCAGCGTGGCGGGATTCGCGGCATCGCGGC
>CAMDDA010000303.1 GCA_945890755.1 Candidatus Kuenenia stuttgartensis
ACCTCGCGCGTCCCGCGACCTCGATCGCAGGCCGCCAGCACCTCTCCGCGGAACTCTTTTGAGTACGGCTTCATGGACACCTCCTTGCAGGTGCCCACATTACCCAGCCTGCGCAGGGGGCGCTAGTCCTATTTCAGACGCGCTCTAGCCTCGCGAGACTTCTTTTTGGCGAGCCTTTCCAGCTTTTTCTTCAGGGCAGTTCTATGCGGCGCACTCCGTGGTTGGCCTCAGTCCAAGGTCTGTTCGAGCGGCGGAAGTCACACGCCGAGGCGGCGAAACGGAGCCGTGCGAGTCGCAACGGTCACCTCGAGCGGCTCGAAGAGCGGCGGGTGATGGCGTTCGATCTCGTCGCGGCGTATGCGGAGAGCGACACGCCGTTCTTCCTGAAGGACGCCACGCCTCCGAGTGCGACACTCGGGCAATCGCCGCAACAGATCACGCTGCGGTTCACGCCGGGCACGCAGATCGACCCCACAACGCTCGGCAGCATCTCCGTGCAGCGAGTGGGCGGCGCAACGATTACGCCGGGCAGCGTGACGGTGGACGACACGCCCAACGGCAACCAGGTAGTCATTCGGTTCGCCGAGACGCTCACCGACGGCACTTACCGTGTCGTGGTTGGTGCCGACCTGAAGTCGGGCGATGACTTCGTGCAGCCCACGTCGCTCGACATCCGGCTCGACATCGGCGCCTACGTGGTCTCGATCGTGCCGCAGCCTCTCTCCGGCTCGGGCAACGGGCTCACGCAGGCCCGCGACACGATCCACGTGTTTTTCAACGCGGAGGATCCGCTGCGCGTCGCAGCGGCGCAAAGCCCCGCCTTTTACCGGCTCATCGAGATGGCGGCCGACGGCAGCGATGTGGCCGGCGGACCGCTCACTCCCGCCAGCGTCGCCTACGACGCCACGTCGGGCCGAGCCGTGCTGACATTCGCGTCAGCCCTCCCCGACAACAAACTCTTCCGGCTTGAAATTGGTGGCGCGGCGGGAGTGTCGGCCCCTGGGCCCGTCACCGAGGGAAGCGACACCAACTCCAGTTTCGGAACCGCGCAAGATCTTGGCCCGCTCACGACCGGCGGCCAGGTGGTCACCGGCGCGATCAGCGTGCGGCCCACGCTGCCGACGCCGCTCGGCAACCTGGAGTTTCCGACGCAGCCCGGTTCGATCGACGAGCCTGGCCACCGCGACACGCCTGCCGACAGTGGTGAACACGGCGCGCCGGCCGTCGCTGGAGTTGGCTCGGCCAACGCCATCAAAGTCGAGTACTACAACTTCAAGTCAGAATACGGTTTCGATCCACAGGGCAACCAACTTTATAACGCGATCACCGAGACGCAGAAGCAGCGGGCTCGAGAGATCTTTGAACTTTACAGCCGCTACGCGGGCGTTCGATTCGTGGAGTCAGCCGACCAGGGCATCACGGTCGTCACCGGCGACATGCGGGCGCTCGATCCGGCGATCACGACGGCCCCCGCAGGGCTCGCTGGCGGCGGCATGGCCATCATGGACGCCACCGAGAACTGGGGCGAGAGCGAGTGCGGTGGTGCGTGGTTCGGCGTGGCGATGCACGAAATTGGTCATGCCATCGGGCTGTCGCACACCTACGACCTGCCCTCGATCATGGGGCGTGGGTTGTCAGGCGAGCCGGTGTTCCCGGGCGACTATGACATCGTGCATCTCCGACAGCTTTACGCGGCTGACGGCTCGGATATCGACCTTTACAGCTTCACGCTCCCCGAGGATGGCAGGCTTACGGCCGAGACGGTCATCGCCCGACCCGGCCAGCCGGCCCTGAGCCTGCTCGACAGCGTGCTCACGCTCTATCGCCAGGATCCGGCCACTGGTCGCCGCGAACTGATCGCCCGCAACGACGACTCGTTCGGCCGCGACTCGTTCCTCGGCCTGGACCTGCCGGCGAAGGACGCCGCCGGTGACGACTACACCTACTTCATCGCGGTCACGAGCGCCGGCAACACCGCCTTCAATCCGGAAGTGGCCGATTCGGGCTCCGGCGGTCGCACGGACGGGGCCTACGAGCTGCGGCTGGGATTCGCGGCCAAGCCGAAGGACATCGCCGCGGCCACGATCGCGACCACGATCGTCGATGCCACCGGCCGGCCGTTCGACGGTGACCGCGATGGCGTCGCGGGCGGCGTGCACAGGTTCTGGTTCAAGACTGCCGTGGAGTCGAAGACCGTCTACGTGGACAAGACCGCCGCGACGGTCGGTGCCGACGGTTCGCTGGCCAAGCCCTACGCCAGCCTCCAGACGGCGCTTACGGCGGTGCGGAATGCGAACGCAACTGCCGCAGGCTCCAAGACGATCATTCGGGTCGTCGGCTCGGCCGCCAATCCGTATCTCATCGGCACGGACCTCGCCGGCCGACCGTTGGCCGACGGCACCTCGTTCACGGTGCCCGCGGGCGTGACGGTGATGATCGATGCGGGAACGGTGTTCAAGCTCCGTTCGGCGATCATCGACGTCGGCAGCAGTTCGCCGGCTGTGTCGCGGGCCGAGGCGGCGCTTCAAGTATTGGGCACGCCAGCGTCGAAGGTCACCTTCACGTCGTACCACGACGACACGATCGGCGGCGACTCCGACCGGTTTCTCACGGCCACACAGGGGGGCCAGTGGGGCGGCATCGTGTTCCGTGGTGACTCCGACGCCGCCTCGAAGAAGGCGTTCATCAACACGGTCAGCCAGGCCGACATGCGGTTCGGCGGCGGCGAGGTGACGGTTGATGCCCGGAGGGAGCGGTTCGCCCCGATCCAGGTGGAGAACACGCGGCCCACGCTCACGTTCAACACGATCACCGGTAGTTCTCAGGCCGCGATTGCAGCTACGCCCAACTCGTTCGAGGAGTCGAATGGTCGCGTCGGCCCCGAACTGCGGGGCAACAGGCTCGTGGGCAATTCGGTGAACGGCCTGTTCGTGAAGATCGACACGGGGCTACGGCTGCCGATCCAGAAACTCGACGTTCCGGCCCGATTCCGCAGATCCGACATCGTCTACGTGCTACAGGAGAATCTTCTGATTGCCGGCGGGGCGGGGGGCTATGAGGGCGAATCGGGGACCGAGGGCGCCCGCCGGAGCGGTCGGCTCACGATCGACCCCGGCGTGGTCGTGAAACTCGACGACGTGCGAATCGAGCTGGAACTGGGTACGAGCCAACTCATCGCGGAGGGTCATGCCCACGACCGCGTGATCTTCACGAGCCTCGGCGACAATCGGTTCGGGGCCGGCGGCACGTTCGACACCAACGGCAACCAGCCCGACGGCGCGGCCGCGGGCGACTGGGGGGGCATCGTGCTCCGGCCGGGTGCGAAGGCGAGCATCGACCAGGCCTACATTGGCTTCGGCGGCGGGCAGGCCTCGACCGACGGCATCTTCGAGACGTTCAGCGTCGTGGAAGTGCATCAGGGCGACCTGCGGCTGGCCAACAGCCGAATCGAGAACAACGCGGCCGGTGGCGAAGGGGCCGCCGTGGCGATCCGTGGCGCTCAGCCGGTGATCGTGGGCAACGACTTCCGCACCAACCGCGGCGCGGTGGTGAGCATCAACGCGAATTCGCTCACCGACGTGCCGCTGCCCGACCCCGGCCGCTCGAGCGGCTTCATCGACCGCTTCGCAGCCTACGACGCCAATCGCGGCCCGCTCGTGCGTGGCAATCGGCTCCCGCTCGATCCCGGCGCCGGTGCGATCGCCGGCCTCCAGGTGCGTGGCGAGGAGATCACGGTGGAGAGCGTGTGGGACGACACCGACATCGTCCACGTGCTCGAAGACGAAATCATCGTCGAGAACTTCCACACGGCGACCGGCCTCCGGCTCCAGAGCACGGCCGATGCCAGCCTCGTCGTGAAACTCGCCGGTGCGAATGCCGGCTTCACCGCCGCGGGCTACGCGCTTGATATCGACGACC
This sequence comes from Candidatus Kuenenia stuttgartensis, assembly GCA_945890755.1. Lineage (GTDB taxonomy): Bacteria > Planctomycetota > Planctomycetia > Pirellulales > UBA1268 > QWPN01. Next base: position 3,919 of record CAMDDA010000303.1, read on the forward strand.
GCATTGGCGGCACGGTACAGATCATCGGCCAGCCGGGCCGTCCGGTGATCCTCACCTCGCTCGAGGACGACACGGTCGGGGCGGGCCTCGACCCATTGGGTCGTCCGGTATTCGATACGAATGGCGATGGCGCGAGCACAGGCACTGCGGGCGACTGGCGGAGCTTGGCCTTCCGGCAGTTCTCCAACGACCGCAACGTGGCGGTCTACGTGGAGGCCGAGGCGGGCGTGACCGGGGGCCTTGATCGAAATGGTCTGCCCGAAGCGGCCCAGTACCTCGGCGTGCTCGCCCCCAACTACGCGATCGGCGCCAACACGTGGGAGTCGTCGCAGGAGAAAACGGGCGACGAAAACCGTCGGCTCGGGTTCGAGGTGCATGGCGCGATCGCGGCCGACGATACGACCGACGTCGACGTCTATGCCTTTACGGGCTACGCCGGATCGGAAGTCTGGATCGACGTCGACAAGACGGCTGGTGCGCTCGATGCGATGGTCGAACTGGTGGCCGGCGACGGCACCGTCCTGGCCCGGTCGGCCGACAGCCAGAGCGACGGCGATCTTTCTCCGGCAACGCGGAATCCGCGTGGCAACGTGGTTGTCGATGGCCTCGAAAAAGACGCCTGGCGGGGCGACGACTACTACACGCTCAACCCCCGCGACCCCGGCATGCGGGTGATCCTGCCGGGCACGCAGGGCCAGGTGGGCCAGTATTTCGTGCGGGTGCGCAGCCAGCCCAAGCAGGATGCCGCGACGCTCGCGCTATTCGCTGGGGTTGATGACACTGCCAAATACGAGGCCAGCCTGCAAAGCAACACGTTTGGCGAAGATGGCGACCCCAGCGCGGGCGCCACGAGCGGCAGCTATGAACTTCGCGTCCGGCTCGGCCAGCGTGACGAGAAGCCGGGCTCGACCGTTCGCCACGCCGACATCCGCTTCGCGACGACCGCGATCGACGTCGAGGGCCTGCCCCGCAACTCGCTGCTCCTGGGCGAGACGGGCGAGGACTCGACGCCGAACCAGCTGTTCGACGACGCCCAGATTCTCGGCAATCTCCTGCAGTCCGACCGCAACACGCTCAGCGTCGCCGGCACGATCGACGGCGAGGGCGACGTCGACTGGTATTCCTTCGCGCTCAATTACGAGCAGATCCAGTCGATCGCTGGTGTCAACAACGGACTCCAGACCTGGGCGACGGTCTTCGACATCGACTACGCAGACGGCTTCCGCGGTGATCTCACGATCTCGGTGTTTGACGAGGAGGGGACGCTCATCTTTGTGGGGCGTGACTCCGACGTTGCAGACGACCAGCCCGCTCCCGGCCAGGGGAACGACTTCGACGATCTCTCCCGGGGCTCGATCGGCAAGCTCGACCCGTTCATCGGCTCGGTCCAGCTGCCGGCCGGCATGCCGACGGGGGGCGGTGGCGGCGAGGCGGGGGGCCCGGTGGTCGAGCCCGATCCCAGCAAGCAACTGCGGTATTACGTCGCGATCTCGTCGAACGAGCGGCTGCCCGAGGTGCTCAACGCGGCGTTCGGCCGCGGAGATACGAACTATTTGGTGAGGCTCGAGCCGGTCAACTCGTTGAATCGAATCGCTGACGATCGCATCGGCGAGGCTGGTGATCTGTTCGACGCGACCGATGCGCTGTCGCTGACCACGAACGTGACGCCCTTCAATCTCGGCGACGTGACGCTGTTCGTCTCGGGAGGCGGATCGCTTGTTACGGTCGATGCACTGCGAGGCGGCGTCGAAACGCCACTCGCCACGTATGCCGGCTCCACGATTGGCGACATCGTGATGCGGTCAGACGGCCGACTCTACGCCTACGCCGGTCTGCCGGGCGTGGCCAATACGGCTGGCCGGATCGATGAGATCAATACAGGCACGGGCGCGCGAACGGCGATCGGCCTCGATTCAATTCCCAACGCACCGGCCCCCCCGCCGCCTCAGCTCCAGGTGCTGGCGGTCCCCGAGGCCCCGCCGGGCTTGAATTTCCGGACCACGTTCCAGATGGCGCGGCAGAACCTCGCCGTCGGCACGTTCAGTGCCGACCTGACGGTGACGTTTCCGGAGGTCATCGGCGGGGTCCAGATCACCCGGCGCGGAGCCTGGCGAATTACCCAGCTTCCAGGGGGCGCGTTGGACATCACCCAGACGCTCGACGAGGACTCCCCGATCATCGATCCGGTGAACACGGCCCTGAATCTGGGAGCCGGCCAGCTGACGATCGCCTGGACGAATGACGTGATCAATGTCCCGGACGCGGGCTGCATTTTGTCGAACGTGTCGTACAACGTCGTCCCGGATCCGCAGGCAATCACGACCGACGCGGTGGACGCGATCGCCTGGCAGCGGACGGGTGTCGGTACCTATGCCAACCTCTACTATTCGGTGCGAGACGGCGGCCAATCGCGGCTCTACCAAGCGAATCCCACGACAGGATCTGCGGCTTTTGTGCCCGGTCAATTTGGCCGCGTGAATGCGGCCGCCGAGGCCTATATTCAGGATGCAACCGACTCTCTGGGCGTCGTCACGGGCATGGCGTTCGTGAACGGCACACTCTATGGCGTTGATACCACCGGAAAGTTCTTCAGCATCAGCTTGGCAACGGCCGAGGCGACGGTGATTGGGTCGGTCCCCGGGGTGGCGTTCGCAGGGCTCACGCTCGGCCCCCAGAATCTCGAGGGGGGGCGTTTTGCCGACACGGTGTTTGCCATCGACGATACTGGCACGCTCCGGGCACTCGATACAGACGGCAACCTGCTAAGCGTGTTCGATGTCGATGGCGACGGCGCGCTGGAAGATTCGCTCCTCACGGGCGCAAGTTCGCCGACCGGCCTCGCGTTCTCGCCGCTCGACGTCAACCTGTGGCATCCGACGACCCGCCGCGGGGGCGATGCGGGCCACGGGATCAACGAAGCGCCCGACAACACGCGGGAGGCGGTCGAAGGAGGCACGAGCTTCTACTTTGGGTTTGAGCAGTATGTGGCGAGCGACGCCCCGTACGCGGGATATGCAAATGTCAACGGTCAGTACGGTGCGGTGGCGGCGAACTGGCAGCGGGATCTGAGCAACAACGCCACGATCGGAAACAATTACAACCTGCCGGGCGGGGCCTACGGCAGCCTGATCACGAATGCTTTCGATCTCTCCGCATATGCCTACACCGATAAGCCGACGCTGTATTTCAACTATTTTCTGGACACCCAGAATGCCGCGAGCAAGACGACCGGTATGCGAGACAGTGCCCGGGTGCTGATCTCCGTCGATGGAGCGCCCTGGGAACTGCTGGCGACGAATAATTCTGAAAGGTCGGACCTGGATAACGATGACGGCGAGCTGCCCAACTTCATCACGGCGTCGTCGCGGCTGACCACGCTCTCCAATCAGCACGTCCAGGAGCTGTACGACACCGGGGAGTGGCGGCAGGCCCGCGTGGACATCGGGCAATATGCCGGAATTGCGGGAAGCAACAATGTCCGGCTGCGGTTTGATTTCAGCACGGCCGGCATGTTCGATCCGGACGCCCGCGACGCGGACGGCAACCTGCTCAACGAGATCGACGGGCTCGCCAACCAGACCGGGGATTTCAACAGCTCGCAACGCGGCCAGCAGAACGACCACGAGGGCTTCTACATTGACGACGTGATCATCGGGTTCGCCGAGCGGGGCGAAATGGTGACCGGGGTCGCAGCGGCCAATACGGCGTTTTTCGACACCGGCACGAAGGTGTCCGACACGTCCTTCCCCCAGGTGCTCCAGGGGGCGTATCAGCTCGAGATTCGGCGGGGCACGGAGTATGCCGTCGCCGATGGTGGAACCGAGAACACGGCGACCATCTATCGCACATTCGACACCAACGACCGGATGATCGCCTCGGAGCGTCGGCTTGGCGACGCGAACCTGCCGCGGGAACAGGGCGTGTTCGTGATCGACTCCAACGTCATCTCGAACTCCGCCGAGAACGGTATCGCGATTGACGCCGCAGCCCGCGACAGCCTCGGCACGCCCTCGCCGGGAGTGCCGTTGAACTTCCATTCGGCCAACGGCAGCCGGCTCGTGCCAGGGGCCGTGGTCGTCAACAACATCGTCTCGACGAGCGGCCAGGCGGGAATCCTGTTCAGCGGCGACGCCTTCAGCGGCGACGGTCCGCTCGCGGCGGTTCCGCTCGGCACGATCATCAACAACACGATCTACGGTGGTGCGACCGCCGGTGGTATCGGCATCCAGGTGACCGACAACGCCGCTCCCACGATCCTCAACAACGTCTTCGCCAACCTGGCGACCGGCGTGCAGGTCGACGGGAGCTCGGCGGCGAGCACGGTCGTGGGTCGCTCCGCCTATTCCAACACGGACACCCAGGTGACAGGCACGGCGCAGAGCCAGCCGGTCGTGCTCTCCGGTACGCCGTTCGTCAACGCGGCCGGGGGCAACTTCTATCTCCGTGCGGGCGAGCCGGCGATCGACAGTGCGATCGACGCCCTGCAGGACAGGAGCGAATTCATCGCCGTGACCTCCGCGCTCGCCATTCCCCCGTCAACTATCCTGGCCCCGGCGACCGACGTCTACGGCCAGCTGCGGGGCGATGATCCGACTCAGGGCAGCCAGCCCGGCCTCGGCGCGAGCGCCTTCAAGGATCGCGGTGCTGTCGAACGGAGCGATGTCAACCGGCCGTTCGCCATGCTTGTGAGCCCCGAGGATCAGTCGGTGGCTGACCTCGACCCCGCCTACGATTCCGTCATCCTGCTGGATTCGCCGATCACCGGATTCCGCCGGTTTGAGATTCAGCTCGCCGACATGGGCGTGGGTATCGATGCCGCGACCGTCGTGGCCGAAGCCTTCACGGTCACCCGCAATGGGGTCGTGCTCGTCGCAGGAACGGACTACCTGTTCCGGTATGTCGAGGGGACGCAGCGGGTGGTGTTCGAGGCCGCAGCTGTGTTTCCGCTGGGCGCGTATGCAGTCCGCATCGACAGCCGGGCGGCCGGCACCGGGGTCACGGGCCGCGTGACCGATCGGGCCAACAACCCGCTCTTGCCGAATGCGAGCGAGGGTGTCGGCTCCACCGCCGTCGAATACACCGAACTGCGGCTCCTGATCACCGAGTCGGCCACGCCTGGCGCGCCGACGGCCGTGGTCGGCACGCCAGGGGAGGACCACGTGTCGATCTCGTGGACGGCCCCGGCATCGACCGGCATCACGCCGCTCACCGATTACGCGATCCAGTATTCCAGCGATGGCGGCACGACCTGGACCGACTACGTTGACGCAGTTTCGACGAGCACGACGGCGATCGTCACGCCGCTCGTTTCAGGCACCGGCTATGTCTTCCGCGTCGCCGCTCGCAACAGCTACGGGCTGGGTGACTACTCGGCCCCGTCGGCGGTGATCACCCCGCAGCAGCTGCCGCCGGGAGCACCGACGAACGTGACGGGCACGCGAGGCAATCGGCAGGTCTTCGTGACCTGGACCGCTCCGTCGTTCGCCGGCACGCAGCCGATCACCGATTACCACGTGGAGTACTCGTCTGACGACGGCGCAAGCTGGACCCTGTTTGCCGATGGCACGGGTACCGACCCCACGGCCACAGTGACTGGGCTGACGAATGGAACGGCGTATCTGTTCCGGGTCCGTGCGGTGAACATCCGGGGCGAAAGCGCGTGGGCCCAATCTGCTGCCAGCGTGACGCCACTGACGGCCGCGTCTGCCCCGACGGGCGTGGTTGGCACGCGTGGCGACCGTCAGGTGGCGCTTGTGTGGACTGCTCCGGCTGACAATGGCGGATCGGCGATCACGGATTACGTTGTTCAATTCCGGACGGACGTGGTGGGTTCGAGCTGGCAGACGTTCAACGACGGCACATCGGCGGGTACGACGGCGACGGTGACGGGGCTGACGAATGGGACGTCGTACGTGTTCCGCGTGACGGCAGTGACGGGTTTCGGCCAGGGCGCCCCGTCGGCCGAGTCGGCTGCGGTGACACCGCTTGCGGCGGCCAGTGCCCCGACGAACGTGACGGGCGTCCGCGGTGACCGTCAGGTGTCGCTGACGTGGACTGCTCCGTCGAGTAATGGCGGTTCGGCGATCAGCGACTACGTGGTCGAGTATCGGACGGACGTGGTGGGTTCGAGCTGGCAGACGTTTGCCGACGGGGCGTCGACGGGCACGAGTGCGACCGTGACCGGGTTGATGAATGGCACGGCCTATCGGTTCCGGGTGACGGCCGTGACGAGCTTCGGCTTAGGTGCGTCGTCGTCGGAGTCGGCAGCCGTGACTCCGTTGACGGTGGCGTCTGCCCCGACGGGCGTGGTTGGCACGCGTGGCGACCGCCAGGTGGCGCTTGTGTGGACTGCTCCGGCTGACACTGGCGGATCGCCGATCACCGACTACGTCGTGCAGTACCGGACGCACGCGACGCTGCAATCATGGCAGCCCTTCGCCGATGGCGTTTCGGCTGCGACGCAGGCGGTCGTGACGGGGCTCGAGAATGGCATCTCGTATCGCTTCCGCGTAGCGGCCGTAACAGCGGCAGGTGAGAGCACGAATTGGACAGTCTTGGCCAATGTCACGCCGGCCACGGTCCCAGGTGCGCCCACGGGCCTGCTTGTGGAGCCATCCGATGGAAGCGTTGCGGTGTCGTGGGCGGCTCCGTCGAGCGGTGGATCGGTGATCACCGACTACGTCGTGCAGTACCGCACGAATGTCGCTGGGTCACCGTGGCAGACGTTCAGTGACGGCGTATCAACTGGCACGGTTGCTACAGTCACCGGGCTCACGAATGCCACCGCGTATGTCTTCCGGGTGATTGCGGTAAACGCGATGGGCCAGGGGCAGCCGTCGGCCGAATCTCCTGTGGCGACACCGGGGCCGCAGGCTCAGGCTCCGACTCGGCTGAGCGGCCGGGCTGGCGACTCGAGCGTGGCACTCGTGTGGACCGCCCCGACGGTCGTTCGCGGCCAGCAGATTGTCGATTATGCGATCGACTTCAGACTGATCACGGGAGACGTGGCCGGAGCCTGGCAGCGGGCCAATGACGGCGTGTCCAGCGCCACACAGGCCACCGTCACCGGGCTGCAAAATGGTGGCATCTACGAGTTCCGTGTGGCGGCGGTCACCACTCCGGGCGGGATCGTCGGCGTCTTCTCCGATGCGTCTGCCCGGCACACCCCCCAGGCGCTGCCGCCTGCCCCGGTGAGCCTGACAGCCAAGAAGCAGACGTCGACCAGCGTCGCGCTTTCATGGACCCCCCCGGCGACGGCGCGGTCCGCAGGACCGGCGGTTACCGGCTACGTCATCCAATATCGGGAGACCAAGAGTGGCCGGTGGGTCACACGGGAGATCAAGGGCCCCGTGTCGTCGTCCGTGATCAGCAAGCTGTCTTCGCGGAAGTCATACGTGTTCCGCGTGGCGGCCCGTTCCGCGGCCGGGCTCGGTGCCTTCACGAGCGAGGTGCGGGCGTAAGCCGCACCTCGCTATCACCGTGGCAACCATCTGCTACCAGCGGCCCTCGAGGCCGAGGGTCACGCCTTGCACCACCACGCCGCCGTTGGTTGCGAGCGAGCCAGACGCGTCCTCGCCCGGCACGAGCTGCTGTCCGCTGAGCTGCTGGGTCGGCTGGGCGATGCCTGACAGCCACAGGGCGAAGTAGCCGAACCGGAAGTCGAGGCAGCTGGTGATCGGCATGACGCCCGTCATGCCGACTTCACCGATGAAGCCGCAGCTGGCGGGGGAGTCGCCGACGCGGACCGATACCGTTTCGCCCAAAATGTCGAACTCGTTGGTCGTGTAGGCAGATCGCTGTACGGCATTGTTGTAGTATGCGCCGGCCTTGATCACCGAATCGACCCGCAGCCAGGGGAGCGTGAGCACCAACACCTCGGCACCAATCTGTCCGCCGTAGAGGCTATTGATCGTGTCGGTCTGGTAGAGGTCGTCGATCGGGGGGTCGAATGCATCATTGCTGTCTGACAGCGAAAAGTTCTCCTGCCACTCCACCCAGCGGAAGCCGGCCAGCCAGCGGAGCCGCTGTCCCTCGGCGATCAGACGGTTGAACTCGAAGCTCTGGAGACGGCTGCCGAGATTCGCGTAACCCTCGTCGAACGGCTGTGAGTCGTTGTTGTCGTAGATGCCCGGCGGCGCCAGGGCGTAGGCGAAGTCATCGGAGAAAGGAAGGTAGCGCTGGCTGCGGAAGTTTGCGGCCCGCAGATAGGTCGCCTCCCACGCGTTGCCGGAGCACTTGTCCCGGCGAATGAGCGAGACCCGGGGGCCCGCGGCTGCGGTGCTGTCGAGCTGGTTGGCATCGAGGATGGGATCACCGAAGTCGTCGCCGCTTTGCACGAGCAGTCGATCCGGCGGGGCGTTTCGCCACAGGATGAGCGCGTCGGCCCGACCGACCCAGCAGGCGCCCGTCTTGTCGTGGATGCCGCACAGCTTTTGGAAGAAGCCAGGCGGGTCACCACCGCCGTCACATCGGCAGCCACCGTCGCCGCACGACGTGCAGCTATCGGTGCACGTGGCGACCGTGAAGCTGTCGGCCAACGAGCTGGCGGTCAGGCCGCTCGAGAGCTGGTCGGCTGTGATGGGAGCCTGCTGCTCCACCATCACGGAGGGAACTGAGCCGGGCAGTTCGAACGACTCGGCAAACACGGGAGCCAGCGGTCCGGCGGCCATGGCGGTGCCGGCGGCGACCCGCTGGATCATGGAGCGAATGCCTCGGCCGGTCGGGCTGCCCATGCGGCCTGTGAGCCCCATCACGTTGATCATCGTTCCGTTCTCCGTCAGAAGTAGCGATCCCGACGGTCAAATCGGTTCTGTGGATCATTCGGCGGTAGGGTTGTTCCGCCGGTTCGCGTCACGGAGGCTGGGCAAGCTCTGACGCCCCCGAAAGAGCGGCAGTGTCGTCGCCGTCTGCCCAAGATGCCGGCTAGAGCACGTCTGAAATAGGACGAGCGCACCCTGCGCAGGATGGGGAGACTGGGTCGGATTCGCTGTACCAAGGAATATGAGGGTTCAGGAACAGGGTTGACCAAGCGAACCAGCGTGTGCGGCTGGAGCCGAGGCGGAAGCCGCACGCGCGGCGGCGAACCCGGCCGGGGTCTGGTAACCAAGCGAGCTATGAGGCCGCTGGGTGTTGTATTCGTTTCTCCAAGAGGCTGTGAGGGCCCGGGCATCCCGGACGCCCTCGAAGATCTCCATCGCCAGAAACTCATCGCGGAGCCGTCCGTGGAAGCTCTCGGCATAGCCGTTCTCCCAAGGGCTCCCCGGCTCGATGTACAGCGTGCCAACGCCCACCTGTTTGAGCCAGCGACGTAGGGTCTGAGCGATAAACTCGGGCCCGTTGTCGCTGCGGATGTACCTCGGCACACCACGCATCGCGAACAGCTCGGAGAGCGTGTCGATCACGTCTTCGCTCGTGATGCCCCGGTCGACCTTCAAGGCCAGGCACTCACGGGTGTACTCATCCACGACCGATAGCCACTTCAGCTGGCTGCCACTCACCGTCCTGTCGAAGACTGACCTGCCCCCCTTAAACGTCGCCACTTTCAGAGAGAGAATCTCTGGTGGCGGAAACCAAGGGAGGGCAAGAGATGCCACGAGGAAGGAAGTTCACTGCGGAGCAGATCATCGGGAAGCTCCGCGAGGCTGAGGTTGGGTTGGCTCAGGGGAAGACGGTGCCCGAGGTGGTGCGGAAGCTTGGCGTGACCGAGCAGACGTACTACCGGTGGAAGCGGGAGTACGGCGGGCTGCGGACGGATCAGGCGAAGCGACTGAAGGATCTCGAGAAGGAGAACGCTCGGCTGAAGCGGCTCCTGGCGGACGCCGAGCTCGACAAGGCGATCCTTCGTGAGGCCGCATCGGGAAACTTCTGAGCCCGGCGAAGCGGCGTCAGGCGGTCGAGCATGTGCGTGACATGCTCGGCCGCGATGAGGTGACCGAACGCCGGGCATGCCGAGTGCTGGGGCAGTCCAGGAACACGCAGCGCCGCAAGGCGAGCGTTGCCGACGACGAG
>CAMDDA010000304.1 GCA_945890755.1 Candidatus Kuenenia stuttgartensis
TCTCTGGGGGGGCATGTATGGCCGCGAGGGCTCGCTGCAGGCGGGCGATCCGCCGGTGCTCGTCGTGCACGGCACGGCCGACCGCACCGTGCCCTATGCGCAGGCGGAGTCGCTCGTGGCGGCGGCCCGCCGCGTGGGCGTGACCGCGGAACTGGTGCGGGTGGAGAACGGCGGCCACACGCTCGGCCTCGATCAGGTCGTGGCGGGCCGCACGATCCGCCAGTCGGTCCGCGAGTTCCTCGATCGCACGATGCGCTGACCGGCCGGCGGGACCCGTCTTTCCAGGGGAAAAACGCCTCTCCAGGGGGACCACTGCCGCTCCAGGAACGAATTTTTGGGGCCAGGAAGACTGGGCCCTCGGCTCACGAGCCGCTCATCAACTCGGGAGCGGTTGCGGACATGCCGTGGGCCGGGCTTTATTTTTGTGACCGGTTTCGGAGGTGCCATTGCCCAGGATAACCTCCTCTTGGCCTTTTCAGTCGGTATTTCGATCCCCCCTTTCAGTCATCGATTTGATGACCTGCAATTGCGGCACAGCCGCTCGTCGACCGGTGCAACACACCCACGAGCCATGGACTCCATCAAGGAGTCCAGGAGGCTTCTGCGATGAGCCCGCTTCGAGGTTGGTTCGTTTTGTGCCGTGCATCGCTGTCCGAGGCGCGAATCGACGTCCTGGCTCTCGTGTTTTTCGTCGCCATTGTTGGCTGCGGCACGGCCGCCGCTGACCAGGCAAGTGAGCAGAAATCGTCCCCGGCCGTGGAGGCCGGGGCAGCTCCGGCGGAGACGGCGGCCGTCGCCCGCCGCTACGCCCTGCAGCAGCCGGTTCCAGATGAGTCACAGGTGGCCGAGCTGCTTCCGCTCATCCGGGAGGCGTACGACAACGGAGGGGCCAGGAGGGCCGGCGTGGCTGAGGATCTTATCAGCTCGATACTCGCGGCGGCGGAGCACACGGCAGACCCTGTCAAGAAATACGCGCTGCTCGTGGTCGCCGAGGGCGTGGCCTTCGAACAGGACGCGTATGTTCGTGCCTTCCAACTGCTGGACGAGCGGGCGGCGCAGTTCGCCATCGACCTGCTCACGGAGCGCCTCGCTCTGCTGCGCCGGATCGCCAAGTCGCGCTCCGCGCCCGATGCGAACTATTTCCGGATCACGATGGCGACGGCCCGCATGGCTCCGAAGCATCGGCATCGGTATCACGGGGTGTTTGCGCCGAACCACAAGCTGCGGAAAGCCGTCACGGCGCTCGCGATCGGGAACATCGGGAACATCGGCAAGCGGAGCGACGCTGGGCATGCGGGCGAGGCGCATGCCACGGGCTGCTGCGATACTCAGGCGAAGCCCCGCTCGCACGACACCTCGCGGATTGCCTGGGCGAAACTCATGGCCCGGGTGGGGGAGGAGTTTCCGCTCGAGTGCCCGGCGTGTGGCGGCGACATCCGGCTCATCGCGTTCATCACCGAGCCCGGACCGATCCGGAAGATCCTCACACACCTCGGCGAGCCGCTGGAGCCGCCGCCCGTCTCACCGGCCCGGGGCCCGCCCACCGACTGGGGCAAACTCATCCAGGCGCATGACGACCGCGAAGCGGTTCAGGTGTCGCCTGACGAACTGCCCGTGATCGACAGTCACAGTCTCTGATCGGTGCCGGGCGCGAGGTCAAACCAAAGCCCCGGACGGGCGACCCGGGAGACGGTCTGCGCCGAGGCGAGAAACTCGCCACCCGAGGGGGGAGGGCAGCCGTTCCCGGAGCCGCTGATTTGGTGCCGGAAAACGCGGCACCAGCCTCACCAGCGCCCCACCAGCTCCCACCAGCTCGGAAATGCCTGCGGGCATGGTTGCGGAAGCGCCATTGACCGGACTATCCTTTAACTGTCTGCATGGTGCAAGACTTTGTTCCATCCGGGATCTTCATGGGTAGAGACGTAAGCCACCGCAGTAGAAGTAGATCACGGTGTTGAAGTTCGCGACGTTCCGGTCTTCCCTCCCCTTGATTTGCACCACCAAAGATTCTCTCCCTGAAAGTGGCGACGTTTAAGGGGGGCATGTCAGTCAGCCTACTCTCGCGCTGGGGCCGCCTTATCAGCGCCGCCGCCTGTGCCCGCTAACGTGTCTTCTCTGGTCCAGTACCGGACAACAGTCGTGATTGGCTCGCGTCCCAAGTTCGTTAACAGCCCCAATCGCACGTCGCCCCCGCTGAAGAAGTCCGGCAAAAGCCGCGCGAGAAATGGAGGCGGATTATCGCTTGACGCAACGCTTTGCCACCAATCCTCATCCGATGCATTTGTGACGATACCAATGAATAGGTGTCGCGAACCGACGCGGGGGTATGTGCTACGAATGTCGTCAGCGGTGAACAACCCGGGACAGTCCGTTACTTGCCCCGCACGGTCGATGGCGTAGAACCCGTTCACCCCGAAACCGTTCTCGACCCATTGAAGGCTAAGTTCGAGGCGAACATCGCCTTCACTGCTCTCGCGAACAAAGGCAAACACCGGAACTGGATGTGGGAGCAAGGGTGGAGCGGAATCGATCCGCCGTACCGCCTCCCTCAACGCATCGAACTGATGCCTCCGGAACTCCTGAACCCGCGACGAGTCGGCTTTCTCGAGCGTCGCTTCCGAATCGATAGTTGCCTGCAGGCCATCGCGTGCATGCCTGATGGCCTCCGAGGTCCAAGACAGTTCGCGCCAGCGCGCCACGCCAATCGCACAAACGATGAGCATTCCGAGAGCCGCCCACGCAAGCCGACAGCGGAGGATCTTCACGGCGATCGCGACTCCACGATGTGTCACTTAACGGCGTCCAGAGCGCAACGCTCCAGTTGTGCTCTTGTCGGCGGTACCCCCACATGCCCAGCATAGATTCCAACGGCTTGGTTGTTGCCCACCCCGGTGCCCTCCGTGCACTGGTGATACTTAGTCAGTACCTTCGACTCGTATCGTTGCTGCCCGCCAACCCAATCCATCCAACACGGGCATGGGACACACGAGCGATACTCAACGACCATGTAAACCGAGTACCCCATACGGCCTTGCCACGCCTTTATGAAGCCCTTCATTTTCTCCGGAGCCAAGCCCTTTAAGTCGGTCCCGTCTTCCGTGTACTCGTCAATGAGGGTATTCACTTGGTCCACGGTTCCCTGCGTCAGGGCTGCTGCGAGGTTTATGAGCTTCAGAACGTCGTCTAGTTGTCCGATGCTATCCAAGAGGTTGAAGCCAGCATCTAGGGAGCCCGGTTTCGTGCCTGCTGGAGTAATGCGCATGTCCACAACTTTCTTGTTGGTCTCCGTCGGGAAGCCGGGGCCCGGGGGCTCACAGTCTCCGCAGGCGAGACCTGTTGGGTCGACATGTGCTGTAGGCCCATTCGCCACAAACCGATACCAATTCCCATCCCCCGCCTCAAACCCAACGGGGTCGCGTTCGATGAACCGCCCCAGTGTGGGCAAGTAGTCGCGGTAATGCATATACGTCTGGCGATTGTAGCGGGCACGTGACGTGCTGACTTTCCGGTTAACTGGATCTCGATGCCCAAAGTAACGTTGAGCGGTCGTAAAGATCTTCTGCACTTGTAGGAGTGGTTCCGTCTGTGCTTGTACCATCGCGGCGACTCCTGAAGGATTCGGTGGTGCTGAACGCCTGTGGCCAACGGCTCTCGCAGCGGTGCGTCGATGAGAGTGCGGGTTATTTTCGGGCTCGCTTTTTCGCTCTTTTGCTCCACGCCACCAGCAGGCACACAGCGCCGGAGTAAGTTAGGACTGTCGTCCAAAGCAGGTACCGGTGAAGATTTGCGCCGTTCACTTCACCGGTATCAGAAGCACGACAGCAGGTGATGACGACAATAAATGTTAAAAGGAACCCGAGTGTTGCGAAAAGTGGCACCGTTCCGGCGGCTATCGTATGCCGGGTCTTCACCTGAATCCAGTGCGACACGCCACCAACAATCAGACCAAAGAAGATGTTTGCCAACCCAAGCGAGGTTACGATTATGCTGGATATGTCCGGAACAATCTCGCCGCGTAATGCTAGTTTCGTCCCAAGGAGCATAACGGCAAGCACTAGCAAGCCAACGAGCGCACCACCAACCAATGACGGCAGCAATCCCAACCCGGAAACGCCTGAGTGATTCGCTCCTTGGCTTATGCGTCTGCATGATTGGGAATTCTTCATTAGGCGGGCATGCTTTTGCATGTTTTCAAGACTTTATCGCGTGTTGACTATTGAATAGCCTGCTCGGAATCGTGGGGCAGGAGGGCTGAACGTAGCTGTTATGTAAGCTGATGAGCCGGCTCGTTATTTGGGTCGATAAAAGCTCCTTTGCAGTTTGCTATCAGGTTGGCTTTGTTCTGCATTTGAGGGTTACGTCGTCAATATGAAGACGATACACATCGGACAGGGCGCTAGATGTGCCGGGGAGGCCGAGTCCCGCATGCCTTGTCACAGAAGCCATCAGGGCAGCCGCGGGTATCGCCCCACTGCTTGATGTAATCGACGCCAGCCTTGTATCCCCGCCGATTCGCAGCTATATCCTGCGGTGAATCCTCCTTCCAAAACGGAAGCTCAGCAGCATTCTGTGAAAGCACGATGAAACCGCCGGCAACTCTTCCAGCAAGAGCTACAACCACACACGCTGCCCAACAGTGGTGGTCGCTATCGTTGCCGTTTTGCCCTCGCCTTGCATTTCCGTTGTCTACAACGTTGACCAGGCTTGTTGGGCAGGGGCGACTTGCGGGGCGGAGCCTGCCGATGCACGACTCCGAGCCGTCGTGCTCGGGCCTTGGCTCAAAGCGGTAAGGTATGTCGCCGCGTGCGGGCAACCGATGATGGGCATGCCCGTCGGAGAAGGTGTCAAGTGAATGTTCAAGCGTTGATAATCCGTATGGATCGCTATGCGTAGTCGGCCCATTCGCCACGAACCGATACCAGTTGTTATCCCCCGCCTCGAACCCGATCGGATCACGCTCGATGAACCGCCCCAGCGTCGGCGAGTAGTCGCGGTGGCGAACGTAGGCCAGCCCGGTCACGTCGGTGAGCTTCAGGCCTTGGAACAGGTGTCTCCACGGCGTGAGCGGGGCAGCGCCAGCGGGCGGCGTGGCCCATGACGCGTTAAGCGTCTGCGATTCGCCATAGGGCGTGTATGCGAACCGGTTGATGACCGTGCCAGTCGCGACGCCCGGGACGCCCGAAGCAGCCACGATTCCCGTCGTGTTCCAGTTGGCGTCCTGCAGGGCGTAGACCCGCTCTTCGAGGCCGCCGGTGCCTGTGGAAGTATTCGCGTCTGCATTGCGGTCCCGTGCCACCAAGGCATCCACGTAGACGGGGCTCCAGATATAGCGGGCATCTGCCACGGCTGGGATCGCGCCTGCCGCATCGCGAGCCCGCTCCTCCAGCACCTGCCACTCTTGCGAATAAAATATGTCACGAATTTGCGCCGATGCCGCCGCGGGAACAGCACCCGTGCCCGCCTGTTCGACGATCCGGTGATTCAGGCCGTCGTACTCGTACCGGGCCACCTGCGTGCCCGCGGCATTGCTGACCGAGACGAGCCGATTCCACGCGTCGTACGCGAGGGTACGGCCCTGCGGGTCAGTCGTAAGATTGCCCGTTGTCGAGTAGGCGAGCGAGGCCCCACCCACCTGCGTCAGCTCATTCTGGGCATTCGCCGTACGGGTCTGATCCACGCCATCGGTCGTGACCGTCGTCCAGTTGCCCAGGGCATCGAACTGCCAGTTCTGCGAGGTGCTCGCCGACGACGTGCTCCCCCTCACAAAACCCTGCAACTGGTTTAGGGCGTCGTACGAATACGTCTCGCTGAACGCCGCGGCCAGGGCGTTCGACCGCGTCAGCCGATTGCTGTTGCGATCGTACGTGGAGCCATAGCGGTCGAGGTCCGTTGCGGTTGCTCCGCTCCCCGTGAGCCACCGCTGGTCAACCACCCGGCCGAATCGGTCCAGGCCCGTGTACTGGTCGCCCGCGTCGCCCGTGGAGCCAGTCGTGCTCACCATCGAGAGCGTGACGCTTACCTCCGGCCGTGACCGCTCGATCACGGTGCCAGCCCCCAGATACTTAAAGGCCTCGAGCGTGACGGGCGTCGTAGATCCGGTGGCCGGAAGGGCTGTGAGACTCGTCAGCCGGCTCGCCGCGTTGTCGATGCCGGAATACGTGTACGCGACCGCGTAGCCGTCGGGATATGTCACGCCGGTGAGCCGACTGTGGTTGCCGCTGGTGCCCAGGGAGTAGGCGTACTTTACGCGTGGCGTCGTAGACTGGTTTACGAGGCCCGTGTGCGACTGCCACTCAGTCGCCAGCTGCCCAAAGCCGTTGTACGCCCGGGCAACCTGGTTCGTGGCCGTGCCGCTCGTGACAGCGTTGAACGACGTCACGGTCGTCACGTGGCCAAGCGTGTCGTAGCCTGATTCGATGCGGCGAACCGCACCATCCACCCCCGTGCCGATGGCCGTCACGGCATCTGTCGTCTGGCGGCCGGTGACGTCGTACGCATAGGCGTGGGTCGTGCCCGCGCGGTCAGTAAAACCCGTTCGTTCGCCCACGGCATTCGTCGTGTAGATATCGCGTTCAGAGGCTGACGGCACTCCAGTCGTCGGATCGGGGTATCGCGTCTCGGCCATGATGTCGTTGGACGTGATCGTGCTGCCCGTCGCCGGCGAGACGCCGTAGACGTAGCCCGTCACCTGCGACGGCGTGCCCGTAGGCTGAACCGCCGTCCGCGAGGCAAGCCGTCCCGCTGAATCGAACGTGAAGAGCGTGGTGACGTCCGTCTGCGTGCCCGCCGCACCGCCGATGTAGTTGGCGATCGAAGTCGTCGTGCGGCTGAGGGCGTCATAGAGCGTGCGGGCAGTGATACCGTTGGGGTCGGTCACGTCTTGGACGCGGCCCGCACTGTCGTAGGCATACGACGTCACGAGCGCCGTGTCGGACCGGGCGGGAACCGTTGCGGAGCGTGTGTACGCCACACCACCGTTCGTGCCCACATTGACCGATGCCGTAAGCCGGTTCGCCGTATCAAAATAACTTCCCGCGTACGACACCCTCGCCGGGATCCCCGACGCCGGTGTGCCCAGACCGCCGAGCGCGGTCGTGGAGGCGTTGTGGAACCGCTGGCGGTTCACGGTGAGAATCACGTTGCCAGCAGCGTCGTAGGCGTACTCGTTTTGCTCCAAGATGAGTGACGCCGAAAGCGAGGTTGCATTGGCCCACGTGGCGCTCGGAACGTTGCCCAGCGTGTAGGACATGGTCAGCCGTCCCGCACCGTCGTAGCGGCTCTGGGTGGCCTGGCCATTCGGAGCGATCATCATCACCACGTTGCCGCGGTGGTCGTAGAAACTGGACGTCGTGAGCGACGCTCCCGCGGCCCCCGTGCTCTGATCCACCGTGAACGCCTGCGTCTTGAAGGGGCGATCCTGGGCGTCGTAGGTGGTGGTCGTGAGCGATCGCAACAGGCCGGCCGCAGGCTTGTCGGGGATGCCGTCGGAGTTCGCGTCCACAATCACCACGCCGTCGCCGTCATACACGCCTTGGCCGATAACACGGCCAAGGTTGTCATAGTCGGTGAACGAGAGCGGGCGGTTCACGGAAGCGACTTCCGTGGAGGGAGTGTTGCTCACGCCTGCCTTGGTTGCGACGAGGCGGTGCCGCCAATCATAGAAGTTCTGGGTGACCCGCGGCGACGCCCCACCACCGGGGAGGAGCGTGGACTTCGTGAGATTGCCGTTGCCCACCCCGCCGTTGTCGTATTCGTTGGCCGCGACCTGGGTCATGTTCGACGAGGCGGAGCCGTTGGCAGGGGTCCACTTGTAGCCGTCCGTAGTAGAGTCGTTGGTGCCGATCCAGGTGGAGACGAGCCGCGAGAGGCCGTCATAGACCGAATGCGTGATCGTCCCGACTGGGTTCTGGACGCGGTCCACCTGGCCCTGGTCGTTGTAGGCGTAGAGCGTCCTCAGGTAATTCGTACCCGCCCCGCCGAGCGTGACGGCCGTGGAGTAGGCCAGGCCCATGAGGTTCGTGTAACGGTCCACCGCGATGACCTGACCGGCGCCATTGCGGAGCGATCGCGTGAGCGATTGGAGGTTCGAGATTGCCTCGGCACCAGTTGGCCGACCGGCAGCGTCAACTGCCGGCGCATTCGAGTACGTGAGGGACTCGGTGTAGGTGCCCGTGAGATCGCTTCGGGTCACCTGGATCGGGCCAGTGGTGGTGCCCGTCGTGGCATTCCAGCCGACGTACGTCCGCGTCGAGTGGTTCACGTCGTCATAGACCGTGTAGGTGACGTTTCCGTTCGGGTCGGTGCTCTTGACTGTGCGTCCGAGCCGGTCCACCTCGTAGGTGGTCACGATGTGCAGTCCGCCGCCTGCAGGCGTGGTCCAGCCGGACGGAAGGCTTACAAAACTTGACGTTTGGGTCGTATCGACGTCGACGATGCTCTTGGTGAGGGCACCGGTCTGTGGGTCGTAGGCCATGTACGTCAGGAACCCGTCGCCGTCCTTGGACCAGATCGTGCGGCCAGCAGAGTCGAAGACCCGTTGAGTGTTGTCCGCAGTGCCCGGACCGTTCTGAGCGGACGAAACAACTGGCAGCGTTGTCGTCTGCGACACTACGCGAGTCGTGCCGGTGGCGAACGTATAGCTGTAGCTCGTTGTCTGCGAACCGGCGGTCGTGGCGTTGGGATACGCTGTTGATGTTGCCATCAACGTGACGGTGCTGCCGCCACCTGCCTGCACGAAGTACGTGTACGACGCCTGGAGAACGGGTGTCCCCAGTTCGCCGCGCTGCACCGCGCGACTCGACACGCTTCGATCGGCGGAGCCTGCCGTCGCGCCAGTCGCAGTCGTACCAATGTAGTAGCTCGTGACGTTGATCAGGCCGCTTGAGTCACTGATGTACTGGAAGTTCCCGGCCACCTCGCGAAGCAGATCGGGGTACTGCTCGAGGACCGAGAGGTCCGCCGGCAGAAGCACGGCCTCCGGGGTGGCTGTCCAAATTGGCAGTCCGCGGGAGTCGTATCGCGTATAGGTGCCAAACTGTTTGGTGGTCGCTCCATCATGCGTGCGAATGACCTCGAGCATCGGCTGCTGTCGGCCGTTCGCGTACACGATCCGTTCTGTCCCATCGGGCCTTGTCTCCGTGGTCCTGGTGGCCCAAGCGGACTTGTCACTTGAGGAGGTCAGATTCTTGGCGTACGAGAATGTCGAGGTGCCAATGCCACCTGAGCACGCGGAACATCCTGCGCCCTGGACGTCATTGCGGACGACCCGATTCTGCGAGTCGTACGCGAGGTAGTTCGTTGCGTACGGCGCAACCAGGGAGTTCGCCGCGGTGGTGATGTCGAGCCCAGCGGCGGCGACGCGTCGCATGGACTCGCTGTCGAACATGTACTGCAGGAGTGAACTGCCGCTCGGACCGTTCGCGTATCGATAGGCCTTGGAGTCCAGGATGACGCCCGTGGCGTCTCGCGTCGTTATTGCCGCAAGCTGGCCGAGCCGACCGAACGACGTTGTGCCGTCGTAGTAGCTCATGCTGACGGTGCGCACGACCGCTCCGTCGCCTTGCTTGATGTCGATCCGGCCGACCTTGCCGGCGTTTGGGTCTCCAGAGGAGAGGTAGACGTACTCCTGCGTCTCGACAGCAGAAGTCTGGCCGGCGACATAGCTTGTGACGACCGCAGTGGATCCGTCGGAGTTGAATGAGTAAGAGACACTGTTTCCGGTGCCGTCGGACTGAGACACCAGTCCGCCACGCGCGAGAGCGGGCTCGTTTGAGCCAAAGGTGTTGAACCGATAGGTGTCGCCATTCGTAGTGCGATAGACGTACTGACCGCCTTCGAGCGTGAACGAATCCGTGGTCCCCAGGCCGTTGGCCCGAACAAACGTAGGGCTACCCGCTCCCGGTGCGCTTTGGAACACACGAGCACTCTTCCCGCTGAAGACGACGGACACAACATCGGGGTTCGCGGAGTCGGCACCCTGCGGCACGAGCCTGGCAACTCCTTCACGCATCCACCCAGCACCAAACTCGCCTGCCGAAGCCTGCGCGCCAAGGCCGGAATTTGTGGATGAAGTCTGATTGAGCTGGAGCGCGATCGGTGGTGTCAAGCCCGTACTCGACACCGACGCGATCGCGCCGGTGGACACGGTCGAGTCGCCCGTCGCTGGGTCATTTGTAGCCCCCTCTGTGACACAGGGTGGGCATCCGCACCCAGGCTCTTCGGGAGGCGGATCGTCGGATGGTGCCTCACTTACCTCGACGGTGTACGTGATGGACGCGTCGTTGAAGTCGTTGTCGGTCCAATCTTCGAACCAGATGGTGTTCGAAACCGTTCCAAAGCCCGTCGGTTCGGGAACGGCCGCGAATCCCAGACCCGTGCCTCCCGCGCCGAACGAACACGACTTGGCGCCCGCTTGGAAACTGAACGGCAACATCTGCTGGAGCGCATCCGCCATGGAGAAGGCAGTGACCGACCTGTTCGCGCCATCTGGGGCAGGTGGTACGAAGTTGATGTACTCCGGCGAGTACACCGCCGCTGTCTCACCCTTTTGGAACGTCGCCGCTGTGAGGCGGTACTGCTTCTTTGGGGTGGTGACCTTGCGAAGCCCATCACCCTGGGCAACTATGGTTGATGATCCCAGGCCGGGCACGGGGTCGAAGTTTCCAGATTGCGAGAGCAACACCCCATCCTCGAGCCGAATGCCTGGCGAAGTGGCCGGCAGATGCATGTTGCGTGCCTTGAGATACGACGTTTCCGTGCCTCTCGCTGTTAGCCCGGACTTCAACTGGAAACTGCCATACACCGGATCCGGCGTGCCGCTGTCGATGGTGCCGCGGTCGAGCACGACAGGGCCGAGGGTGGTGAAGGCCCCGTCGGCACTGGTGATTGTGCCGCCTTGTGCGACGGTTGTGACGAGTGGGGTGGAGGTTGAACCGCCAAAGGCATTGTCCACCGTGAACCGCAGCGTCGCGCCCGTTGTCACCGTGACACTGTGGGCAGCCAATGGATTTCCAAGCGGGCTTTGTGTTGGATTGGTGGTCGATGTTCCAGCAGCCGATGCCACCTCGCCGCCATTTACCGAGACGTTGCCCGTGAACGTGCTTGTCGCGTTCGAGAGCGTCCAGGTTCCGGACCCGACCTTCCGCACGGCGATCTGCGAACCACCATTCGTAGTATCGTAATCGGTGAACCGACCGGAGTAGGTGGTGCTTGTCCCCAA
>CAMDDA010000305.1 GCA_945890755.1 Candidatus Kuenenia stuttgartensis
CCCCGGCAGCCACGGAGACCCCGGGTGCGGCGATCGACCGGCTCTCGATCCTCGAACTCCGTCGCTACCACATGCGGGAGCAGATCGAGCGGAAGGATGCGAGCCAGGAGCACCGCGAGAAGGCGGCGGCCCGCATGGTGGTGCTCGACGAGCAGCGGGCACACCTCGTCCGCGCCACCGACCGGCTCCTGGCGGAGATCTACTCCGGCGCCCGCCCGCTCCGCGTGTTCCGCCAGATGAAGATGTACAACGACCCGACGATGAATCCCTTTCTTTACACCGCCGCCAAGGCGGCTTGAGTGGACCACGACCGCTGCGTCTGGGCAGCATAGAAGCCCCCTTGCGCGAGCAAGGGGGGATGCCGCCTGCCACGCGAGTGGGCGCTGGGACCCGGGCTACTTGCGGCAGTTGGCCAGGGTCAGAAGGGCGTAGGCGGTCGTCAGCACCGGCTCCCCTTCCATCCAGCGCTCGTTGGCGTTGGTCCAGGAGCCATCGGCCCGCTGCCGGCTGACGATCGCGGTGGTGAGTTCGTCCCGCCAGTCGTGCTCCTTGCCCTCGGCGTCGGTGAAGGTGTCGCCGCCGAGCACACCCAGGGCCTTCGAGGCGGTGTGAAAATAGTAGTACAGCCCCGCCTGGCCCATGCCCGGGTTCTCCTCGAACGTGTAGTGCTTCTTCAGCCACTCCGTGGCCGCCTTGACCCGCGGATCGTCTTTGGTGAGGCCCGCGAAGATCATGCTCTTCAGCCCGGCGTAGGTCATCGAGGCGGAGCTGCGCAGACCGCCGTTCGGGGTCGTGCCGGCTTGGCTCTCGCCCCCGGCGGCCGGCGTGTAGTAGAAGCCGCCGTCGGGATTATTCGCGGGGAAGGGGAGCGGGTTGTGGGGGCCGGGCAGGTTTTGGGCCCGCGACACGAACACCAGAGCCCGCTGGATGGCCGGGTCGTTCTCGCTCTCGCCCACGGTTCGCAGGGCCTCGATCATGAAGGCAGTGTTCGAGAGGTCGGGCCGCGACTTCTTGCCGTAGCCGGCGCCGCCGAAGGCGGGATCGGCCTGTGGCTTCCCCTCGCCGTCGTCCCACTGGAGCTGCTTGACGTACTTCACGGCCCCGTCGATCTCCTCGGCGAGCCGCCCCTCGGCGTTGCAGGCGGCGAGCGCCAGCATCGCGATCGAGGTCTCGTAGTTGGCCACGGGCGAACCGGGCGAGTAGATCCCGCCATCAGGCTGGCGGAAGGTCAGCAGGTAGTCGAGGGCCTTCTTCACGACCGGGTCGTCGGCCGGCGTGCCGCTGCGGACCAGGCCCGTCACGACCAGCCCCGTGACCGCCGGCCCGAGGTCGGCCTTGAAGCTGCCCTCCTCATCCTGGCACTTTGCCAGAAACGCCCCAGCCTTGGTGATGGCCTGTTTGACGGCCGCCTCGTCGGCGGCCGGCGCGACACCGGGCAGGAGCGTGGCGAGGAGGGCGAGCGAGGTGGCAAGACGCGCGGGCATGAAGGAGACTCCCGGGAAGGTGGCGACCGACTGGTGCGACCACCGCAAGGATATGCCGGGCGGCCATCGCCAGAAACCGGCCGGTGGGTCTGGGTCGCGGAGGATTTTTCCCCGGCCCGAGGAATAACCAGCCGGACCAGTCGGACGGATAGTCCACCCAATGGCACTTCCGCCGCTGCTGGATGGACGTGCCGGGAGCGATCGCAGGGCGGCGGGCCGCCGCGCGAGTGCCCGGGGCCCGGGGCGTCCGGGACGAGAGTCCGGTGAACGAGCGGCACCAGCGGCGACTCTCGTGGGAGGCGGGATGAACGCTGCCCCTGATGGCGAGGCCGCCGGCTGGAGCCGGACGGCCGGGCAGCCCAACGCTAGGCGTCGGCCACGGGCAGCGCCCGGGGGTGCGGAGGCACCTGCCGTGGCGGCGGGTCGCGGCCTTCTTCCAGCCGCCACTCCTCCCGCTCCTCGTCGCTGGCGTAGTAGGTCAGCCAGACGGTCTGGTCCCCCTCGAGCGTCGCGCTGCAGTCCCAGTGGACGTAGTTGTCGGGCAGATCGACCCGCTTGAGCGGCGCCGGGAGAATGTCACGGCGGATCAGGGCGTAGAGCTCGCGGTCGGAGAGGTGGTCGGTGTAGTCGAGCACGATCTTCCGCGAGTGCAGCCGCTCGATAACTTCCCAGAGCCGCTCGCGGAGCTGCTCCTCGTCGAGCGTGCAGGCCGGCTGCATCGCCAGCGGCGGCTCGAACCAGCGGGCCACCGGGGCCAAGGGGGCGAGCTCCCAGGCGAGCATCGACTCCAGGAACCGATTCTCGGCCTCGGTCGGCAGGCGGCCAAAGTCGACCTCCCAGACGGCCTCGTCGAGATAGGGCTCGATCGCCGTCCGCAACTCGCCGTTGCGGATCAGGCAGTCGACCTCGTCGGGATCGGGGTGGCGGGCGAGCGGCATGCCGGGGCGATGTCCTCGAGGACTCCGCCCGAGGGCCGGCACCGGCCGGCACGCCTCCTGCGGATCACCACCGACGATACTCACGGCCGCAGGCCGTTCAACGAACCAGCCCGCACTTCAGGCCGGTTTTTCCCTGCCCAGCCCGCTACGACCGCTACGAGCCGGCGACTCTTCGCGGACCGCCGGCTTCCCCGCAGATTGCCGCGACCGCCGAGTCCTCCGCCTCAGCCGGCGGCGGGCTTCTCCAGTTCCCCGCGGGCTCCGCATGCGGCCTCGAGCGAGGCGATCTTTGCCACGCGGCGGGCATGCCGCCCACCCTCGAAGGGGGTCGCGAGCCAGGTCCGGATCACCTTCTCCTGCATCTCGGGTCCGAGCATCTCGGCGGAGAGACAGAGCACGTTGAGGTCGTTGTGGCGGCGGCTCATTTCGGCGGTGACCTCGTCGTGGCAGGTAGCCGCCCGGACTCCGGCCACTTTGTTGGCGGCGATCGCCATCCCCACGCCCGTGCAGCAGAGCAGGATCCCACGATCGACGGCCCCCTCGGCGACCCGGCGGGCCACCTCGGCGGCGACGTCGGGATAGTCCACGGCCTCGTCGCCGAACGAGCCGCAGTCCACGATCTCCTGGCCCATCCGTTCAAGCAGGCCCACGAGCCGGCTTCGGGAGGTGACGCCACGGTGGTCGCTGCCAATCGCTATCCGCATGGGGCTTCAGTCGCTCGAGGAAGGGCCGCCGCCCGGGCTGGAAGA
>CAMDDA010000306.1 GCA_945890755.1 Candidatus Kuenenia stuttgartensis
GCTCGACCCGCAGGAGCAGGAGGTTCGTGATCGGGCCCGCGTGCTCGAGAAGACGTTCGCCGAGTTCGGCTTCAAGGTGAAGGTGGTCGAGGTCGAGACCGGTCCTGTGATCTCGCAATACGAGATCGAGCTGGAGGCTGGCCTGCGGCTGGCGAAGATCACGAACCTCGCCGACGACCTCGCAATCGCCCTCCGCGTGCCGAGCGTCCGCATCGTCGCCCCGATCCCGGGCAAAAACTCGGTGGGCATCGAGGTGCCGAATACGACGCGGCAGATGGTCCGTCTCCGCGAGGTGATCGAGGAGACGCAGGCCAAGGCCCGCACGATGAAGATCCCGATCTTCCTCGGCAAGGACGTGGCCGGCAATCCGATGGTCGTGGACATGGCGAGCATGCCCCACCTCCTGATCGCGGGCCGCACGGGCACGGGCAAGTCGGTCTGTTTGAACTCGATCATCGTCTCGATGCTCATGACCCGCCGGCCCGACGAGGTGCGGATGCTCATGATCGACCCCAAGATGGTGGAGCTCACGCCCTACAAGTCGCTGCCGCACCTCATGCATCCGGTCGTCACCGACATGAAGAAGGCGGAGGCGATCCTGGCCTGGGCAGTGGACAAGATGGAGGAGCGGTATGCCCTGCTCGCGAAGGTGGGCGTGCGGCATCTCACGCAATACAACGCCCTCGGCCGCGAGGAGATCCTCAAGCGGATGGCCCCCGAGACGGAGGAAGAGGCCGCCGCGATCCCGTCCACGATGCCGTTCATCGTGATGATCGCCGACGAGATCGCCGACATGATGATGACGGCGGGCAAGGAGATCGAGCAGTACATCATCCGGCTCGCCCAGAAAAGCCGGGCGGTGGGCATCCACCTCATCCTCGCCACGCAGAAGCCGACGGTGGACGTAATCACCGGCCTCATCAAGAGCAACCTGCCGGCGCGGATCGCGTTCCAGGTGGCGAGCCGCACCGACAGCCGCGTGGTGCTCGACGAGATGGGGGCCGAGCGGCTCCTCGGCAACGGCGACATGCTCTTCCTCTCGCCGGGCACGAGCCAGATCCTCCGTGGCCAGGGCACGTTCCTGTCCGACGACGAGATCGGCCGCGTGATGGCCGCGATCGGCACGAGCGAACCGCAGTACGCCGCCGAGCTCGTGAACCTCCAGCCGGCGCCGTCGGGCGATGCGGCCAAGGGCGGGGCCAGCCCGAAGGACAAGGACGAACTCTACGAGGCCGCCGTCGAGGTGGTGATCCGCGAAGGCCGCGGCAGCGTGTCGCTCCTGCAGCGGGCGCTCGGCGTGGGCTACGGCCGCGGGGCCCGCCTCATCGACTTCATGGCGGAGGACGGCGTCGTGGGCCAGTACGCCGGCAGCCAGGCCCGCGAGGTGCTCCTCACGCTCGAGCAGTGGGCGGCTCGCAGCGGCTCCGCTCCCCTGCCCCCCGACCCCGCTCCGCGGAAGCTGAAGATTCAGCCGCATGCGGCGGCAGCCGCGAAGCCGGCCCCGGCCGTGATCGACCCCGACGAGGAGATCGACCGTGAGGAGGCGTTTGCCGAGGCCGAGTTCGACGAGGACGAGGACGGCTACGAAGAATCGGACGACGACGTCGAGGCCGACGAAGCCGACGACGAGGAAGCCGACTCTTACGACGACGACGCGGACGACGAATAGCCGTTCGCATCGACTCCGTAGGCATGACGGTTGATCGAGATCCGCGCACCACCGTCGCCGCCATTGTTGGGAGTCGTGGTCGGGCGATTCTGGTCGTACGTCCTCTCTGGATGTGGTGCCGTTTTAGGGGGGCAAGTCAGTCAGCGTTGAACGAATACACCGTCGCCGGGCCCTTCTTGAGGGTGCCCACGTATTCGTACCATTCCTTCCGAAGCGGGTTGGGCTGCGGCATGTCGGACGAGGAGAGGCGGACCTCGTCGTACCGGTCGCCCCAGTAGCCCCTGAGGTCCACCGACGCCAGCCGCTGGAACACGATGCGCGACGGGCCGTCATCGGTCTCCAGGTCGAAGAGCTCGCGGTCGATCGCCGTGCTCCGTGACATCGCGACCGTGCAACTGCCGGTCACTTCCACGAGGCTGCTGCTGACGTTGAGGCCGTCCTCGAAGGGGTTCACCACCGTCAGCGAGGCGAGGCTGATGCTCGAGTTCGTCACGTCGAAGCCGTCGTCGCCCGAGTTGGTGCTCGACACGTTGGCGACCCGCCATTCGGTCGGTCCTACGCCGATCACGGAGATCGCGTCGATGTCGTCGCGGTCTCCGGCGTCACCGGGCACCGGATCGGGGCGGCCGAGATAGGAGCAGTCGATCCGATCGGCGATGAACGAAGAACTCCGGACGCCGAAGCCGGATCGACTCGAGATGTTGTCCTTCGTGCCCTTGCGGAAGGAACCGCAGAAGAACACGCCTCCATTGAGCGCCTGGGTGGCCGGCCGGTCGCCTGCGTCGGAAGCGGCGAAGGAGACGGTCCCCGCCCGGAGCCGCGAGCCGGAGTCGAAGATCAACGCCGCGGCCGTCAGATTCCGCCCCTGGACGGGGCCGTTGCGGATCAGCACTCGGACGCCGTCCTCGATCGTGAGCGTCGTGCCCTCGGTGACGTGGACTTCCGTCGTGATCACGTACGTGGTACCGGCCCGGAAGACCGTGTTCCGCGTGATGTCGGCCGAGACGTGGGCGATGGCCTCCTGAAACTCCAGCGGAATGCCCCGACTGCCCGAGGTGGGGAGGCTCGTCACTGCGGACGTTCCGCCGGCGGTGCGGATCGTCGCCCCGGGCGGCATCAGCAGCGACGTACCGATGTCGATCACCGTGCCCTTGTTCACGTCGCCGGGCAGGGGATAGGAAAACGTGAGTTGCCGGACATCGGTCCGTGGGGCATCCACGGGGAGCGTCGCCAGCCGGCGGACGCCGCCGACGAAGATCGGCAGCTGCGGCGACCGCCGCGACACGGTGACCGGCGCAGAATAGTCGACCGTGACGAGGATCGCGTTGCTGAATGGCCGGTCGATGCCGGCCGACCGGGCCGCCATGGCCAGCACGGCTGCCGGACCGCTTGCGGGAGACGAGAACGAGGCGATGGCGGCCTGCACCGCGGCGTCCGGTACCGCGCC
>CAMDDA010000307.1 GCA_945890755.1 Candidatus Kuenenia stuttgartensis
CCGAGAGGGTGCGGGTGTATTCCCCGGCAGGTGTCGTTGCGCTCGACGTAACGCACCTGTCCACGACGGTCGAAGGCGGCACAGCTCAGACCTTCTGGATCGAGGCCTTCGCACCCAGTGCCAGCATGGCCGACATCACGCTCACGCTCGACGTCAGCCCAGGCAGCAGTAGCACGGGCACTGGTAGCACGGGCTCGGTACCGAGCGACATGATCCGCGCCACGGCGGTGGCGGTGGATCTCGACGTGGACTCGAATAACGACGGCACGATCGACCCCGACAACGGCCCCACTGGGAAAGATGACTGCATCGAGGAGGATTCCACCCGTGGCCTTGTCGTTCCCGTGTATGCCGGCGACTCGGACCGTGACGGCCATGATGACACCCGAGACTTCAACGGGATCTCCGCAAGGCGATTTTCTCCGGTCGAGGTAAGCCTGAGCCGCGGAGCAGCCTGGGCGTGGAGAAGACCCATCGCCGTCGATGGCACGCCAAGTGAAGACTTGCCCGGTCTAGTGTTTACCTTCACGTTCTCCGATGCAGGTTTCAGTCCTGCCCCTGAAGGAGCGTTTCGGCTTTGGAAGAAGGATGCCCCATCTGTCAGGACCGAAGAGGATCTGATCAGGTCGGGTGTGCCGATCCCCGCGACCGAGTTCTTCGCAGGCCAGCCCTTCACGAATCTGGGTGAATACCTGACGAATTACGGCACGACAACCCTGTATCTGGAGGCGGTCGCTCCCACGGAAGAGTACGAGCCCGTCGTGGTCAGCATCGGTGGCACCGGAGCTTGGGCCAACTCAAAAACCACCGACAAGGTCTACGTGCGAGCGGTGGAAACAGCGATCGATCTTGGCGTAGACAGCAATAACAACGAGGGCTTCGGCGTGCCAAAACGCTCGCCAGCGGCGGAAAAACTGTGGGAAGAGAAACTGGAGGACCACACGTATGCGCTAGGCAAACTCGTTGTGCAAAGTTCATCCTCACAGATCGGTGACACGATCGGCGAAGACAGGCTGGCGGAGAGCTTTACGCCGGTCGTCGTCGAACTGCCAAAGAATCTGCCCGTCGATGCCAAGACGATCGGCGTGACATTCGCGATGGATGACATCGGCGCCTCTTTCAGCGGGGAAATCCAGCTCTGGAATCGCAACAAGGGGGCGGGCCTTCTTTCCCAAGATGCCGCCGGAGAGCCGCACCCGCTGGTGCCATGGGGCGTGTTTGGTAACCGTGTGTACTTCGGCAAGCCCTACACTCTGTCGCAGATCAACTATGATCCGGCAACAGGCCAGGCGGTGCTCTACATGGACGGCCACGTGGCCACCAGGGATGTGACGCTCAACGCGGCCGAACAGAGGATTTGGCCACACAGAGGGATGCTCGAAGCGACCCTCACGTTTGACGCCCGGGATCTGCGGATTCCACTCGCCGAAGACAGCGTCCAGTACATGGTGGTCCGTGACGACTTCTTCTACCACGATCTTCAGTTCAAGCCCGAGGTCCGGTCGGCAATGGCTTCGCGGGGCGTGTACTCCTATGCTGACCTACCGACTTTCGCGATTCAGCGGCTTTCAGAAGACGCTCTTGGAGGGCTCTTCGGCGAGGAAACCGATCCCGCGATACTGGGAATGCTTTATACCGATCTCGACGACGAAGCTTACCCCGGGTTCAAGGCGGTCCTCTACCAAGACTTCGCGGCGCAGGAGGACAATACTTTTCTCCTTGCCTTCGCAGGAACCGACGACACGGCCGGCGAGTTTTTCGACGGAAAGGGATTCGACTGGGCCGAGAACGTGTGGCAAGGCCTCGGCTGGGATTCGTTTCAGTATCAGTATGCCATGAAGCTCGCAACCGCGGTTGACCAGGCAAGGGTGAGGTTCGAGGGAGCCTCATTCACAACAACTGGCCATTCCCTTGGCGGCGGCCTCGCGTCCGCCGCGTCGATCGTCACCGGCGCTGCAGGAATCACGTTCAATGCAGCCGGTCTGCATACAAACACGGTCCGACAGTTCCTTCAGGACCCCGTTGAACTCGATGCGGCCCTAGAACGATACAATCGGGCTCAGGAGCTCGTCAGGGCGTTTCATGTCGACTACGATTTCCTGACCCATTTACAGACGCTCGGCTCAACGTTTGGGATTCCAACTGCCCTCGGCACGTCGGAGCGACGCGATGGACCGTATGACCGTCAGGCGCTGGCGGCCGGTGTGACTTCCGTTCTCGTGCCTGGAATTGGTGGTGCCCTCGGAACCGTCTGGCTTGTCGCCGTAGAAGTCAAGGCTCACCTGATGCCTGCCATGCTGTGGGGCCTATTGGTTCAAGAGGGCATCACTGGGACACCAACACGGGACACTCTTGGCTATGATTCTTCGCGTTTTTGAATTGGGCCGTGAAAGATGGCGGGCTTCGCCGGTCGTATGGCTCCCGTTTTGTTTCGCCATCACAGTTGGCTGTGGTCGCCTTCTAGGCGAGCAGTCGTGGCACGAGAAGCACGGGTGGAAGGCGGGCGACTTTTTTACGGATGCCAAGGTCATCGATCTGTGTGACGCAATTGCGGCCAATGATCTCGATGCCATGAAGAAGCTAATCGCAACCGGTGCGGATGTAAACGCCACGGGCAAGGGAATGATGACGCCGCTGCTCTGGGCGTTCGGCGATGACAAACCGGAGAGGTTTCGGTTGTTGCTGGAAGCAGGGGCCGACCCCAACGTCTACACGGAAAGCGATTTTGGCAATCCACGGGCCTTTCAGCCCGGAGACTCGGTCACACACATGGCAAGCCGAAGTGTGTTTGGCCACTTTTGGCCTGTGTTTGAGCATGGGGGCGAGCCGAACCTGCCGAGCAAGCTTCGCGGCTTTGCCGGCAGGACGCCGGTGTACTTTGTCATTACCTCGGGCGCCGCCGACAAGAAGGACCGGATTACGCGTCTTGCAGAGCTTGGCGCCAGCCTTAATAGGCCGGAAGGCGTCTCAACTTCACCACTTGTAACTGCTGAAGGGCATTTCGGTCGGTATGACCTCTGCTTGCTGCTCATCGATCTTGGCGCAGACCCGACCTCCTACGAAGGCGATGGAGTTTCGAGAATTTCGCACATACTATGCGGACGGTTATCAGACAAACGCCGCGGGATTGGTCAGCTTCGTGGTGCCTCACCCGAAAAAATGAGGGCGTTTGAAGCCTTGGTCGAGCGGGTTGAGAGCATGGGTTTGTCGATGGCTGAGGCTCAAGCTGACAGGGAACGATGGGCTCAAGCATCGGACTTGATCGAACTTGGAAAAATGCATCGAAAAGAACGGGAGGATCGTGAACGACGCGAGCGGGAGGGCCAACATAACGCGCCTCCATTGCAAACGAAGGACTGACGAACCGGCGGTGCTCACCGACTCTTCGGCTCGCCGTTCTCGTCGAACATTTCGTAGGGGCCCAGCTCGGTAAGCTCTTCGAGTGGCACGTTGTTGTCTCGGATGTACTCCCGGGCCTTCATAGCGAGCTCTTCCGGTGCTGAAAGTGCTCGCATTGCAAAGACAGGCTTCCCGTTCTGGAAATGCCAGCTTGGTCCAAAGTGCGAGACCGCCCAGTACATCCAACGTGCGTCAACGTCTGGCGTGCCTCCGCAACGGCAAGCGGAATAGAACATCTTGTTCACCTCTTCCGTGGTAGCGGTAGGCTCCCCGCATTCCTGATCGTGGACAAACGCTGCACGACGATACGCGCCTGTCATGGGGCTACCCATCACGCTCCACAAGAACTGTGGAATCGATGCGCCATTGGTCTTGAGCCCGTTTTTGGCAGTCCATCTGCGACCGTGTCGATCCACGTAGCTGAGATCCTCCATGAGGATGAACATTTCGTCTTCACCGTCTTCATCGACGGTCTCCAGCCTGGCCTGACCGACAAACCGCCCCCAACCGGACACCTCGATGAGTGGTGCCGGGGGGCCGACGTGTGGAGAAGGGCCATCAGGATGTGGATGTGGGCCCAGGGGCGGGACCCTTTCAACGTGGGGGACCGGAGCCCGAGTGAGTCGGATCGACTGATATGCGAGCACAGCACCGATCCCGACGACGAGAACAGCAGCCAATACGCCCCAGAAGTATCCAGAAATCATCGATCATGCTCCAAGCGAACGAGAAACTGGTGCGAATGCGGTGCGGACGGACTCAAGGCTCGTCCGCCACCGCACTCCACACGTTCATGCCCGCAGGGTGTGGATCACTCAATCGTAACGGTGTATTTCTCAGAAATCGGATCCGGGGATCTCGGCTCGATCCTTACAATCTCGACGACGGCCTTACCCGCGGCAGTGCCTATAAATTCAAACTCCCTTTCGATGGCACCAATCATCGGCCCGTCCTCGCCCACACGGACAATATCCGTCGAACGAACGAGCTTGGCATTTCCAGTTATCTTCGGCTGCCTAATTTCGGCCCCACCCAGCGTGTTGACCACGATGCGGAACTTCGTCCCCTTGCCGGTGACAGTGACAGTAAACTTGTTGACTCCCTCGATTGGGGCGACGATCCGCTCTTCGGCTGCGGCGGCGTGTCCAGGTCCAGAGGCGAGCCCGAAACCCGAAACCGCAACGAACGACACCATCAACGCTGAATACGAAGACTTCACGGCAAACTCCGTCTCTGATTAGGAAATGGGGGACAGGCGTGCGCATATGTACGCCCGTATATTCAGCGTACGGGTTCGAGGAGGTCCGTCAAGTCAAAATCTGGACCCTCGCTATGCTTGCGCCCTTCGGGGGTGCGCTCGGCGAGACTCGCTCCTTGCTGGCACCCCGCAAGACGCCGCTCGCGGTTGCGCGCAGGCTCTATGCCAAAGGATCCCCGGTTGACTCGGATTCTTGCTTCGAGAGTCTTGCCGCAGTTTGACTTTCTGGCCATCTCAGATCGATCCAAGGTGTTCGCTAAGCAGGGCCTGTGACGCCCCCTCTTCCGTGGCCACCAGTCCCAGGGAGGCAGGCTACGCCTCGAGGATTCTGGAGCCAAGCATCCGAGTCGGACTAGACGCTGATGAGTGGCACTTTTTGCCCTGCGTAGGCACCCCCTAGGCGCTACCGCACCGTCGGGGTAGCCTCCCCCCTCACAAAAGCGGCGGTGCCTGCACGGTTGTTGCGGGCCGCATGACCGCTGGCGATCCAGGGGACAGGGGGCAACCATGGCCAAGTGTGCAAAGTGGCGGCGTTTTACCCTGCT
>CAMDDA010000308.1 GCA_945890755.1 Candidatus Kuenenia stuttgartensis
TTACTTTTTACAACTCGGATGCTGTAAAAAATATAAAAGACGAGTTAAGATAATAAATAATGCATTAGGAAAGAGAATTTATAAATCATTGAAGATGTTTTTTTTTATTTTTTTTACATTTATTTTTTTTACATTTATTTTTTTTCAAATTCTTTTTAAAAATGACATCATTCAACGCATTAAAATCATTAAAAGTTTCATTGAGTTGTAAAAACTTATTGTTTTTGTCATGATATTTGGTGTCAAGATCAATGAGTTCTGTTTTTTTTTCGTTTACTTCAACATTATTCAAAGTGTCTTGAATTGTTTCATCTTTTACACCACTCGTTTCATCCATTTCATTTTTTAAATCAGATTTTGTTACGATAACATGAACATGGTCAACTTCGTTAATAATTCTTATTGATTCTTCTTTTTGACTGCTAAAATAATTCCCCATACTATTTTTATAACTTAAATATATAAAATAAAATTTAAGAAAAATAATATTATTTTTATTGCAAAATATTTTTATTTTAAAATATTTTGTTTGAAGTATTTAGATAATTTGAAACTTAATATAATTATACATAAAATAAAAAATATTTATTAATATAAAGAATAAAATATTTTCATAGTTAATAATATATAGTAAAACATATAACACGACTTAAAATGAATCCTAATCTTTGTTTTGAATATCAACAACTGATGTTGAGGTATAATGAAAAAAATAAGGCAGTGAAAGAAAAAAATACTGAAATGCGTAGTAAAAGCACGAAACAGCGTCATCTAGAAATAAACCACGAAGAAAAAATAAATAAAGTGTTTGAGAATGCGAAGAGCGTCGAGAAGAGCGTCGAGAAGAGCGTCGAGAAGAGCGTCGATAAGAGCGTCGAGAAGAGCGTCGATAAGAGCGTCGAGATAGTTGAAACAAAAAATGAAAACGGCGGTAAAGATAAAAAAGTAAACAACATTGCTGAAAATAAAAAATCATTATTCAAAACATTGCACCAAATATCTAAAAATAAACATTTAGAAAAAAAGTTAGATAAAGCGGTAGCACCAGCGGCGCCTACACCAGCACCTGCACCAGCACCAGCACCAGCACCAGCGGCGCCTACACCAGCACCTGCACCAGCACCAGCACCAGCACCAGCACCAGCACCAGCACCAGCACCAGCACCAGCACCAGCACCAGCACCAGCACCAGCACCAGCACCAGCACCAGCACCTGCACCAGCACCAGCACCTGCACCTGCACCTGCTCCTGCTCCGCCGGCTCCCGCTCAGCAGCCGCCGGCGAAGTAGCCTGTGGCAACCGTTTTCTCTCGGGCATTCGTGAACGTCATGCACATTCGATCGCTATCGGGTCTCTTGGTCGTTGCCGCTGCGTCCGTCGCTGGGGCGGTCATCGGCGGCCTCATGCTGCGGGCCGCGCCGTTGCCGCGGGCCCATGCGGCGTCATCGCTCGTCGAGGAGTCGTTCGCCGTCTGCACGGCGTACATCGACGACGGCATCGAGGGCTTCTTCGTGCTCGACTTCGAGACGGGCGATCTCTCCGGCGGTGTGCTCGGTCAGACGCCGCTGAAGTTCACGCGTGCCTACCGGCACAACGTGCTCAAGGATCTCGACATCAAGGCGGGCAAGGTGAAGAACCCGCGGTTCACGCTGCTCTCCGGGGTGGCCGCGGTCGGTGGCCCGGCAGGCACCACCATGGCACAGTCGGTGCTCTATGTGACCGACGTCTCGACCGGTGTCACCGTGGCCTACGGCATCCCGTGGAACTCACAGATGGCCGGCACGCCCGGCATGTCGGAACTCATGCCGCTCGATATCGCGAAGCCGCGCGGTGGCGGGGCGAAGGTGCGATGACAGCCGAGTCAGACGCGATCCGGGTCGTGGTGAATGGTGAGTCGAGAACGGTGGCGGCCGGGGAGACGGCGCTCGGGCTGCTCGCGGAACTCGGGCTCGAAAGCCGGCCCGTCGCAGTGGAGGTGAACGAACTGGTCGTGCCGCGGGCACGGCTGGGCGGCTGCGTGCTGCAGGCCGGCGATCGCCTGGAGATCGTGACGCTCGTGGGCGGCGGCTGAATGGAGCGAGGGATGGCGGGTGAAGCGATGACCACGGTGACGGACGACACGGCAGCTGGCTGCATGGATGGGCCGCTTCGCGTTGGCGACATGACGCTCGCCAGCCGGCTGATCGTCGGCACCGGCAAGTACGCCACGCATCCCGAAATGGCCCGCTGCCTCGCCGCCGCGGGGGCCGACTGCGTGACCGTGGCCGTACGGCGGGAACGGCTCGTCAATGCGGCCGGCGAGAACATCCTCGATGCGATCGATCTCGCCCGCTACACGCTGCTCCCCAACACCGCCGGCTGCTACACGGCGGCCGACGCCGTGCGCGTGGCCCGCCTGGGCCGCGAATTGCTCCGTGACCTCGGCAATCCCGGCGCCGAGTGGGTGAAGCTCGAGGTGCTCGGCGACCCGAAGACGCTCCTGCCCGACCCGGTGGGTACGCTCGAGGCGACGGCGCAGCTCGTGGCCGACGGGTTCACCGTGCTCGTCTATTCGAGCGACGACCCCGTGGTGGCCCGGCGACTCAAAGCGCTGGGCGCGGCGAGTGTGATGCCGGCAGGCAGCCCGATCGGCTCCGGGCAGGGCATCCTCAATGCCAACAACCTCCGCATCTGCATGGAATATCTGAAGGAGGACGACCCCGACTATCCCGTGATCGTCGATGCCGGCGTGGGCACCGCGAGCGACGTGGCCGAGGCGATGGAACTGGGCGTGGACGGCGTGCTGCTCAACACGGCGATCGCCCACGCGACCGATCCGCTGCGAATGGCCCACGCGATGAAGGCCGCCTGCTTCGCGGGCCGCCAGGCGTTCCTCGCCGGCCGCATGCCGCGGCGGCTGTATGCGACGGCGTCGAGTCCCGATGAGGGCACGATCGCGGGCCAGGGGCGGCCGCACTGATGCTTGCGAAACGAGTGATTCCCTGCCTCGACGTGGAGCAGGGGCGGGTCGTGAAGGGCACCCGGTTCCTGGAGCTGGCCGATGCCGGCGATCCGGTGGAGGTGGCCGCCCGCTACGAGGCGGAGGGGGCCGACGAGCTCGTGTTTCTCGACATCACCGCCAGCCACGAGGATCGCGGCATCGTGCTCGACATGGTGCGGCGCGTGGCGGAGACGATCTACATGCCATTCACGGTCGGCGGAGGCATTCGCACACTCGACGATGCGGCCCGGCTCGTGCAGGCCGGTGCGGAGAAGGTGAGCATCAATTCCTCGGCTGTGAAGACACCCGAGCTCGTGACGGCCGTGGCCGACCGGCTCGGCAGTTGTGCCACGGTCGTCAACATCGACCCGAAGCGGGTGATCCGTGACGGCCGCGAGGCGTGGGAGGTGTTCATCAACGGCGGCCGCGTACCGACAGGTCTGGAGGCGGTCGCCTGGGCCCGACGGGTCGAGGAACTGGGGGCGGGCGAGATCGTGCTCACGTGCATGGATCGCGACGGCACCCGCGAGGGGTACGACCTCGAGATGACGGCGGCCGTCAGCCGGGCGGTGCGGATTCCGGTCGTGGCCAGCGGCGGCGCGGGCGCTCCCGAGCACCTCGCCGACGCAGTCCAGCAGGGCGGGGCCGATGCGGCGCTGGCCGCTGGCATCTTCCACTTCGGAAAGTGTACGATCGGGCAGGTGAAGGAACTGTTCGCACGCCGTGGAATCCCCGTCCGTCCCGTTGCCATCTGAAACAGGGGTCGGACTCCCGGTCAGTCGTCCTGCCCCGCCGCCTGTCCAGCCTCCGCCGCATTCCGAGAACGATGGCCACGATCGATCTGCCTGCCGAACAGTCGCAGAAGGGTGTGCGTGCGGCGCTCGGGCCACGGCCGGCACTCGAGATCGACCGGCTGTTCGAGGCCCTCGTGAGACTGCAGGGGAGCGATCTGCATCTCAAGGTCGGCCAGCCCCCCTACATGCGAGTGAAGGGGGCGCTCCAGCCGCTCAAGGCGACGAAACTCGATGACGAGCAGATGAAGCGGCTCTGTCTGCCGATGCTCGACGAGCGGCAGCGGAAAATCCTCGAGCACGACGGCGGGGCCGACTTCGCCTATGCCTGCGTCGTCGACGACATCCGCTGGCGGTTCCGCGTCAACCTCCTCTATCAGCAGGGCTCACTCGGCCTCGTGGCCCGCCGTGTCAACAACACGATCCCCGACTTCAAGGGGCTCTTTCTGCCGCCGTCGATCGAGCGGCTCTGCCAACTCGATCAGGGGCTCGTGCTCCTCGCCGGCGTGACCGGCTCCGGCAAGAGCACGACGATCGGCTCGATGCTCAATTACATCAACCAGAACTACCGCAAGCACATCCTCACGCTCGAGGATCCGATCGAGTTTGTCTACACCGACGACAAGTGCCTGATCAACCAGCGGGAGATCGGCACCGATGTGCGGAGCTTCGAGATCGGGATGAAGCATGCGGTTCGTGAAGACCCCGACATCATCGTGGTCGGCGAGATGCGCGACGTGGAGACCTTCAAGACGGCGATCCACGCCGCCGAGACGGGGCATCTCGTCTTCGGCACGATCCATGCGGCGAACGCACCGAGCACCGTGACCCGCATTCTCGACCTGTTTCCCCAGGAGGAGCATGCGGCGATCCGCAGCGCCATCGCCTTCAATATGAAGGGGATCGTCGCCCAGAAACTGCTCAAGTCGATCAAGCCGGGCGTGAGCCGGGTGCCGGTGGTGGAGGTCATGTTCTTCGACGTGCTGGTGAGGAAGTACGTGCTCGAGGCGCAGGACCACCAACTGGCCGACCACATCAAGAAATCGTTCCGCGACGGCATGCAGGACTTCACGATGAGCCTCAAGAGTCTGGTGGACCAGGGGCTCATCGACCGTGAGGCGGCGCTCGAGATCGCCCCCAACCGCGAGTCCCTGATGATGGCGCTCAAGGGCATCGGAGTCAGTTGATGAAGCCGCTGCCGGATCTTGTTCGCCATGCCGCTGCCGGCCTGGTGGTCTCCGCCGTCTGCCTGCTCGGCAGCGGTCGGTCTGTGGCGGACGAGCCGCCTGCCGAAGGTCGCCCGGCGATGAGCCAATTGTCCCCCGCCGAAGCCGCTGCGGCGGTGCCTCCGCCGCCGGAAGAACTCACGTTCGCGCGGGGCTCGGGGGGCGGCGTGTCGCTGCTGACCCTGGGACTCTGGTGCCTGCTCGTGATCGGCTGGGTGGCATCGACCGAGTGGCTCGCCAAAGACGAAGCCCGCACGTCCGACTTCTCGACGCTCTGGCTGCCGCTCCTGACGGGGCCGTTCTTCGTGGCCGCGGTCGCGGGCTGGTGGCTGCCGTTGTCGGTCCTGGCCCTGCTCGTCACGGCCGTGGCGTGGATCGCACCGCTGGCGGCGTATGTGTGGCATCGTGACGCCGCCGCCCAGCCAGACGCCCGCCTCTGCAGCTACGCCCGTCTCGAACAGAACGTGAATCCTTTGATCAGGCGGTTCGGGGTGCGGCTGCCGCCGCCGCTGCCGCCGCTGGGGGAGGTGCTGCCCGATGCCGGGATCATCACGGCGGCCGAGCTTGCCGGAGATGGCCGTCCCGCGGGGCTCGAGGAACTGCCCGGATACGCCGAGTTGCGCCGGCTCGTGCAGCGGGCCGTCGCCGGGCGGGCATCTCAGATCAGGATCGATTTCGACAAGGAGAACGCCCACGTGAGCCACCGCGTCGACGGCGTGTACGAGCCGGCTCGGCAGCTGATCATGCGGCGGGAAAAGCGGCGTCGGGTCGAGCACTGGCGGCAGTCGCCGCCGCTCGATCGGGAAGGCATGGCGGCGGTCTTGGAGGCGCTGAAAGCGGTGAGCGGCTTCGGTTCCGGGCACCCCACCGGTTCGTTCGCCATCACGGTCGGCCGCAATCGTCTGCCCTGCGCGGTGAAAAAGGAGTCGGCGGGCGCGGTGCGGCGTGTGGTCATCGGGATCGACAAGCCCCGCGCCCGGTTTTCATCACTGGCCGACCTGGGCATGGACGAGAAACTCTGCCAGATCGTCGCGGAAAACATCGGCTACGAGCAGGGGCTCGTCATCGTGTCGTCTCCGGCCGGCGAAGGGCTTTCGACGACGGTTTCCCAACTGCTCATGTCGGCCGACCGCCTCACGCGGGAGTTCGTGGTCATCGAGTCGGCGGCCCGGCCAGTCGGCGAAATGCAGAACGTCGAACCCTACCGCTGGGGACAGCCCCCACACGCGACGGCCGTCGATGCCCTGCGGGCGGCGCGGCAAAAGTATCCGACGGTCATCTGCGTGCCGCGACTGGATGCCGATGCGTCGCTGGCGTCGGAGTTGGCAGCCTTGGCTTCTGAGATCCTTGTCGTCGTCGGCGTGGAAGCCGGGAGTGCGGCGGAGGCGATCGACCGCGTGCTGACCGCCGGCATGCCCCGCGACGCCGTGGCCCGCGAACTGCTGATGAGTCTCGGGCAGCGGCTGATTCGCAAGCTCTGCCCGAACTGTGCCGAGGCGATCAAGCCGTCGGGCAAACTGCTGGAATGGCTCAAGCTACCCGACGCCGCGGCGGTCCAGATCAAGAAGCCCGCCGCGGACGGCTGTGCGGACTGCGGCGGGATCGGCTACCTGGGCAGAACGGCGATGTTCCAGGTCGCCGCCGGGGCGACCGTGAACAAGGCGATCGCCAAGCAGGTCGACCACAAGGTGCTCGTCCAGGCGGCGACGCACGACGGCATGGCGGCGTTCAAGGACGTGGGCCGCGGGCTCGTCGCCCACGGGGTGACGTCGGTCGATGAAGTGCAACGCGTGCTCAAGCGGGACTGAAGCGATGATCATCAATCTGTGTCTCGTGGCCATCATGCTGGTGGTGGCCGGCAGCCTGTGCTGGCGCGGCCTGTGGACTGCCGGTGTGTCGTTTCTCTGCGTGCTCGCCGCCGGAACCCTGGCCGGCGCGTGGTACGAAACGTTCGCCGGCTGGCTCGATCACCAACTGCCGGACTGCCACTACTTTCTCGATTTCGTGGCGTTCTGGGCCCTCTTCGGCGGCACTGCCGGACTGCTGTTCGCGGTCACGCTGGGCCTCAACGCCGCCAGCCAGGTTCGGTTTCCCAAGCTCGTGGAGCGGATCGGCGCCGCCCTGCTGGCGATCGCGACAGGCTGGATGACCGCGGAGGTGACCGCCTTCTCCCTCCACCTGGCGCCTGTGCGGGTAGACGCGATCCCCATGCCGCCGGACGCCAGCATGCTCTGGGGGCTCGCCCCCGACCGCTGGTGGCTCTGGTGGACCCGTGGCGTGACGGCGAACGGTCCCTATGCAGTGCCCGGGCGACGGTTCGATCCCGGCGACGATTTCATCAAACGCCATGCAACCCGGCGGGAGATTCTGGCCAGCGAGATGACGATCTTTTCTCCGGGCCGATGAAGCGGGGCGAGGAGGGGATGCCATGAGCGGGGAACAAGACGATCACGGCCACGCTGCCCACCGAAACTCGGCCGCCGAGGATTCCCTGGGATATCGACCGGTGAGCAGCCTCGCGGTCGCGGCCTTGATCATCGGCTGTGTATCGGCGCTCGCGCTCGTGAGCCCCGTGGTTTGGGTCGTGCCACTCGTCGGCGTGGCACTCGCGGTGGTGGCCGTGCGGGACGTCAGCCGCAGCGGCGTGGCGAAGGCCGGCGGACTCGCTGCCGTGGCCGGCCTCGCGCTCGCACTCGGCTTCGGGGCCCAGGCCGTGACCGCCGCGGCTACGGCTCGCTGGCTCGCCGCGGCGCGGGCCGAGGCGGCTGCCGGCTTCTGGCTCGAGGCCGTGTGTGATGGTCGCTCTGACGATGCCCGCAGCATGTGCGGTCCCGATGCCGCCGCACACGTCGATGATGCGGCCGTGTGGTGTGCCGCCGAGCGTGCACGCATCCGCTGCATCGGCAGCGGTGAGACGCCGGGCTCGTGGGCGGTCAGCGCGTCTCGCGGCGGCAGCCGGCTCGATCTGGTGGTCGAGCCGGTGGTTTCCACGACCGGTGGTCGGGCCACGGAGCGGTGGCTCGTGACGTCAGTCGTGCGGTCGCCAGCCGGCGGCGGCGAGTGAGTCGCCCCCCGCGGCGAGCATGACGAGCCGGTCGAAGCCGAGCGCAGCACCGACGCCGCAGGGCATTCCGCTGCCATGCGCGGCGAGTAGTCGTGCGGGCGTCGGCAATACGCTGCGGCCCGACGCCTCCCGGGCCCGATTGGCAGCGGCGATCCGGGCGGCGAGCACGTCGCGGCTCGTCTCCTCCTCCCAGCCGTTGGCAAGTTCGACACCCTCGACGAAGAGCTCGAACCGCAGCGCCGTGCCCGGCACCGCGGGGTCGAGCCGGGCGAATGCGGCCTGCGAGGCCGGCCAGGCCTCGAGGAGCGTCGGTCGGCCGCGGCCGAGCCGGGGCTGCACCACCTCGGCCAGCAGCTGCTCGAAGCCGCGATCCCACCGGTCGGCCTCGGGTTCGGCGGCATTCGACGCCGGCACCGCACCCCCCGTCCGATCGATCGCCGCTGCCAGGTCGTCGGCCGTTGCCGCCGAGAGGTCGATGCCTGCATAGTCGCGAAAGGCGTCACGACAGCTCACGCGGTCGATGCCGGTCGTGCCGACCACCGCCGCAC
>CAMDDA010000309.1 GCA_945890755.1 Candidatus Kuenenia stuttgartensis
GACGCTGGGGGGGATTTCGCGGTCGAGTCGCTCTGGCAGGCCATCGGACAATTGCCGGAACGCGACGCAGCCGATCCGCTTCTCGGGCGTTCGCTCGGCGACGTAACACTGACTCGCTTCATCGCCGAGGGAGGCATGGGGCGCGTTTACGAGGCGGAGCAGCTAAACCCCTCCCGCCAAGTGGCCGTGAAAGTGATGCGACCCGGGCTTTTTACGCGCGACTCTATTCGCCGATTCGTGCGGGAGGTTTCGACGCTCGGGAGCCTTCGGCATCCGTGGATCACGCAGGTATTCTCCGCGGGCACCTACGAAGTCGCGGGGGCCGAGTTGCCGTACTTCGTGATGGAACTCGTCCCAGATGCGCTAACGATCACAGAATACGTAACGTCGCGGCACCTGTCGGTGACGGAGCGGCTCGGGCTTTTTCGTCAGGTGTGCGATGCGATCGCCTATGGCCACGAGCGGGGCATCGTGCACCGGGACTTGAAGCCGAGCAACCTGCTCGTTGACGGCCTCGGGCACCCGAAAGTGATCGACTTCGGGGTGGCGCGCGGCCCCGGGGTTGGTGAACGGGTTACGGCTTTGACCGAAGTGGGGCAGGTGATCGGCACGCTGCAATACATGAGCCCAGAGCAGGTGTCGGGCGAATCCGGAGACATAGACGCCCGCGCCGATGTCTACTCGCTCGGCGCAGTGCTCTACGAAGTGCTCGCGGGCCAGCCACCACATCTGGTTCGTGGTCTGCCGCTGGCACAGGCTGCCCGAGTTATCCACGAGCAGCGGCCTCGGCCACTGCGGTCGATCAACTCGGCGGTCCCTCGGGAAGTGGCTGCGATCGTCGAGAAGTGCCTCGACAAGCAACGCGAGGCTCGACTCCAAACAGCCGGTGAGTTATCAGCCGCACTCGCAGATGTGGAAAATGCTGCAACCGGCGTGCGATCGATTTTTAAGGAATTCCGCCGTGTCGTCGCGACGCTGAGACGCCCCGCGGTTGCTGGTATCGCGTCAGCAGGGCTCATTCTTTGCGGAATTTACTTGATGCCGGCGTTGGAATGGCCTTCCCACGAGCGTTTCGGCTGGAATAAGCCCTTGCCGTCAACAATCGGTGTTGCATCGCGTGCGGTCGCCATTCGCCCTCCCAACGTCGAGGCGGTCGCCGACCCAGCGGCCGCCCTCATGCTGCAACCGGCTCTGATTCAGCGTGACGAGCGGGTATTTCGTTTCGCTCTTCGGGATGTCCACCAGAAAGACGCCGACACGTTCCTTGTGAAGAACATCGGCATGAAGAAGTGGATGGACCAGTTCATGTTTCCAAGGGTGTCCTACTGGGCGCCCGAAGCCAACAACAAGGAGGGCGTGCTCGTCTATCGCTTCGACTTTGGCGGTATCGCGGAGTCGGTGCACTTGAAGGCTGCTACGAGTTGCTGGGATTTCTTCCGCGAGCCGGGGGGTGTGGGACGCGGCACCTCGTCGATTGAAATCTCACGTGATGGCAGAGACTGGGTGTCGCTCGGCAATAACTTTGAGCCGCGGCAATGGGGAATCTCAATCGCAATAGACAAGCCGCTTCCAGACGCATTTTGTGACTCAGCGGAACTGTGGCTGCGAGTGCGTTGTTTCACTGAGTCTGCACCTGTTGAAAACGGCTATAACGTCGCCCAATTCGCTCGCACGCGAAGTGGCCAGCCGGACGCGGTATTCGAAGTGACGGCTACGCTTCGCCAGCAAGTGTCGAAGCCATCGCTGTAGTTGTTGGGCCACGACCCGGACGCGATCAAGTTCGGCAGCAAGGAGACCCGCGAATCCTTGGATGATCTGGCCGCGAGAATGCTCATGGCGTTTTTGGCCAGCCCCGCAGCGAGCGTTCCGGGGCGGGTGCTGGGCGTGGAAGAGGAGATTCGCGGCATGCTGGTGGAGGGCGTGCCGGATCTCTATGGCCGCGTGGACCTGCTGACCGAGGACGCCGACGCGCTGGTGGTGACCGACATCAAGACCAGCCGCGGGAAATGGAGTCAGGAGCAGGTCGAGGATTCAGGCGAGCAGTTGTTGTTGTACAGCCACCTCGCCTCGGAGATCAGTCCGGGGAAGAAGGTCCAGACGCGGTTTCTGGTTTTGACGAAGACCCGAGAACCGGTCGTCGAGGAGCACGTTCGCGAGGTCGAGCCGGGGAACGTGAAACGGACCTTGGCGGGTGTGGAACGGGTCTGGCGGGCTATCGAGTCGGGCGTGTTCTATCCGGCGCCGTCTACCGTCTCGTGCGCGTCATGTGGCTATCGGACTGCGTGTCGGGCGTGGATGGGATGACTCGCCTGACGAGCAGAGAGCGGCCGGGGTTGAAGTACACCCCGGCCGCTTTTTTTAGCATTCAGACGTCGGCTACTTCCCTACGGCCGGCCATACCCCGGCGCCGGTGCCTGCGGCCTGTTTTCCCAATACAGTTTTGCCTCCCGAATGGCCTCCAAGGACCGCTGGCATTCGTGGATCAGGTCGTCCAGAACCCGCTCCCCTTCGGTCCAGTCGGCATACCGGGTGCCGTCGATGTGCTGTGGGTCGTAGTCGTAAATCTGGGGCATCCTCTGGGACACCCGCCGCGCCTTGTCGAGGTACTCCAAGTAGGGCGACGCGTACTCCTTCTTCTTGCGGCCGGAGTGGTATTTCGGGTCGCCGGACGTGTTTCGCCGGATATTCGCGATCATGGTCAGCAGCTTCTTGGCTTCGGGGCTGCTGTATTTGCTGGGGGTGGCCATCGGTAGTGCCCTCCTTGGCTGATGGTGGTGAATCGCCGGCGGGGTGAGGTGCCGGTACGGGCGTTAACAGACCCGCAAAATCTCCTTTTGAACGATCCAAAGTGCTCAGTTTTGTTGAGGTTTTGACGCGGCGGCGAACGGTCTGTGCACATTATTTTACGAGCCTCGGGGCAGTAATCAGGCATGTTTTCCCGTGGTTTGTCGCCGAATCCCGGTGAAAGGCACGGGTGATCGCCGCTTCCGTCGGTGCGGCACGGGTTCGAGTGCGAGTTTGCTGTACCCAAATTCCGGGAAGGTTCGTGGGGGCCGAA
Organism: Candidatus Kuenenia stuttgartensis; assembly: GCA_945890755.1. Taxonomy (GTDB): domain Bacteria; phylum Planctomycetota; class Planctomycetia; order Pirellulales; family UBA1268; genus QWPN01. The sequence continues at coordinate 3,059 of CAMDDA010000309.1, forward strand.
ATGGCTCGTAGGGCAGGCAGGTCGTTGGTCATCCTGCTGACGGCGGACCGCCCGGCGGCGCGTGCCTGTTCGTGACCATGGGCGGCATGTTTACGACCATCATGAATCCCTCCCGATCGATGAATCTCAGGGCCGCTTCGCGCAGGCCCTCGGGCAGACGATCGAACCAGCGGAGCCACTCGTAGGCCGTACCGGTTGGAATCTTGAACATCGCGGCCAACTCGGTGCCGCCATACCCCGACCGGACATGTAGGTGCGCCGCCAACACCCGGGCACGGTTGTCCCGGATCAGCTCGAACGCCTCATCCGGCGGCATGTCCTTGAACCGGGCCAGTCGCTGCTTGAGTTGCTCTTCCAGTATCTCGACCTGCGCCTTGGCCCGCTTCCGGTCAGGCCCGTGCATTTGAATCAGCGCCCGTAGGTTTTTCGGCCCCGGATCGGTTGCGAAGCGGAGAAGCAGGTCGAGGTAGGTCAGGTTGTTGGCGATCACCTGCAGCCAGAAAGAAGCGTCGACAAGATCCACGGCTTCCGTCACCACGATGCCACGGCTCTCCGCCTCACGCAGCAGGTTGACCAGCTCCTCCAGCCGCTCCTCCTGAAAGCGATAGCAACTGTAGAAGGAGTATTTCAACACTCGGAGCGCTTTGATGACCTCGGCCGTCAGATTTTCATGTGTCGGCTTCATCGCGTCCCCTGTCGATGCGCGGGCCGACGACGGCTACGGGGCTTCGCGCGACCGCACACGTCTGCAGGCGTTGACCTCCGCTGGGATTCGGCTGCCCTGACACGGCGGAGCCTGTACGGACGCCGCACGAGCCCCGGAACCTCGGAGGACCGCTCCTCCGGGCCCACGTGTAGTGCCGCATACCCGCTCTCGCCGCGGGCGACGACCCACTGGCTTTTCCCGAGTCGACAGTACTCTTCGAAGACCATGATGCCCCGTTCACCCATCCGCACCTTCGTAACGCCGCCGTCAGGGCTCGGCTGTTCCCAATAGGGCCCGCCGCTGACCCGCACCCTGTCGCCGGGCCGCAACGTCACACGCTCGGAGAGCTGCACCCAGCCTTGCCGGACAACATCGCCGGGGCTTGCCCTCGTGATTCCGGCGCCGGCCGATGTACGGGCCGCCACGCTAACGCTGTTGCTGTTGCTGCCGCCGAACGAATGGCGGCTGCCGCGGCGTTCATTTCGTCTCATGATCTCTGGTCCTACGGTGCGTCTTGCTTCTTGGCTGCGAGCTGGGCCCGCAAGCCGTAACTCAGATCGTAGCGCCGTATGCGCACCGCACGAAGCAGAACCACTGTGGAAATTTCCGCAGTGAATCACCGCGCTTACGCGGTCACGGTGAGCAGGAAGTGCATTACTGCCCTTGCGCGCCGCGGAGGCTGCGCTACGATGAGACCGAAGAGCCATATGAGCACTGACGAGCGACACTGACGCTCGCGCGATCAATGATTCCCGAAACCATCAGCAAGGCGGCACGACGTGTGGCACCCGGAACAGTCGTGTGCCAGATGCAGGCGGCTGGCTTCAAGGCGGCGTCTCTGGCCGGCACCTGTTACTCTGGCAGCTTCTTGACCCGCAAAGGGTTCGATGAGTTTCGTAGGGTCGTGTCGCGACTCCGGAAACTGTGCCCTACGGGAAAGCCTGTGGTCATCAGGACTGCATGGCTACCGAAAACGACGCTGGGAGAGTGCATCCGGCGGCCGTCACGGTTCGTCATCCGGCTCAACAATCGTCTGGATGAGCAGGGGGCGATTGAGACAGTTTTGCACGAGTGGGGGCATGCGTTGGCGTGGAACTACTCCCTCGACAGCCTCGCCAAGCAGCCCGACGTGGACCGTGATGAGTTCGAGCGCGCGAGCCACGACGCGGCGTGGGGTTGCGCCTATGCGCGGGTCTGGCGCACCTATGCGGTCGATATCCTCGCGCGACCTTGACAGACGCTTGGCCCGTTAGCGCCGGAGGGGTATTCTCCGCATTCGGTGCGGCCAGTTTCCATGGCATAGAAGGTAGGCACGATGGCGATTGCGAAAGACGACACGGTGCTCCGATTGCTCTGCCACCTTGCATGGCTTCGTGACCTAGTCGGCACCGGCTCGAAGCATCGCACGTTGGGGTGGGCGCGTCGCGTCTACAACTCCGCCGCTCATCTCCAGTTCCGGTTTGTGTACCCGCACCAACCGCGAGATCGTGTCGCAGAGTCCTCTCGGCCTATCCTTGCGAAGGCGATCGAAACCGTAGTCGCCGCCGCGTCCGACGCCATAGAACCGCTGCGCGGCGGTGCCGTTGGAGAGGATTCTGCGCTCGACTCCGCTGCCGCACGCGAAGTACATGACGCATTGAATGTGCTGCTCGACACGGCCAACAGGATCGGATGGGGTGGTGTGCATGCCCCGAAAGAGGACGCGACTCTGGACCGGCCGGTGAATCCCCTGCGGCTGCTCGCGGAATGGCGCAGGCGGCATGGCGGCGGCAAGCAGGCCGGCCTGCACAATGCTTCCGGCTACACAGCCAACGACGAGGCAATGGTGGAACTGTGCAAAGGCATCGCCACCAAACTTGTCGCCAACCACTCCCGGGCGATGGGGCGAGTGCCGACCTCGGCGTCTGAAGTGTTCCATGAGGCCGCCGACGCCCACCTGTCAGTCGATCTGGACGAGTTTAGCCGTACAGGTGGTGATCAACTCATTCAACGGTTCGCCGCGCAGTTGCTTCGCACTCGCGTCAGAAGGGTGAGGTGACCCTGTGGCAAAGCGAAAGAAGAAGTCCGCAACCTTGAAGAAGCCTGCCAAGAAGAAGGCGAAGAAGAAGGTGAACGAACGGGCGAAGAAAAACACGTCTGCAAAGAAGTCCTCCACGAAGCGGAACAAGAATGAAAAGCGTCCGGGTACTGGGACGCCGGACAAGGCTGCCCGTCGAGCGGGTTCAGCAACGCTCCTGCCGCCGATGCGTCCCCGCGCCAAGGATCGAACTCAGGAGAAGAGGGGCACGGCCGGCAAGGCGGGCGCGACATCCGATCGAAGCATCGCCGCGATCGATGATCTCCGCACGATCACTCACATGGATCAAGCAGCGGGCGGATCGTGCCCGACGCAGACAGACGAACATAGCCCTCCCACGCACACCCTCCAGATAGCCGAAGATGTCGCTGAGCAAGAAGACCGACTTGAGGAAGCGCGTCCTCTACTGGTCGACGCCAACAAGGACGAACTACTGCAAGCCGCGTTGTGGTGGGCAGGGAGGAGGCGACAGCCGCGAGCTGCGATCGTTGGACGAGCGCTGCACGACTTGCAATCTGTTACCGAGGAGTTGGCATACAAACGAGGTACTGCCGACAGGATATGTCGCAAGATTCGCCACCACAATCGCCTCCAGCTCGGCCCAAAAATTCACGCGCAGTTGGATTCAAAGAAAGATCAGGAGCTGATTGATTCCGCGTTGGTTGGCGTTCTCAACCCATCTTGGGCAGTTCTGGAGAAACTCGGCCTGCTCCGGGCGGCGCCACACGCGGGCGTCTACCTGATTGGCCGCGGCCCCACGGTCTTCGACGGTTTCCCGGATTGGACTACGCTCGACGAGAAGTTTCCCAAGAAACCGACCCGCCCGCCGAGAAGGCCACGGTCGTAGACGTATCACGAGGCGAGATATTCCCTCGTGAAGACCGCCTCGGACTTGCTGAATGACGGCGACACGAACGCCTCGACTTTCACGAGCATGCCGGGGATGACCTCGTGCATGCCCTCGATCATGAGCCGCGCGATCTCGGCAGTGTGAGCTTCGCGGTCGGAGCTGACGGGGATCTCAACCACGATCTCATCGTGGATGAAAGCCACGAGCCGGTAGCCTGCGCGGAAGAGTTTCCAGAGGGCTAGCAGGCCGCCGTCGGCCGCGACGGACTGGAAGATGGTGTTCCTGCTCGCCGTCGCTCGTGCGCCCGCTCGGATGCGGCCCGTCGCAGACAGGACGGGCGTCTTGTCGAAATGGCTAACGATGGCCCGTTGCAGCTCACGGGATGGCCGCCGGAGCCGAAGCTGCTCGGCGAGCCGGGTACGCTCCTTCTCGTTGCCGGGCACGATGGCCGCGAGCCGTTGTGCCGCGCCCCAGAGGTAGGCAACCTTCTCGGACTCGTAGGGGCGGCCGTCAGGGTACAGCGGCGCTGGACGGCCCAGAACCTTCAAGAGCATGCCGCCGATCCAGCCTTTGGGCTCATCGGAATCCTTCTTGTCGAAGTGATGAACACCCGCCGCCTCATCAAATGACCGTGGTGTCAGCCGCAGATGCCGGGCCACTTCGAGCCCCACATCCACGTCGCCGCGCTCCGGGTGTCGGTTGAGGAAGACAGTCAACTCGGGAAAGGCGGACCGATAGGCTGCGAGCGCCGCCTCCACCTCATGGATCGACAGGTCCTTGCCGTAATTGCTCTTGGCGAGCTTCTGGAGCGTCTGCGGCCCCATCCTGCCCGGCGCGCCGAACGAGATCGCCTTGGCACCTTGCCGCTGGTCCTTGGTCACCTGATCCGGATTGATGCCGAGTACCTTGCCGGCGATGATCCGGTGCACGTCCTGCCCTGAGTTGATGACGTCGTGGAGCCGCGTGCCAAACTGGAATTGGTGTTTCCACGCGAAGGCGAGCACGACCAGTTCGATCTGCGAAAAATCCGCCATGACGAACTCGTGGCCGGGGCTGGCCACAATGCACTTGCGGACAGTCACCGTTGCGGCCGTCGCATTCAGCTCCTTGGGAATCGTCTGAAGCGCGAGGTCCCCGGTGCAGTTCGTCCGTCCGGTGCGCATCAGGATTCCGAACTTGGGATGCAGCCGGGCGCCCATTTTCTCGATGTACGTGTTCCTGAGCTTCTCGGCGGCCTTTCGCTCGACGTACTTGAGGAGCACGCCACCTTCGTCGTACGCCGCCGCCTCGGCCAAATCCTCCGCCTTCGTTGAAAACTTGCCGCCGGGCGTGAGCGCCAGCTCCAGATGCGGGTTCTCGGCGGCGATCTTTTCGAGCCGCCGCTGGATTGCTTTCGCCGACCCGCCGCCCGCGATGGGAATGCCTGCGGCCATGAGCGCCCTGCCGTGCTCTTCGAGGATTGCGTCGAGTTCATGGAGCTTCTGCTCGCGACGCTCCTGATCGATATGGATACCGTTGGCGCGCATCTCTTCGCATACGATTGCACCACGGAGCTGCGTGTCGTGCGTCAACGGGCCATACTCCTGCCAGCAGTCAGCCAGATGAACACGGTCGACGTACCCGAAACATCGGGCAGCCGTCTGGCGGAGTGTTTCGAGCCGCCTCATCAGTTCTGCGAGCAGGGAGTGGGTGGCGAGCACATCATTGGCGGCGTAGATCAGCGCGTCGGTGGCA